>JAEWTC010000021.1 GCA_023459675.1 Bacillota bacterium | reverse complement strand
TATCATACCATATCGGCGAACCGGCGGAACAAAAGAAGCGGGCATCTTTTAGATACCCGCCGCATGTCGTATGGTTTATGCCGCCGTGAACAGCCGGGAGAGGAGCAGGCCCAGGAACACGAACAGGAGGCTTAAGCCTACGTTCAGCCCAACGTTGCCCAGCGCCAGCAGGTAGCGCCCGCCCTCCAGATAGCCGACCGTTTCCAGGCTGAAGGCGGAAAACGTGCTCAGCCCGCCGAGCATCCCCGTGACCAGGAACAGCTTTTTCGCGGCGGACAGCGACGGCAGCTGCCGTTCGATCCCGATGATCAGGCCGATCAGCAGCGCGGCGACGACGTTGGATATGAGCGTGCTCAGCGGAAACGCGAGCTCGAACCGCTCCAGCAGTTTGGTGATCAAATACCGCCCGCAGGAGCCCAGCAGCCCGCCGACGCCTACCGCTACAAAATTCATCCAATTCCTCCATACGAAAAGCTGACGCTTCTTATAGAAGGCATCAGCTGTACTGCGTTTCAACCGTCGCCGGTTTACAGGAACTTCATTCCCGGAACAAATCATAGCATCCGGCCGGGGCAAAGTCAACAGAGGCGCGCGTTTGCGTAGAATTCCGGGGCACGCTAGATGCTCCGTTTTCGGAACGCGAGCGCAGCGATCAGGCTTTGGAGCACGATCAGGCCGCAGGTGACGAGAATCGCGCCCGTCATGCTGTTTGGCAAAACCGCGCCTGTGAGCAGCGGCATGGAGTCCGAAAGGGTAAGCGGAAGATATCGGCCGACTCCCGGGATGACGCCCAGCAGGTACGATACGGCGATCGTTCCGCCCGTGCCCAGCAGCACGCCGGTGCCGGCGGACGCCACCGTGGAAAACAGCACCACGGAGGAGATTACCCACACGCCGAACAGCCAGTACAGGAGCGCGCCCAGCCACAGGTGCCGCGCGGCGCCGTTATCCCAGAAAAACCCGGTGTAGCCGTAGGTTACGAGCGTGCACAGCGCGTAACCGGCGGTCCAGAGCAAAAGCATCGTCAGCGCTTTGGCCGCGAGCACCTTGCCGCGCTGCAGGCCTTTGGTCAGCACCAGCACCAGCGTGCCCTTCTGGTATTCCGCCGTGAACGCGGAGCTTGTCATCAGCACGAAGATGATCAGCGCCATCGGGATGTTCTTGTAGAACTGCGCCCAGGACGTGAGCGCGTCCACCGTCACCTTCGCGATGGTCATGCCGCTTTCGGCAAGCTGGCCGGAGAGGGCTTCCAGCATCCACGGCGTCAGCTTCGCGATGGCCGGGTTCATGATTCCAAACAGCAGGAAGAGGATCATCAGCACCATGAACCGGCTGGTGCGCAGCTGCTCCATCCGCTCTTTTTTCAGATATGCGAGGAACGTGTTCATTTGCCGACCACCTCCAAAAACACCGATTCGAGCGACGGCTCCCGCTTTTCCAGCCGCCGCACGGGAATGTGCCGCTCCACCAGCAGCCGCAGCACAGCCTCCTGCGTTTCGCCCTGGTCGAACACGAGCTGCGCCAACCGCCCGGGTTTTGCGGCGGGGAATGCGGCGGCGAGCGTTTGCGCGTCCGCCGGGGACTCCAGCTCCACCTCGAAGCCCGCGTCCGCGTGCAGCCGTTTCACGTCCTCCAGCGGCCCTTGCAGCGCGATGCTCCCGTGGTGCAGGAAGGCGATCTCGTCGCAGATGTGCTCCACGTCGCTTAGGATATGCGTGGAAAACACCACCGTCGTCTGCTCCTTGGCGCTGACGAGGATATCGAGAATTTCCTTGCGGCCGATGGGATCAAGCGCCGAGGTCGGCTCGTCGCAGATCAAAAGCTTCGGTCGGTTGAAGAGCGCCTGCGCGATGCCCAGCCGCTGCTTCATGCCGCGCGAGAAACCCTTGATGCGGTGGGTTTCCTGCGAAAGGCCCACGAGCGCGAGCAGCTCCGCCGCGCGGGGCTTGATCTCTTTCGCGGGCATGCCGGAGATCTCGCCGCAGAAGCGCAGATATTCGGCGGGCGTCATGTAGGCGTAGAACTCCGGCACGTCGGGCAGGTAGCCGACGAAGCGGTTGGTGTCCGTCTGCCCGTACCGCACCGGCTTTCCGCATACGCTGATCTCGCCGCCGTCCTTCGCGAGCAGCCCCAGAATCAGCTTCATGGTGGTGGTTTTACCGGCACCGTTTTGCCCTACGAACCCGAACAGCGTATGCTCGGGTACGGCAAAGCTCAGGTCGCGCAGCACTTCGCGGTCGCCGAACCGCTTTTTGACGTGTTCCAGGCGCAGAACGTCCATTTACGCGTCCTCTTTTCCCAGCAGAAAGTACAGGATGGGGCCGACGAAATTCATACCCACGATGCTGACGACCAGCCATAGGGTACGGCTGCCGCGCTTGTAGGTATTGTGCGTCAGGATGTGGCGGATCGTATAAACGAGCAGGGCGAGCTCCGCAAGGAGCAGCGGGATCAGGAACGGCAGCATTTCGGTGAGACTGGGCATTTGGATTACTCCCTTTCAAGCATTTGTTGGATGGTTTGGAATTCCGGCAGGCTGCGCAGCGGCGCGAAGGCCGGATGCCTGAGGCTTTGCAAAACGCTTTGCCGGACGAGCGCTTTGTCTCTGGGCGGGTTTGCGCCCAGCGCGAGGGCGTCGAACCACGGGTCCAGGCGGTGAAAGTAGTCGTCCCCGTGCAGGCGGAGGCCGTCTCCGGAAATCAAGCCCCGCACGGTTCTCGCGTAGGCGTCCAGCCGCTGGAGCGCCAGCGCGGGCTCGCCGTATGCCGTAAGCAACAGCGCGGCCTGGTACTGGAACTGCGCCATGACGTTTGGATTCAGCCGCTCCAGCCGGTAGTCTTCGGCAAGGACGTCGATCCGGCGAATGGTTTCCTCGGCGCGTTTGCGGTCGATCCCGCCGATTGTGAGGGACTGTACGGACGTGCTGACGAACGCCAGCAGGTGCAGGTACATCGAAATCTGTGCGTGACCGGCGGCTTGCTCGTCCATCCCCGCAATCTGGTAGGCCTGGATCAGCGTCGCGTCGTCCTGCCGGGACATCCGGGAGGGATCGAGCTTCGGTTCCAGAGCTTCGATCACCGCGTCCGTATCGCCCAGCTGGAGATCAATCACGGCCTTGAGCGACGCCGTGTCGTTCAGAACGCCCACGGACTTGCAGTTTGTAAGGATATGAACGCACAGCGCGCGCATCTCCTTCAGCAGCGCCTGCATTGCCTCCGCGTCCTTTTCCATGAAGAAGTGGTTTAAGTACAGCACGCACAGTTGCAGCAGCAGCGGGTAGCACGCGTAGTACCGGCGCACCGCGGCGCGAACCTCTTCCAGCACCTCGGGAAAGGGGCGCGAGGCGAACGCGGCGGCGAAGCCCAGGTACATGCGCTGGATCTGCTCCTTGCTGAGCTGCGGCTCGTAGCTCAACAGATCGTCCAGCGTCACGCCGAAGTACGTGGCCAGTTGCGGCAGCAGCAGGATGTCGGGCATGCTCAGCCCGTTTTCCCATTTGGAGACCGACGCCTTGGTGACGCCGATAAAATCCGCAAGCTCCTCCTGCGTGACTTTTTTCTCCTTACGCAGCCTTGCCAGGTTTTCCGCCAGCCTGAGTTCGTTCATCGTGCTTTCGCCTCCTACGGCTCTTATTGTACGCGGATACGGCGGGGAATCAAGGGAGACGTTCGATATTTTAGGAAACAAAATCAACTGATA
>JAEWTC010000020.1 GCA_023459675.1 Bacillota bacterium | reverse complement strand
CAACCCGGTGACAAGGAGAGAAGAGTATGGAACTATTCACGAATTCCGGCACGCCGGTGTTTTTTGGCCGGACGCTGTACGACGAACGGATGGAAGGAACGTTTTTCAACTGGACCGGCTCCGGGTTTTCCCTGCGCTTCCGGGGCGACAAGCTTACGATGGACGCGACCGCGTTCGCCGATTCGTTTCCCGGCGAAGGCCCGAGCCTGCCGTGGCTTGCGGTGCTGATGGACGGAAAACCCGAGCCCGTAAAGCTTTTGCATTTGGAAGAGGGCCGCGGAAGCTATGTGCTGTTTGAGGAAGGCGCTGAGCGAGAGCACACGCTGACCGTGATCAAGCGTTCCGAGGTTTCCAAGGGCCGCAACTGCGTGCATTCGCTTGCGCTGCAAGGCGAAGTTCTTGTGTATACGCCGCCCCAGCCCCGGTACAGGCTTGAGTTTATCGGCGATTCCATTACCTGCGGGTTTGGAAACCTGATGGACGCGGCCGCCCCGGTATTCACCACGGAGCTGGAAAACGGGATGCGGGCCTACCCGGCAATCGCTTCGGAATTGCTGGGAGCGCAGTACCAAAGCGTGTGCATCTCGGGAATTCCGCTGTGCGCGCCTCGCGATCCGGCCAACCGGATCCGGCTTCCGCAGTTCCCGGATTTTTCTCCACCGCCGCTGGCTATGGAAACGCAGTACGCATTTGCGGACCGTTACCATCAGGAAAAAACGGGCAGGACGGATTCGTTTACGCCGTGGGATTTCGGGCGGTTCCGCCCGGACGCGATCGTAGTGAACCTGGGCACCAACGACGCGTTCCGCATGAGCGTTACGGACGGCGGCTTGCCGGAGGAGCGGCATTTTCAGGATCGGTATACGGCGTTTCTGCACACGCTGCGAAGCTGCAACGGCCCGCGGCCGTTGATCGCCTGCACGCTGGGGCCGATGAACTATTACCTGTACGACGTACTGGAAAAAGCGGTTGCGGTTTACCGCGCGGAAACGCGCGACGAGCGGGTATTCACGCTCAAGTTCGGGGCGATCAACCCGTTTGCCGAAGGGTTCGGCGGGCTTGGGCACCCCAACGTAAAAACGCATGAGCGCATGGGCCGGGAGCTGGCGCAGGTGCTGCAGGCACGGCTTGAAAAGGAGTAAACCGATGGAACCGAAACAACATCCCTTCACAACGCCGTGGTCGCCGCCGGCGCTGCCCGCAGAAATTGCACACGGCGATATGCCGGGCGACAGCGTTCACATTCAGGACGCGCACAAGCTGAAGGCAGACGCCGTCTACCCGCCGCTGCGGCAGCTGCTTGCGCCCGCGCTTGCGCAAAACCCGTTCGGCCGCGCCGTGATCGCGGTGTGCGGCGGCTCGGGCGTTGGCAAATCGGAAACGGCGTCGCTGCTGCGGTTTTATCTGGAGCAGGAAGGGCTGGGGAGCTATCTGCTGTCCGGCGATAATTACCCGCGCCGCATCCCTTTGTACAACGACGCGGAGCGGCTGCGCATCTTCCGCGCAGGCGGCATGCGGGGGCTCGTGCAAAACGGGCTGTATACGCCCGCGGCGGGCAGTGCCGTGCGCGGTTTTCAGCAGGAGAACCGGGACGCCGATCCCGCGCTCACGGCCGAGCATCCGTGGATGGAGGCATACCAGCGCGAAGGCCGCGCCGCGCTTGCCGGATATCTGGGTTCGCCCGCGGAGATTGATTTCGACGAGCTGAGCGCGCTCGTATCGCAGTTTAAAAACGGCGCGGATACGCTGTTTTTAAAGCGGATGGGGCGCGAGGAAACCGCGCTTTGGTATGAGGCTGTGGATTTCCGCGGCGTAGATGTGCTGCTGATCGAATGGACGCACGCCAACAGCGACCATTTGCACGGCGTGGACGTGCCGGTGTTTTTGCATTCCACGCCCTCCGAAACGCTGGCCCACCGCAAGGCGCGCCACCGGGACGGCGGCACGGACAGCGCCTTCACCACCATGGTGCTGATGCTGGAACAAAAGCAGCTGGAAGTACAGGCGAAAAAGGCAAAGCTGATCGTATCCAACACGGCGGAGCTTTTAAGCTATGCAAAGTACCGTGACGTGATGGCGAAGGAGCTGTGACGTCCATGCAGGCTGAACGAACCGTATCCGCCGGGCCGATGCTCAACCTTTACCCCGACAGCATGGGCGGAACGCTTGCCGACGTCGCGGCGTTTCTGCAAACCGAAGCCGCGCAAGGCGCGTTTTCCACGGTTTACATCCTGCCCAGCCTGTTCCACACCGATCTGGACCGCGGATTTTCGGTGATCGATTACGGGCTGAACGCGCTGTACGCCACCCGCGCCGATCTGGAAGCGCTGCGCAGGGCGGGCGTCGGGCTGAAGCTGGACTTCATTCTCAACCACGCCTCGGTGTTGTCGCCCCAGTTTCAGGATCTTCTCAAACACGGCGACGCATCGCCCTACCGCGATTTCTTCATCGACTGGAACCGCTTTTGGGATGGCCATGGGACGATGACCGCGGAAGGCTATATCCAGCCGGACGAAGCGGAGATCCGGGAGATGTTCTTCCGCAAGCCGGGTTTGCCGATCTTAATGGTGCGCCTGCCCGACGGCCGCAGCGTGCCTTACTGGAACACCTTCTATCAGGAAGTGCGTTACCCGCGCCCGGACGCGCAGGACATGATGCGGGTCACGGGCCTGCAATACGCCTCCGCCGAGGCGCTGGCGGGCATTGTAAACGCCGCGCTAAACGCCGGGAAAAAGCCGGGCGAAATTGAATTTGGCCGGTTTGAACCGGCGCGCGCCGCCGTGACCGAGCTGCTGGAAACCGGGCGCAAATACCTGGGACAGCTGGATTTGAACATCCGTTCTCCCAAAGTGTGGGAGTTCTATGACCAAACACTGCAAGCGCTGGCCGGGTACGGCGCGGACATCGTGCGGCTGGACGCGTTCGCCTACGCGCCCAAAACCCCCGGGAAGCGCAATTTCCTGAACGTTCCCGAAACATGGGAGCTGCTTGCGCGGGTCAACGCTCTTGCGCAAGCCAAAAACCTGACTCTGCTGCCGGAAATCCACGCGAGCTACGCGGAAAAAACCTATGAAACGCTCCATGCGCAAGGATATCTCTGCTATGACTTTTTCCTGCCCGGCCTGCTGCTGGACGCGCTGGAAACAGGCGACGGCGGCGCCCTGGCCGCGTGGGCGCTGGAGCAGACGGAGAAGGGCATCCGCACCGTGAACATGCTAGGCTGCCACGACGGCATTCCCTTGCTGGATTTGAAAGGCCTGCTGCCCGAAGCCCGCATCGAAAGCCTGATTGCGACCGTGGTCCGCCGGGGCGGCATGGTGAAAGACCTGCACGGACAGAAGAACGTGTATTACCAGGTGAACGCCACCTATTTCAGCGCGTTGGGCGAGGACGAGCGCAGGCTGCTGTTCGCGCGCGCCGTGCAGCTGTTCATGCCGGGCAAGCCGCAGGTGTGGTATTTGGACCTGTTCGCCGGGAAGAACGACAAGGAGGCCGTGCAGCGGGGCGGCTCCGGCGGGCACAAGGAGATCAACCGCACCAACCTGACCAACGCGCAGGTGGAGGAAGGCCTGCAAACGCAGATTGTGAAAGACCAGCTGGCGCTCCTGCGCATGCGAAACGCCTGCCCCGCCTTCGGCTTTGACGCAAGGCTTACCCTGGAGCAGCCCGCCCCCCATCTGCTGACCCTGCGCTGGGAACGGCAAGGCGCGCAGGCGGAGCTGCATGCGGATTTGAGGACGGCGGCATTCCGCGTACAGGCCCAGTGGAACGGGCAGACCTTCGAGATGGAACGCTGAGCTGTTTACGCGTCCGGCATACTGTACAACGGCATGCAAAAACCCCCGCGCCGCGGGGGTTTTTGTATGCCTGCCGAAAGATCACTGTCCGTCGTCGAAGTAGTACTCGTCACCCTCCATGAACAGGGAAATCCCGTCGGATTCATAGGTCTGGCCGAAGATATCGGTCAGGATGAAGGCGTAATAGTACTCGCCGTCGAACAGGTCCTGCTCCTCGAGGGTTACTTCGCCGTTCTTCCCCGCCACCACCTCGTAGCTCTCCCATTCCTCGCTCACCCCGCCAATATCGGACAGGGGATACGCGTCGAACAGCGGCAAAATGACGTCGCCCTCCTGCAAAGGCTTCATATCGCGCGCGGTAACGCCGGTCACCTCGTTCGTGCCGTCCCAAACGCCCAGCACTTCGTAGTGGCCGGTTACGCCGTCCGCGTCCTCGCTGTCGATCACGTACAGAACCCGCAGGTTGGTGCGCTTGCCGTTGAGCTGGATGGGGATGGTGTACAGGTTATGGTCGTCCTGCGATTCGATGAGGATCGGGGCGCAGTATTCCCCGTTGATGGTCAGCCACACGCCGCGGAAGTTATCGTAAAACACGCCCTCGTCCCAGTACGCGTCCACATCGTTATCCGTTCCCAAAAGCACGGCGGCCTGTTCTTCCTCGTCGATCATGTACAGGGCAAAGGCGACGTCCTGCACAATGTCCAGCCCGCTGTCCACGGTCAGGGCATAATAGCCCTCCTCGTCCAGTTCGGCGGAGAAGGAAAGCGGGTAATCGCCGGGGTTGATCTGGGTGACGGTGGTTTCCTCGTCAGGCGCAGCCGGAGCGGGGGTTTCTCCCTGCGCGAGGCTTTCCGCGGGCTGATCGCTGACGAGCTGGTTCATGTCGCCCGGCACGCCCCAGGCTGGTACCATGGCGCCCACGAACCGCATGTACGCCTTGGAAACAGGCGTTTCCGCGATGACCGCGCACGCGTCGCTTACCTCGGAATCCGTGGTGAACGGATAGAATACGGACAGCCCGTTGGCTTTCTGGTATTCGCTTCCGTCAATCTTGTACTCCACGGCGGCAAACAGCGCGTCCAGCACGGCGAGGCCGGTTTCGTCCCAAACGCCCTGGGTATTGAGCACGAGCTCGCCCAAATCCACCATGTGGGTGTACCCCTCGGAGCGGTTATTGCCGCCGAAGTTGCGCGCCTTGCTCACGTTTTTCCGGTACGTCTGGATCACGGCCGGGTCTTGCGCGACGCCGGTCAGCTGCCACGCCATCGCGTCGAACGCCTGCACAAGCGCGGGGATTTTGGCGAGGTTTACCAGCGAAAGCGTGGCGATTTCCTTATCATCCCACGCGATGCAGTGTTTCAGATAGCTGTCGCAAATCCCCTTGCCAAGCTCCGCCGGGGCGACGTCCGGCGTTTTGGAGAGCGCCGCCATGAAGTCCAGATAGTTCCAGCCGCCGCCGGGTTCCAGATCCTGGGAGGCGATCATATAATCGGCATACGGGGTCAGGACGTTCGCTACTTCCAGCGAGGCCATCAGGCACGCATCAAAGCCCACGATATCGAAATGCTGCCCGGCCTGCGCGAGGGCCGCTTCCAGCTCGGCCAGGGAAATGGAATCGTCCGTCCGCTCGTCAAACGCCACGCCGCCCACGCTGCCGCCACCGTGATCCCACAGCAGGAGCATGGTATGTTTGGCGGGATACAGCGTAAACACCTGCTGGATCATGGACGCGAGCAGGCCCCCGTCCGCCATGTTCTGGTCCTTCAGGTGGCTCAGCTCCGTAAGCCCGCCGCCCTGATTGAGCCGGTATACGCCGATGGCGTCGCCGAGCACGTAATCGTTCTGCCATTCCTTCGTGCCGCCGGTAACGATGATCACGTTGGCGCCGTCGGCGGTTTTGCCCTCCATGGCCTGCTCCAGGTTGTAGGTGGCGGAACCGTCGTCCGTTTCCAGATCGGTGCCGCACAGGTACCAGAGTATCGTCCAATCCGCTTCCTTCTGCGCGCCAAGAGCCGCGCCGGGCAGCAGCAGCGCAAGCACGACCAGCGCAAGGACCAGCCAACGCCTTTTCATACGCCGAACCTCCCCCTATTTATCCGATCATACGATGAATTGTTGAATTTCTTGCGAATCGTATTCGATTGAACACTTGAGAATTCCTGTTTTGCGCCTGCGCAAGCGCAAGGCCGCCGCCTGCGCGCGGCTCCCGAGAAAAATCGGTAGGCGCGGCGCGGTTTACTCGCCGTCCGCCGAACCCGCGGCCCGTTTGCCCCGGTTGGCAACGCTGTTGGTGTTCATGGTCTTGCGAAACACCACGGCGCTTTGGAATAAAAACTCGGTGACAAAGTTAATGACCATCGTACCGCCCAGCACGACGTATTCGTTCCAGCCCGCGTTGGTCAGCGCGTCGCCCCACCAGGTGCTCAGCGGCGTGAACACAAGATAATACAGAAATACAAGCGTCATGGCTTTGGGGATGTTCGCCGCGGATTTAAACGTATAGCGCCGGTTGAACGTGAAGTTCCACACCACGCTCAGCGTAAGGGCGATCAGGTAGCTGGGCCAGTAGGGAAAGCCGGTCGTTTCGTTGAGCAGGGCGAAGCTCGCCGCCTGCACAAGCCCCGCCGAGATGGAAAACAGCGTAAACTTGGCAAATTGCAGCGCCCGCTGCGCCGCGCCAAGGTGCTGATCCGGTTTGCGTTGCGCCATTTCTTCTCCTCCGTTGCTGCGTTAACATGGGTTCATTATAACAAAACGCCGCGTAAAGCAACAGTGTTTCCCCCGTGAAAATGAAATGGGCTTCGCAAAGCCTATGCGAAGCCCGGATCCGCACCATGAAACCGGCATAGCTCAGCAGGCGCCGTGCAACGGCTTTCTTTCCTGCAGCAGGCCCTTGCCGTATGCCTCCAGAAGCTGCTCCAACACCGCGATGCGCCCCTTGATAGCCTGCCCGTTGTCCGTATCCCCCACAAAAACGCGTTTCCCGTACCGGATGAACGCCTGCGAATCGGAATGGATATCGTCGTTGCCGTCCAAAACGGAGGCGATGGACGTAAACGGCTGGTGCGCCGCGATGCGCAGCCCGTGCGAGTTGGCAATCAGCGTATAGCCCGCAATCCCGGTCTGTTTCTGGATAGACCGGCAGATGCCGCCGTCGATGACGATCAGTTTCCCGTTGGCCTTAACCGGCCGTTCCCCGTCCTTGACCCGTATCGGCGTATGGCCATGGATCATGCGGCTCTCCGGCGAGAACAGCCCGAATGCCCGGAGAATTGCATCGCAGCCTTCCTCCGTTTCGCAATAACGGTAATACCCGTTGGGCTGCTCCACCCAAGCGGCGGCGTCCGCAATAAACGTACGCTCGAACGTTTTCATGCGGCGGCCGCACACGGGCGATAATTCCGCGCACCACAGATACCACAGGAAATCCGTATCGCGGGGCTGGCGGCTGTCCCGCGCCAGCCGTACCCGGGCCTCCTCGTATTCCATCAGGCCGCGGCCCGCATAAGTCTGCCCGTCAAACGTAACCTCCGCCATACGGCCGTCCGCAGACATCGGCACACAGCCGTGAAACAGCAGATTGCCGTCCGCAACGCGGAACAGTTTCCCGCGCCGGTAGAGAAAATCCACATGCCGCTGAAGCGGCTCACTGTGCAAAAATAAACTGCGCAGCTCGCCGACGACCTTTGCTTCGGCGTCCGTCAGGGCGTACGCGTTATGCGGATCGACGGTCGGCAGGGGCAATCGGCGCACAGCGCGGCGCTCGCCTTCAACCGGCAGCGTTGTTTCGCCCTGCGCCACGCGGTGCAGCAGCAGCCGGTCCTGCATACGGTACTCCGGGTTGCGCATAATCAGCTGTCCCTCCAGCTTGAACATCATCACGGTCATCGCGTGGGTAACCGCTTCGTCCAAAGAAAGCATCGGATAAGTTTCCTGGGCGAACAGCGTGAGTGTGCGCAGGCTGATGCCGTAGCCGCTTTCCAGAAAGGATAAATTGCCGTAGGTCAGGCAGTTGCGCACGGCGGCGGCGACGCAGGTTTCGTTTCCGCACGCCGCGCCCATCCACAGAACGTCGTGGTTTCCCCACTCGAAATCAACCGCGTAGTGCTTCATCAGCAAGTCCATGATTTTATCCGCGTGCGGCCCGCGGTCGTAAATATCGCCGAGGATATGCAGCTTATCCACCGCCAGGCGCTTGACCAGCGTGCAAAGCGCGACGATAAACTCGTCGCCGCTGTCCAGCGTGATCATGGTCTCCAGAATCTTCTCATGGTATACGTGCTGGTTGTCGTCCTCGTCGGGCTGGGCATGCAGCAGCTCGTCCAGCACATAGGCGTAATCGGGCGGCATCGCCTTGCGCACCTTGGAACGCGTGTATTTGGAGGACAGCATCCGGCTCAGGCGGATGAGCCGGGTGATCGTCCCGGCGGCCCATTCATTTCTTTCCTCCCTGGGCATCTTCATGCGGACGAGCTTCTCCTCCGGATAATAGATCAGCGTCAGCAGGTCGTCGATCGCGGCCGGCGGCATATCGTTTAAAAAAAGGAGCTCCGCTTTTTCGCGAATTACTCCCGAGCAGTTATTGAGAATGTGGCAAAACGTTTCGTATTCCCCGTGCACGTCGCTGATAAAATGCTCGGTGCCGCGGGGAAGGTTCAAAATCGCGCGAAGATTGATGATTTCCGTGTAGAGGGATTGCCGCGTCGGAAACATTTCCGACAGAATTCTCAGGGCCGCCATATCGTTGAGCATGCTCCGCCTCCCGGTTTTTTCCGCTGCCGTATGCCTGGCAAGCGCATTGCGTGACCTGCGCTAAAGCGCAGGCCGGTTTCCAGACCCCGTTCCTGCGCGCAGGGAGGAAAACGCGGCAGCGGCTTCCGCCATTTGCCCGGCGTCCCTTTGCGCGCAGATCCCCGAATACAGGATAGAGGGATCGCCATCCCAAACGGATCGCCGCCATTCCCCGGACGGCCGTCGCGACACGAAAAATACCGAGCCGTCAGGGCGGAAACGCGGCCCGCCTTAACGGCATCGGTATACCATAAAATTGCTATGCGGGGTCATCGGCGCCGTGGCGGAAACCGATGAAAAACCCCGCCGGGGAAACCGGAATTGCTGCTGTGATACGCATTTTCGGTACTGTTCATGGCCTTTCTCGAAAAGTAAGCCACGCTGCGGCAGGGGCTTTTAGTATACGCCGCCGGCCTCCGGGGCTGCCCCGGCCTTTTCGGCCTTGGCCAGCTTGATGATGCGGCTGGTTCCCAACCGGCTTGCGCCCAGCGCGATAAAGCGCTCGGCGTCCGCAAAGGAGGAGATACCGCCCGCGGCCTTTATTTTCACATGGGGGCCGATATGCCGGCTGAACAGCGCGATATCGTCAAACGTCGCGCCCGCGGTGGAAAAGCCCGTGGAGGTTTTGATGTAATCCGCGCCTGCCTGCGTAACGAGTTCGCACATGGTGATCTTTTCCCGTTCCGTCAACAGGCAGGTTTCGATGATGACCTTCAGGATCAAATCCCCCACCGCGGCCTTCAGCTGCCTGATCTCCTGCAAAACGTACTGCGTATCCCCGGATTTGAGCGCGCCGATATTGATCACCATATCGATCTCCACGGCGCCGTTTTGAATGGCGTTCTTCGCTTCGAACACCTTGGTTTCGGTGGTCTGGTTGCCCAGAGGGAAACCGATGACGGTGCAGACGTTCATTTTTCCGTTCATGTAATCGTGCGCGCGTTTCACATAACACGGCGGAATGCAGACGGACGCGGTTTGATAGGCGATGGCGTCGTCACAGAACGCCCGGATCTCTTCCCATGTGGTTTCAGGTTTCAGCAGCGTATGGTCCACCTTGGCGTAGAGTTCGCTTCTGTTCATTGTGTAAAGCTCCTTCTTGCGTGTTGGCAATAATCAGTTCAATGCCGGAGTCTTGTAAAAAGCGGGTCCAGGCATCGGGAATTCCCGAATCGGTCACCACCGTGTCTATCTGTTCGAGCTTGCCGAAAAAGGCGGAGCTGACCTTGCCGAATTTCGAGGAGTCCACCAGCAGGATCTTCTTTTGGGCGTTGTTCAAGCCCAGGCGTTTCAGCCCGATTTCATACTGGTGAACGCAGGTCAGGCCCAGTTCCATGCTTACCCCGGCGGACGTTACAAACATCTTGCTGGCGCGGATATTGCCCAGCATTTGCAGCGCTTCCGGCGATTCGAAGGTCTGGGTGCTTTTATGGTAATATCCTCCGCTGAAGATGATCTTCTCGATATCCTTTTTATGCATCTCGAGCAAAACGTTGAGGGTGGAGCAGATCACGGTAATATCCATGCCGCGGGGAATGTTGGGCGCCATTGACGCGGCGGTTGTGCCGCAGTCGATAAAAACGGAATCCAAGGGTTCTATCATGGCGGCGGCTACGCGCCCGATCGCCGCCTTTTCGTTGTGCATGATCCACTGCTGTTCCTGCAGATCATAGTACGCGTGATCGGTTCCTTCGTTGCGGAACGCAAGGCCGTGCAGCATGTTGATGACGCCCTTTTCGCGGAGATGCTGCAAATCACGCCGTATCGTCATTTCGGATACGCCGAGTTCCAAAGCGAGCATTTTCACGGATTTCGCGCTTTGAGAGGAGATGATGTCCACTATTTTCCTGCTGCGCTGTGCGTTGGCCATAACACATCCCATACCATTTCTCTAGAATCCCCTGCTGTGCTATACCCCTAAGGACGATTATAGTACATGTTGCCGGAATTGACTAGGATTTTCCGAAAAACGGAACCGAGCGCAGCGCCGTTCAGGCGGACAAGAAGTCCGGCCAGAGCCGCCAAACGGGGTGCGCAGCCGTATCGGCAGTCCGGGTTCCGGCCGCCGCCGAACGCATTGCGGCAAGCGCGGCCAAGGTCTTCGCAGCAAGCAACGGCGCCGCAGGGGCGGGCAACATTGAACTCCGCAAAGGCTTTCACCGGTTGGCCGGTATTCCTGCCAACGCTATAGGCACGCCGCCGCGGGATGGTCAGGCCCCCGGTGTTTCCGGGGTGTTCCGCCGGAGCGGGAGCAGCCGCCGGGTTCAGGGTCCGTAACAAGACAAGCGTATCTTCATGGCAGGTCTCCCTTTCCTCTATTACTGTACCGGGTTTCCGCCCGGAGAGCCGCGTTGCATCCCGCCGCGGTACTGAAACGGCCGGATGACGTTATGGCCGGCAAAGGCGAACAGCGGCGGCAAGCGCATCTACGCGCCGCCCACCACGCTCGTGCGCCGGGGCTGTTCGTTTACTCCTCGTAATGGATTTCCGCGGGATCATACCGGTCTTCAAACGTATTTTGCCGGCTGCCGCAGCCCAGCGCGACAACGGAAAAGGGAACGACGTGCCGGGGATACCCAAGCTCTTTTTGCAGGTACTCCATCCGCGTCTCGCGCGGATAGCAGCCCAGCCAAACGCCGCCCAGCCCTTCGGCCGCGATTTGCAGCAGCATGTTTTGCGTGCACGCCGAAAGCCCCTGTACAAACCAGCTTTCCTCGCGGCTGCGCCGGATGGTTTCCCGGTTTGCGCACAGCACGATAACGGCTGCGGCCCGGGCGGCAGGCGACGCGTGCGGGCTCATGCCCGCGATAATCTCCTTGTTTCTGCGGCCGGTGTAAACGTAAAACTCCCATCCGCGGCCGTTGAGCGCGGTTGGCGCCTGCATGCCCGCGCGGATGATACGGTCAAGCTGCGTCGCGCCTACCGGCGCGCCGGTGTAATCGCGGATGGAGCGCCTTGTAAAGATCGGGCCGCTTTGATACGGCTCCATCATCAAACGCCTCCCCACGTTTTTTCGAAATCGCACAGAATGCGCCTGAGTTTCTGCGCGCCCTTGTCGCTTTGCTCAATTCTCGCGGCAATGCCGGTCATCCGGTCGGGGAAACCGCATTCGTTTCCGACGAGAATGGCAAGCTTCGCCGCCCGCAGCATGGGATAGTCCGATACGGAATCCCCCATTGCCACGACCGGCTCTTCGTGGTACGCCGCCCGGCAGGCTTTCACGATTCTGCCCTTGTCCGACCCTCCGTCGGAAAGCTTCTGCCCGCTGAAGCAGTTGTCGACGACGCCCTCCTCCAGCGCAAACGCCTGCTTTACGCCCATCCAGTCAAAATGATGGCGGATGATGCGCAGCGGAGACCCGCTGACGACGACGATCTCGACGCCGTTTTGCTTGAGCCAATCGGTGATGACGGCCGTCGTCGGGATGCGCGGCCCATTATCGAAGCGCAGGAACTCCTGCAGATAGCGTTGGTACGTTTCCAGCTTCATGCCCTTAACGGCGCGCAGATAATGCCCGTTGATCTGCTCGGACAGCTCGTCGTGGGTCAGCTTGCCGGCCTTGTAGTTGCGAATGATTTCCTCGTGTTCCTCCAGAACCCCGGCAGGAAGGTAGCCGTTTTCGCACATGAACGCCATCCAGGAAAACAGCGTTGCGCTTTTCCGAAGCGTCGAATCCCAGTCAAGCAAAGCGTACATAACGTCCCCCAAAAG
>JAEWTC010000019.1 GCA_023459675.1 Bacillota bacterium | reverse complement strand
GCCAAGGCTGATGAAGACGGTTTCTTTTTCCTGGTTGATCGCAAAAAGGACGTGATCATCTCCGGCGGGGAGAATATCTACCCGGTGCAGATCGAAGACTTCCTGCGTTCCCACGAAAAAATTAAAGACGCCGCCGTGATTGGCATGTCGGACGACCGTCTCAGCGAAATTGCCGCCGCAATTATCGAGCTCAAACAGGAGGGCAGCTTAACGGAAGAAGACGTCAACACCTACTGCCTGGATTTACCCCGTTATAAGCGGCCGCGCAGAATCATTTTTGCCAAGGTACCGCGCAACCCAACCGGCAAGATTGAAAAGCCCAAGCTGCGCCAGCTGTACGGCGCAGAACACCTGGTAGAAATGCAGAATACGAAGTAAACAGAAATAAAAAGGCCTCCGACGATCAACCGCGGAGGCCTTTTTTGATCCGTTTATTCTTTGTGAAGGGCGTGAATGCTTGAAACAAGCGCTTTCGGATCCTTAGCCCCGAAGAATTTCGTGCCCAGAACCAGAATATCCGCGCCGGCATTCACGAGGGATTGCGCATTCTCAAGATTCACGCCGCCGTCTACCTCAATCAGCCCTTGGTACCCAAGCTTACGGATCTCGGCAACCTTTTGTATCATCTCGGGCTGCAGCTTTTGGCCGCCAAAACCCGGCTCCACCGTCATCACCAGCACCTGATCCGGCATAAAGTCCAGCTTCGATACAGCCGACGCCGGAGTGCCGGGCTTCAGGGACACGCCCGTGCGCAACCCGAGGGAGTGTATCCTGCGTATCGCCTGGGCAAACGTATCGCTTTCCAGATGTACGGTGATCGCATTTGCGCCATTTTGCGCGAAAACATCCACATACTGCAGCGGATTGACCAACATCAGGTGTACATCCATAAACAGGTCGAATTCTTTTTTGATGTCCGCAAGCAAACCCGGGCCAAAAGAGATGTTGGGGACAAACACCCCGTCCATCACATCAAAATGAATGGCGTCGCAGCCTGCATCTCTGATCAGACGAACGGCGTCGCCCATGTATAAAGCGTTCGCCGCCAGTATGGATGGAGCTATCTTACTCATATCGTTCTTTCCACGCTTCCTTGGCTTTTTCTAAAAGTATATGATACCGCTCCATCCGCCCTGCCGGAATTTGACCGTCGCTTGCCGCTTTCAGCACCGCGCAGCCGGGCTCGCTGCGGTGATAACACGGCTGGTACCGGCAAAGCGTTTCATAAGGAATAAACTCCGGGTACGTCTCCTTGAGGTATACCGGGTCTTCCGCTTCGGGATGAACCAGCAAGCTGAAACCGGCGGTATCGAGCACCTGATATCCATGATGGATGATCAACTCCGCATGCCTCGTCGTATGTTTGCCTCTGCCGATTTTTTGACTGATCTCCCCTGTAATCAGCTTGATCCCGGTAATCGCTGCCACCAGGGAGCTTTTTCCCGTCCCGCTTTGCCCGGCAAAACAACTGATTCCCGTTTGCATCAGCGACGCAAGTTCCTTTAACCCGGCTCCCGTGATGATGCTCGTTGTGAGTATCGTATCGCCAGTCTGCGCGTACTCGCTCTGAATGCCGCGGCAATACTCCGGGTCCAGATCGCATTTATGGATCACCAGCACGGGCGTTATCCCCTGGCGCCGCGCATCCGCAAGCAGTAAATCCGTCAGCAGCAGATCTGGCTTTGGCACCGGCGCTACGACGATGATCAACCGCGATACGTTGGCGACCGGCGGCCGCAGCAAGAAATTATCCCGCGGCAGAATTTCATCAATCCAGCCTTCGTCGTCGCCATGCGGGGGCGAAAAGCGAACGGAATCGCCGATCATCGGGGTGAGCTTTTGCCTGCGGAAGCTTCCTCTGGCCCGAAGGGTAACCATCGCTCCGTCTTCGGCATGTATATAGTAAAATCCACCGATACCTTTTAAAATCACCCCGCGCATACCCGCGGCTGTCAACGGAGCGTCACCTCTTGCTGCAATAATAGCTCGCCGTCGAGGTAAATGAAGCATGGATAGGGCCCTTGTTCCGCCGTGCTCAGCATACAAATGGCCGTATACGCTTTCCCGCTTTGCGTTGTTCCCTGATATGCCTCAACCTCTTCGCCGTTTACCGACAGCGTTATCCTAAGCGCGGCGCTTTGCGCGGATTCCGGAATGGGAACGGTGATGATCGCGTTATACATCGTGGCGGGAACGCCGATGGTAAGCGATACGCTCGTATCCAGAATAGCGTTCGTACCGGATGTAGGCGATTGCGTCTGCACAACGCCGGTTTCATTTTCGTCGTCCGTGCTCTGCATCAGGATATCGCCGATCTTGAGCGCATTTTGCTCGAGATAGAAGACCGCGTTTTGCATGGACATGCCCGTCAGTTCCGGTATAATCACGCTGCCGCCGGATAACGTCAGCTCAATTTCCTGCCCGGCAACATAGGGCTGATCCTTATCGGGCTTCTGCGCAATTACGGTATCCACCGGCTGGGTGGACGGCGTTTTGAAAACGATCGCATTCAGCCCTCTGTCCTTGAGCTTTTCAACGGCTTCATCGCGCATGAGACCCGTAAGGCCCGGCATCTGCATCGTAACCGGGCCGATGCTGACGGTGGCGACGATGCTGTCGCCCTTCTTCATGGTCGTATCCGCCTGCGGCGTTTGATCGATAATCGTATCGGCGGGAATGGTATCATGGTTCACCTGCGTGTATTCCAGCAACAGATCCGCCCTGCCTACGGCAACGCCGGCTTCTTCCAGCGTCATACCGACGATGTCCGGCGCCGACGTGCTGGTGATGATGATCCGATAGATGGCGATCGTGCCGAATACGATCGCCGTCATCAACAAGCAAGCGCCCAGAATTGTGGAGATCAGCGTAACCCGGCGTTTCCGGTTTGTTGTGCTGCCCTGTCCCTGCGCTTTGGTGCGAACGCCGAAATGCGCGGACGGCAGCGCGGTTGCGGATTTAATATCGGGCTCCGTGCGGTTATCCTTACCCCGCGCCGGCTTGCCTTCTGCCGGCGGCGCCGTGTCGATCAGGATGCCTTCCTTTGCTTTCAATAACGCGTCGGCCATTTCCCGCGCGGATTGAAAACGGCGCTGCGGCGATTTTTCAAGCGCTTTCATCACGACGGCGGCGATGGCGGGAGGGATAGCCGGGTTCAGCTCCCGAATGGGCGGCGGCAACGCGTTTACCTGATGCATAGCAACGGTAACGGGGTTATCTCCCGTGAACGGAACACGGCCCGTAAGCATCTCGTACAAAACGATTCCGGTGGAATAGATGTCGCTGGTTGCCTCCACCACGCTGCCGCGCGCCTGTTCGGGAGACGAATAATGCACGGAGCCGATGACAACATCCTTTTTGCTGATGGTTTTCGTATTCGTAATGCGGGCGATACCAAAGTCCGCCACTTTAATATGTCCGTGCGTGTTCACCAGCACGTTTTGCGGTTTGATATCGCGGTGGATGATCCCATTGTCGTGCGCGTGCTGCAACGCGCTCAAAATGCGAATGGTAATCTGAATGGCGGTATTGGGGTTCAGCGCGCCTTTTTCCTTGATGATATCCTTGAGCGTATTACCGCTGATATATTCAAGTACCAGATATCGAAATTCGCCTTCCGTGCCAACGTCCAGTAGATTGACGATGTTATGGTGCGACATCCGGCCCGCGGCATGCGCCTCCCGCTGGAAGCGTTCCAGAAATTCTGCATCTTCGTTGTATTCGGATTTCAATATTTTAATCGCAACGTTGTGGCCGGTTCGTATATCTACGGCTCTATACACAAGGGACATACCGCCCTGCCCCAGAAAATCCACCAGTTTGTAGCGCTCGGCAAACACCATACCCTTGATCATTTCGCGTTCACCTCCGGCACATACCCCAGCAGAATGCTGACGTTGTCCTCGGCGCCGCGTTCCAGCGCTATTTCCAACAACAGATCAACCGCAGCCTGCGCGTGATTGCGCAAGAGAACGGTCTCCATATCGTCGTCTTCAATTTTATTGAATAAGCCGTCCGAACAGATAAGCCAAACGTCGCCGGGGAGTTTCTCAAACTTCAGAAGATCCACTTCGACCACCGGCGACGTGCCCACGGCGCGAGTGATTACGTTGCGGTACGGGTGGTACTTTGCCTGCTGCGCGGTGATCGTCTGGTTTCTCAGCATTTCCCCAACAACGCTGTGATCTGTGGTAACGCAGTTGAGCTTCCCGTCCCGCATTAAGTAGGCGCGGCTATCCCCCACGTGCGCGATAAGAACCTGATCGGCCGTTTCCCAAAGCAGGGTAAGCGTCGTACCCATGCCTTTCAGTGAGGCGTCAGACCGCTGGGTTTCAAAAATGCGGCGATTGGCCGCTTCCACACCGGTGCGAAGCACATTTGCCGAAGGCTTTTTGCCCGACAGCATCGTTTCAACGACCTGAACCGCCAACTTGCTGGCTGTTTCTCCGCCAAGATGACCGCCCATGCCGTCCGCGACGCCAAAAAGATTGTTTATCATCAAAATCGCATCTTGATTGGTTGGACGAACCAGCCCCTTATGCGTTCTTGAATAAACTTGCACGGCGCACCTCTTTTCGTAGTCGATGAGAACGATGTGGTTAAATGATATCAGCTTTGGTCTGTTCTTTCAAGTAGTGATTGCGCAGCTGCCCGCATGCTCCGTCCAGGTCGCGTCCCATTTCCCTTCGGGTTGTCACGGAAACGCCCTTTTCCTCCAGGATTTCCTGAAACTGCCGGATCGCCTGCGGCGTCGCCGGTTTCAGCGGGCTCTCCTTCACCGGATTGAGAGCGATCAGGTTGACGTGGGATTGCAGCCCGGAAAGAAGCTTCGCAAGCTCCAACGCCTGTGCGGGTGCCGCGTTCAGCCCGTCGATCATCGCGTACTCGATCAGTATCCGCCGTCCCGTTTGCTTGCAGTAGCGGCGAACCGAGGCCATCAGCGCGTCCATTGAATACAGCTTGGCAATCGGCATAATCTGTCTTCGGATTTCATCGTTTGGCGCATGAAGAGACACGCTCAACGTCAGGCCAAGTCCTTCGCCAGCCAGCCGGTCAATTTTCGGCACGATCCCGCAGGTACTCAGAGAGATGGAACGCATTCCGATGTTGATTCCGGCGGGGTGGTTAACCAGTTTCAAAAACTGAATGACATTCTCATAATTATCCAGCGGCTCGCCGCTGCCCATAAGCACGACGTGCCCGACCTTCCCACGGTCGCCGAGATAACGATTCGTCAGGATAATCTGGCAGAGCATTTCGCCCGCCGTTAGGTTGCGTACGCATCCGTTCTGCGTACTGGCGCAAAAAGCGCAGCCCATTTTGCAGCCGATTTGCGTTGATATACACAGCGTATACCCGTAATGATAGCGCATCAGCACCCCTTCCACGACGTTGCCGTCCAGACATTGGAAGAGGAACTTCACGGTTTCATCCTGTTGGGATTCATAGTTTTGCGCAATGGTCATGGGAAAATCGACAGCTTCCGCGGCAAGGGCTTCACGCAGTTCCCGCGGTAAATTGCTCATCTGCGCAAAGGGGATTCCGCGATGAAGCCAGCCGAATATCTGCCCGCCGCGATAAGCGGGCTGCCCAAGGGAAACCACGAATTCCCGCAGCGTTTCGGGTAAATCCCCTAGCAGTTCACGTTGATCGGGCATGGTTATCGTTTCCTTTGCATTTTCGCAATGAAGAAGCCTTCCACAAGATCGCGGTAAGGCAGGAGCTGCAATCCGTATTCCGTTTGTTTGTTCCGGAAACCTTCGGGAAAGCTGCCAGGCAGCGGCTGTATGGAAAACTCTGGATGCGCGCTAAGAAAGCTTTGAATCTGCTCTGCGTTTTCCTCGGGCAGAAGGGAGCATGTGGAGTAGACCAGCGTTCCGCCCGGCTTTACGAGCTTTGAAACCGCGTTTAAAAGATTCCGCTGCAGTTCGACGATCGGAGCAATATCGGTTTCTTTCAGCCGGAATTTAAGGTCCGGTTTTTCATGCATCACACCCAGCCCCGTACAAGGCGCATCCAACAATACGGCGTCCAGGCTGTCTTCCATATCCGGTTTGGGCAGCGTTGCGTCGCGCACGGAGACACGCAGGTTTTCAAACCCAAGGCGCTTTTTCATGGCCTCGATCAGCGCGGCGCGTTTCTCATGAAGCTCCCAGGCAAACACACGCCCGGTGTCCTGCATGGTTTCGGCGAGGTAAGCGGCTTTACCGCCCGGCGCCGCGCACGCATCCAGAATTCGCATGCCAGGTTTCGCTTGCAGGGCTTCCGCCGCCATCATGCTGGATTGACCTTGAATGGAAAAATTGCCTTTCTGGTAGTCCGCGTCCGATTCGATATCCACCGCGCCGCTGACGAGATAGGCATGCGGCGCAACGCCGCGCATCCATTGCCAGGGCTTCTGCTTTAGAATTGCTTCAAACGCCGGGTCGGTCAGGCGGAGCATGTTCGGGCGCACAACCATATAATGGTCCGTCTGCTCGCGCATGATGATCGCTTCCGCGGTCTCTTCTCCGTATGCTGAAATCAGCTTCTCAATCAGCCACACCGGCATGCTTCCCATGATGTGCAGATATTGTTTCAGATCGTCTTCCCGTTTCGGCCAGGGAAGCTCATCTTTCCTGCGGGCTAAGTTGCGGAGCACTGCATTGATGAAGCCGGAGGCTCCTTCCATTTTTACAATGTGGGCAAGCTTCACGCCCTCGTTCACGGCTGCGCTGTCCGGTACGCGCTGATGAAAAAGAATTTGGCAAGCGCTCAGGCGCAAAATATCCCGCTGAATGAGATCGCCCGTGGGGCGGTCCATGAGGAAATCCAGCGCGAAATCGATTTGTTCCTGTTTTTCCAGCGTCGTATAAATTATACTGGTCACCAATCGGCGGTCGTTCGAAGCCAGCCTGCTTTCCCGCAAGCGGTTTTGAATGGCCAGCGAGGCATATGCGCCTCTCTCGTGAATGTCCAGAAGAATATCAAGCGCAACCAAACGCGCGTTGGGTGGATAATGTGGATTCATATGCATGCCTCTTTCAGCGGTTTTCCAACCAGGATGGAATGCCCGAGCAAAAA
>JAEWTC010000018.1 GCA_023459675.1 Bacillota bacterium | reverse complement strand
TTGGTGCCGGCGAAGGGACTTGAACCCCCACGTTGTTGCCAACAAAAGATTTTGAGTCTTCCTCGTCTGCCATTCCGACACGCCGGCATCCTTGGGGATTATAGCAAATCCAAAACGCGATTACAAGGGGAGACGTACGATTTCAGGGGTTCCGGCCGGGCTGAAATTGCGCGCGGGGGGATTGCCTTAAGCGCTGAGGCGGGTCGCCCCCGCCCGCCTGCCGGCGTTGGAACCCTGCCGCAAAAGGCGCGGCAGCCGTTTGCGGCGCAAGCCGGACCGCTGCACTGCCCTTTGCGGCGCACATCCGCCCGCTATGTTTGGTTTTCTTTGTGTATTTAACGGTTTCCTTTCCGCATCAAATTGACAAACCTACACGCAATGCATAGAATGTAGCGGAGGGCGGGGCCTTCCCGCTGTTTTTTTGATCATACATACCGGAGGCCAAGATGCTGACGACGCTGTTCTTGCTTTGGGTTATTTTCAATGGGCGCATTACGTGGGAGATCGTGTGGATCGGCCTGTTGGTAACCGCCGTTTTGTATTTGTTCTGCGTAAAATTCCTTTCCTACAGCCTGAAAAAGGAAGTCCGCGTTCTGCGGATGCTCCCCGCAGGGCTTGCGTACCTCGCGCTGCTGCTATATGAAATCGGCAAGGCAACGTTCGCCGTCATGCGCATCGTGCTCAACCCGGGATACGAAATCAAACCGCAGCTGATCACGTTCCATACGCCGCTCAAGACGACGATCGCCCAAACCATTCTGGCAAATTCCATCACGCTCACGCCGGGCACCATCTCAGTTTTTGCCGACGGCAACAAGCTGACCGTGCATTGCCTGGACCGTTCCCTGGCCGAGGGAATAGAGGATCTCAGCTTCCAGCGGCGGCTTTTGGCGCTGGAACGCAGGGGGGAGTAGCATGCAAAACGCGTATCATACCCTGTATCTCGCGGTGCTGGTTGCCTTGAGTTTGATGACGCTGCTATGCCTGGAGCGCGCGGTGCGCGGCCCCAGCATTGCCAGCCGCATCATCGCCATCAACATGATCTGCACACTGACGCTGTCGATGATCTGCGTATTGACGCTGATGCTTGCGGAAGGCTACCTTGCGGACGTCGCTTTGATCTACGCGATGATCAGCTTTCTGGCCGTGGTGGTTCTCTGCAAGGTGTACATGGGCGTTGCGCTGGATCGGCAGGATAAGGAGGGGAAACCCGAATGATCGGCTGGCTTCGTTTCGGGCTGACGGCGCTTTTCCTGCTGGGCGGCCTGCTGGTGATGGCTACCGGCGTGATGGGGCTGTTCCGCTTTCGCTTTGCCTTAAACCGCATCCATGCGGCCTCGATGTGCGATACGCTTGGCCTTTTGGCGCTGCTGATCGGCTTGAGCATCAGCGCGGGCGACGGCTGGGTAGTGCTCAAGTTTGCGCTGACGGTGATCTTTCTGTGGATCGCTAGCCCCACCGCAAGCCACCTGATCGCGCGGCTGGAGGCGACCACAATTTACCGGCTGGACCGGAATATGGAGGTGCTTGAGAAATGAGCGCGCTCATGGTCATCGTTCTGTGCTTCCTGTTATCGTGCGCCGTTGCCACCTGCCTTGCCAAGGATCTGCTGGTGTCGGTGATTATTTTCATGGCGTACAGCCTTTTGATGAGCATATTGTGGATTTTGCTCCAATCCCCCGATCTGGCCATTACCGAAGCGGCCGTCGGCGCGGGGGTGACGGGGGTGCTGTTCTTTATATCGCTCAAAAAACTGCATGCGATCAAGGTGAAAGACAGTGAAGAAAAAGATCGTTAACGCGCTCAGGCAGCGCTTTCTGACCGACGCAAGCCAGCTGGACGAGGATATGATCGCCTCGCTTGCCGAGCAGCCGCCGGAGCTGATCCGTACCTCCAGCGAAGCGTACGACGCGCTGGAAGGCGTGCGCGAGTCCCGGGCGCGCCGCGCGCAGCAGCAGGAACAGGACATGTACCGGCAAATCCACCAGTGGTCGTATGCCTCCGGCCTGAAGATCGTCAAAAACCTCTACCGGGCGCTGGCGCTTTTAACCTGCGGCGGAATCATCCTGTTTCTGCTGTGGACGGTCAACACCCTGCCGCCGTTCGGCGATCCCAACAACCCCGACAATAACGAGGTCGCTGCCCGCTATATTCAGCAGGGGCTGACCGAAACCGGCGCGGTGAACATGGTGGCGGGCATGATTTTGGATTACCGCGCGTTTGATACGTTCGGGGAATCCACGGTGCTGTTCGTGGCGGCCTGCAGCGTGCTGTTTCTATTGAAGCTCAACGACCCCGTAAACGGAAAGCTCTCCGGCGCGTGGCTGGAGGCCGAGGTGGACGACCGCAACCACGAGCCCAAGAACGACCAGATTCTGCAATTCGCCGCAAGGCTGCTGGTGCCTATCATCTTCCTGTTCGGCTTTTACGTGGTGATGAACGGGCACATCACGCCAGGCGGCGGCTTTTCCGGCGGCGCCATCATGGGCGCGGGGCTGATTTTGTATCTCAACGCCTTCGGCTTTCGCAAGGCCGAGCGGTTTTTCACCGTTCAAACGTTCCGCTGGATCACCTTCTGCTCGCTGATGACGTACGCGGGCCTGAAAAGCTACTCGTTCTACACGGGCGCAAACCATCTGGAAAGCGGCATATGGCTTGGGGTGCCCGGCACCCTGCTGTCCTCCGGGTTTATTCTGCCGCTCAACATCTGCGTCGGGCTGATCGTCATGTGCACGATGTACGTATTCTATACGCTGATCCGCAAAGGAGGCATTTGATGAACGGCATGCTGAGCATGATCTGGAAGCATCTGGACGTCACCGTGGCGATCCTCCTGTTTGGCATCGGGTTTACCACGCTTTTGCTGCACCAGAACTTAATCAAGAAAATCATCGGCCTCAACATTATGGATACGGCTGTGTTTTTGTTCCTCACCACGCAGGGCTACGTTACGGGGCGCACGGCGCCCATCCTCACCCAGGGCGTGAGCACCGCGCAGGGGTATGTAAACCCCATTCCCAGCGGGCTTGTGCTTACGGGCATCGTAGTGTCCGTCAGCGTTACGGCGGTGATGCTCGCCCTCACCATCCGCCTCTACCGCCGCTACCATACGCTGGATATCGACAGCATGACGCTGATGATGAAAGGGGAAGGGGAATAGGATGCGGTTCGTGCAAAACGTACCCTTCTTTTGCATCATGCTGTCCATGGCTTCGGCGTTCGCCACGCCGATGCTTCCCCGCCGCGCGGCGAAGTGGCTGAGCGTGGGGCTTTCCGGCGTCGTGGTTTGCCTGCACGTTTGGTTTCTCACGTTCATGGTGGACTTCGGGGGCAGCTACACCTACATGATGGGGCATTTCCCCGCGCCGTGGGGCAACGAGCTGCGCGCCGGGCTGTTGGAGGCCGTCGTGGCGCTTGTGCTCAGCGGGGTCACGCTTTTGTCGCAGCTCAGCGGCATGCATAAGCTGCAGCGCCAGATTGACCCGCACAAGCAGGTATACTTTTATGTGATGGTCAACCTCGTGCTGGCGGGCATGCTCGCGCTGGTATACACCAACGACCTGTTCACCGCCTACGTGTTCATCGAAATCCTGGCGCTCGCCTCCTGCGCGCTGATGATGGCGCGGCAGGTGGGGCACACGATGGTGGCCTCCATGCGCTATATGATCATGAGTCTGCTGGGCTCCGGCCTTTTGCTGATCGCCATCTCCCTGACCTACAACCTGACGGGCCACCTGCTGATGGAAAACATCAGGGACGTGATCGCCGTCTATGCCAAAAACGGCGAATATGCCCTGCCCATCACCGTCATCATCGGCCTGTTCATCGCGGGGATCGCCATCAAATGCGGCGTATTCCCGTTCCACCTTTGGCTTCCGGACGCGTATGGCTATTCCACCTCGGCGGCCAGCGCGATTCTGTCCAGCGTCGTGAGCAAGTCGTACTTTTTCCTGCTGGTAAAAATCTTCTACCGCGTCATCGGCATTGACGTGATTATGAGCGATATGGCGCTCAACCTGATGCTCGGGCTTGGGGTGCTGTCCATGATTCTGGGCTCCATCGGCGCGATCCGCTGTTTGGATATCCGGCGGATGGTGGCGTACAGCTCGGTTTCCCAGATGGGGTACCTGTTCGCTTGGCTTGGGCTCGGGTCCACCATCGGCGCGGCGGCGGCGGTGTTCCACCTGCTGGTGCACGCGCTGGTGAAAAGCATGCTGTTTTTGTCCGTTTCCCCGCTGTGCGACGCTTCGGGGGACTCCAAGCGGTTTGAGGACCTGCGCGGCGCAGGCTACCGCTATGTGATCCCGGGGATCGCGTTCACGCTGGGGGCGATGAGCATGGTGGGCATCCCCATCCTCGGCGGTTTCTTTTCCAAGATCTTTTTTGCGGAGGCCGCGTTGTTTGGCACGTCCTGGGTGCGGATTACGCTGCTTGCCGCGCTGGCGCTTTCCACGCTTTTAAACGCCTTCTACTTCATGCACACTGTGATGACCCTCTACCGCAAGCCCAAGGACAGCTTCGTTGCCGCGCCGTTTGAAAAATCCGCCCTGACCACGGTCACGCTTGCCGCGTTCAGCACCGTCAACCTGGCAATCGGCTTTTTCGCCATGGAGATCATCCGCTGGATTACCGCCGGGCTTGAACACCTGGCGTAAAGGAGACCCGCATGCATAGTTTCCTGCTGCTTGTTCCATCGGCCATACCGCTGTCGTGCGGGCTGTTCTTCCTGTTTTCGCGCCGCTTCCGGCCGGTTTTGGCGGGGG
>JAEWTC010000017.1 GCA_023459675.1 Bacillota bacterium | reverse complement strand
ATGTTGCATTCCGTATTTTCGTTATGCTATACTCACGCCAACGAACCCTCGAACCGAATAATCAAGGAGGCAACCAACAATGCGGAAAATCAAAATCGTTTCCCTGTTACTGGTCGTATGTATGCTCTTGAGTCTATCCTCTGCCGTGGCGGGGGAGAAAACCACGATCCGGTTCCTGCAATTATGGGCGGACGAGCTCACGCAGGCGATACTCAAGCAGGTGATCGACGAGTACGAAGCGCTGTACCCGGATGTGAAGGTCGAAATGGAAACGTCGACGTTTGACAACATCAATCAGCAGCTGTCGATCAACGTCGCCTCCGGCACCGCGCCGGACATCGTTTTCCTCAACAACCCGGATGTCGCGTCGTTTGCCAAAATGGGCGCTCTTGCCGACATCACCGAGTACCTGACCCAGTGGGACGAATTCGACCAGTTCTATCCCGGCGTTGTGGAAGCGGCCGTTGTGGACGGCAAGGTTTACGGGCTTCCCTACGATACGAACTGCCTCGCGCTGTTCTACAACAAGGATATGCTGGACAGCAAGGGCATTACGCCCCCCACGACCATGGAAGAGCTTGCGGCAGCCGCCACCGCGCTGACCCAGCCGGACAAGGGCGTTTACGGGTTTGGCGTCGCAGGGCTTGACAGCGAGGAAACCACGTTCCAGTTCATCCCCACGCTGTATTCCTTTGGCGGAACCTTTGACAAAATCAACTCCGACGCAGCCAAGGCCGCCCTGCAGATGTACGCGGATATGATTGCCAACGGCGCCATGTCCCCCGAAGTGATTTCCATCAACCAGACCGATCTGCGCGACCGCTTCCTGGCGGGGCAGTTCGCGATGATGTACAGCGGCACCTGGAACATTGCGCCCATGAAGCAGGGCAAATACCCGGTGAACTTTAACTGGGGCGTATCCCTGATCCCGGCAGGCCCCGCGGGTTCCTACTCGGTCATAGGCGGCAAGATCATCTGCTGCGGCCAGGGCGGACATGTGGAAGAGGCCGTCAACTTCATGAAACTGCTCTGCAACAAGCAGCACATTCTGGACTTTGCCAAGCAGGTAGGCGCGGTTCCCAACCGGTATGACGTGGCCAAGGACGAATATTGGCAGAAGGACCCGGAAATCGCCGTGTTCGTAAAGCAGATGGAAACCGCCGTTCCGCGCGGCCCGCACTACAACTGGCCCAAAATTTCCCAGGCGATCCGCACGGCGATCGGCGCGGTTCTCAGCGGCAACAAGGGCGTATCGGACGCGCTGGATGAAGCGCAGCTGACCATCGACACCCTTCTGAACTGAGCGCAGGTTTCACCAGAAGCGGCGATGTGTATTTTACCCGTCGCCGCTTCTTCTTGAGGAGGTTCACATGCACTGGAAATATAGCCTTCGCAAGGCGTCGGGCAGGCTTGCGGAATACGCCTTCGTACTCCCGGCGGCGGTGTTTTTGGCCGTATTCATCGTATACCCCCTGCTGTACAACATTATGCTGAGCGTCAACGATATTGACCTGAGCTTTTTCAGCACCCGGGAATATCATTTCGTCGGGCTAAAGAATTATATCGACCTGTGGAACGCGCCGGACGGAATGCTGAAAAAAGCGCTGCTGAACACGCTGGTGTTCACGGTTTGCAGCATTCCCCTCCAGATCATCGTCAGCTTTTCCCTGGCGCTTTTCCTGTGCGAAAACACGCGGATCAACCGGATGGCGCGCAGCACGATTTTGATTGCCTATATCCTGCCCCAGACGATTACCGCGATGGTGTTCAAGCTGCTGTTTCTCATGGACGGCGGAGCGGTGAACGCGGTGCTGCTGAATTTGCGGCTCATCTCCTCGCCGATCGGCTTCATGATCAAGGATACGACCGCGATGCTCAGCCTGGTTATCGCCAACGTCTGGATCAGCATGCCGTTCAGTATGCTGATTTTTACCGCGGGGCTTGGAACGGTGGACCCCGCGCTGGGCGAGGCGGCGATGATGGACGGCGCGGGCTGGTGGCGAAAGCTTTTGTACATAACGATCCCCTCCATGTCCGAAACCATCCGGATTGTGTTCACGCTGGGCTTTATCAACACGTTTAAGGTGTTCGACCTGGTGTTTGCCATGACGGGCGGCGGGCCGGGCAACGCAACCCAGATGCTCTCCACCTACTCCTACAAACTGTCCTTCGGGCAGTACACCTACGACATGGGCGCGGTCGTTGCCAACGTTCTCTTCATCATCCTGCTGCTGCTGGGCCTTTTGTACATCAGGAGCATCCGGAAAGGCAGTGATTTTTAATGAAGAAAAACATCGGAAAAACGCTGCTGCACACGGCGGTTGCCCTGTTGGTTCTGCTTTTGTACCTGTTCCCGCTGTACTGGCAGTTCATTACCTCGCTGAAGTCCAACGTCGAAGTGTTCCGCAACCCGCCGACGTTCTGGCCCGCCGTAGCCCAATGGGAGAACTACCGGGCGATTTTTTCGGAAACCAAGGTCAACGTGTTTGTGTCGTTTTTCAACAGCCTGGTGATCGCAAGCGGCACAACGGCCTTTTCGCTGCTGGTGGCAACGCCCGCCGCGTATGCGCTGGCGAAGTTCCGCATCAAACTGGCGGGCGTGTTTCTGTTTTTGTTCATCCTCGGGCAGATGCTGTCGCCCACGGTGAAGCTGGTGCCGCTGTTCATCATGTTCCGGGATATGAACCTCATCGGAAGCCCCCTATCGGTGATCATCGCGCTGTCCACCTACACGGTTCCGTTCGCGGTATTAATCCTCCGCCCGTTTTTCCTGTCCATCCCCATCTCCATCACCGAAAGCGCCATGATCGACGGCTGCAATAAGCTGTCCGCCTTCAGCCGCATCATGCTGCCGATTTCCTACCCGGGGATCACCGTGGTGCTGATCTTCAACTTCCTGACCGGTTGGAACGATCTGGTGTACCCCTATACCTTCCTCACCCATACGGCGGACCGCCCGATGATTGCGAACATGTATCAGTATATGTCCGAATACAGCACGCAATGGAACTCGCTGATGACCTTCTCCGTGGTTTCCGTACTGCCGATCATCCTATTCTTCTTTATCCTGCAAAGGTATATCGTCGGCGGCATTACCTTGGGTGCGGTGAAGGGGTAAATGACTACCGTAAGGAGCTCGAACGCATGAACCATATCCAAAAACCCTTTCAGTTTTCCGCAATGAAGGACGAGGCCGACTTTATACGCAAAATGGAATCGGCGGGCATTACGCTGCCCTGCCGGAAGGATTTGCAGGTTTTGGCGGCGCCGCTGCGCCTCGGGCAAAAGACTTTGCCCAACCGGCTGGCGGTTCACCCCTGCGAGGGGTTCGACGGCACCGCGGACGGAAAGCCGACGCAGACCGTAGTACGCCGCTACCGCAGGTACGCGCAGGGCGGTTCGGGCCTGATCTGGTTTGAGGCCGTAGCCGCGACCCCGGACGGCCGCTGCAACCCCTACCAGCTGATGTTAAACGACGATACGGCGGCCTCCATAGCCTCGCTTGTGGAGGCTACGCGGGAAGCCGCGCGCGCCGCCGACGCCGCGCCGCGGTATCTGGCGATCCAGATGACGCATTCGGGCCGCAGCGCCGTGGACGCGAACTGGAAGCAAATCCCGCTGGTGGCGTTCCGCAACCCCTATCAGGATCCCTATTATACGAACATCACCGTAGCCGACGACAGCCGGATTGAGCGCCTGCGCGACGAGATGGTGCACGCCGCGGAGCTGGCGGCGCAGGCGGGCTTTGACGCCGTGGACGTTAAACTTTGCCATAATTACATCATGCGCGAGCTATTGGCGGGCTTCACCCGGGAGGGGCGCTACGGGGGAAGCTACGAGAACCGGACGCGGTTCATTTTCGAGGTGATCGAGGGCATCCGCCAGCGGGTGGGAACCAAAATCGATATTTGCGTGCGCCTGAACGCCTACGACTGCATCCCCTACCCGTACGGGTGGGGCATGCTGCAAAAGGAAGGCGTGATGCAGTACGATCTGGCCGAGCCCATCCGGCTGATACGGGAGTTGTGCGGCAAGGACGTGCGCCTGATCAATATCTCCACGATGATGCCCCGCTACTCGCCAAACGACACGGGCTTTCTGGACAGCTACCAGAAAACCGCGGACCTGAACCCCTACCGGAATACGGCCACGCTGCTGCAGGCAATCCGGGAGCTGAAACAGGCCGTGCCCGAGGCCGTGATCGTTGCCACAGGCCTGAGCTGGTACGAGAACTACGGCCCCAACGTGGCGGCGGGCGGCGTTGCCGACGGATGGTTTGACCTGGCAGGGTTTGGCAGGCAGGCGATGGCCTACCCGGATTACGCCGCCGATCTAATGGGCAAGGGGCGGCTGGAGCCCGGCAAATGCTGCGTTACCTGCGATAAATGCTATGAGCTGATCGGCATGCATCAAATAACCGGCTGCGTGGTGCGCGACCGGGAAGTGTATCTGCCGCTCTACCAGGAAGGAAAACGGAAAGGGGGGTCCCAGCGGTGATGAAACAAAACGCCGTCGCGCCGACCCTTGCGGAGGTTTCCGCGCTGTGCCTGGGGACGCTGAATTTCGGGGTCACGCTGGAGCCGGACGCCTGCCACGCGATGCTCGATCTGTTTACGTCCCGGGGCGGCAACTTCATCGATACCGCGCACGTTTATTCCAACTGGCTGGTAGGGGAAACCAGCCGCAGCGAGAAAATTCTCGGAAGCTGGCTGGAGCGCCGGGACAGGGAAAGCGTAATCGTTGCCACCAAGGGCGGGCATTTCGATTTCGCCGCGCCCAGGATCAGCCGGGTAACGCCCGCGGAGATTGAGAAGGATATCCGGGAAAGCCTCCGCTATCTGCGCACCGGTTACATCGACCTGTACTTTTTGCACCGCGATAACGAGGCGCTGCCCGTGGGGGTGATCATGGACTGCCTCAACGCGCAGATAGATGCCGGAACCATCCGCCATATCGGCTGTTCCAACTGGCAGCCGCACCGGCTTGAGCAAGCGCAGGAATACGCGGAGCAAAACGGGCTGCGTCCCTTCGTATGCAACCAGCTGATGTGGTCGATGGCAAAGATCAACGCAGACAAAATCCCCGCCGATTACGCTTATATGAACCGGGCGTTTTACCGGTATCATCAGGCGCACGCGCTGCCGGCGATGTGCTACACGGCGCAGGCCAAGGGTTATTTCGCCCGGCGGCAAGCAGGAGAATACCTGCCCGAAAGCGTAACCGAAGTATATGAAAACAGCCGGAACGAACAGCTATACGCGCAGCTGCTGCGCACAAGCGCCCAAACGGGCAAAAGCCTGACGCAGCTTGCGCTCCAATATTTTTCGGCGCAGCCGTTCCCCGCGTTTCCCATCGTTTCCTGCGATACGCAAGAGCAGCTGCTGGAATGCATGGACGCGTTCATGGACGGCGTTTCCATGGACGGAGTCGTAAGTTTGGAGGAAGAGTATGATCACGGAACTGGCGCGCTTTGAGAATCCCCATCTCGTAATCAGCTACCTGAAAAACCCGGATGGCCAGATCGGGTTTTGCCTGTTCCCCGCGGGAACCGAACCGCAGTACCTGGGGAAAGGGCATTTTGAGCCTCTCGTGCAGCTCCGCCTGGTGGGCGACGATTACGCCCCGGGCTACTGCAACGGGCAAACGATGCGCAACAGCGAAACGGCGCGGTCGCTGCGTTTTGCCGGACAAACGGCGCAGGCGTTTGACGGCGGCAGGGAAATTGTCACGGTTCTGACCGGCAGCGGGCTGGAGGTGCGCCACCATACGATTTTATCCGACACGCAGCGCGCCGCCGTTTGCTTTTGCACCGTGCAGAACATGCGCGGCGAGGCGGTGCTTCTGGAGATGCTCTCCTCCTTTACGCTGGGCGGCCTATCGCCGTTTTTCGCGGACGAGGGGACCGGGAAGCTGAAACTGCACAAGCTGCTGTCGTTCTGGTCCAGCGAGGGACGGCCCTACAGCATAACGCCGGAGGAAATGAACTTCGAGCGTTCCTGGGCCGCCCACGGAAACCGCGTTCACCGCTTCGGCGCCGTAGGCTCGCTGCCCTTGCAGGGTTATTTCCCCTTTGCCGGCGTGGAGGACACTCAAAACAACGTCACGTGGGCGGCCGAGCTGTGCCTTGCGTCGTCCTGGCAGATGGAATTCGCGCG
>JAEWTC010000016.1 GCA_023459675.1 Bacillota bacterium | reverse complement strand
ACGGACTGCTTCGTCAGCCCGACTTCGATTTTGCCGTTCTCCCCGGAGAACTTCACGGCGTTATCCAGCACGATCAAAAACATCTGCCGCAGGCGGCCGTAATCCCCGCGCAGCGTCACCGGTTCGGGCGGCATTTCCCGCGCGATGGTGATCCGCTTCAGGCGGGCAAGCTGATCGGCGGCGTGCAGCGCATCCGAAAGCACGTCCTGCAAAACGACCTCGCTCTGCTCGATGGGGAATTCCGGGTTTTGCAGCTTGGACAGATCCAGCAGGTCGTTGGTCAACCGCTGCAGGCCGACCGTTTCCCTGAGCATCTGCTCGTGATACTGCCTGACCTGCGCTTCCCCGGTCACCACGCCGTCCACCAGCGCTTCCAGCGAGCCGCGCAGCACCGTGGCGGGCGTGCGCAGCTCATGGGAGACGTTGGATAGAAACTCCGTCCGCAGCCGCTCCTGCTGTTCCTTCTGCCGCCGCGCCTCGCTGAGCTTGTCGCTGAGCACGTCCATCGCCTGCGCCAGCTTGCCGATTTCGTCCGCCCGGCGGACGCCGGTTTTCTCCTCATAATTTCCTGCCGCCAGGGTGAGGGCCGTGTCCTTCATGCGGTTGAGCGGCCTGCCCAGCGAAAGGCTCAGCCAAACGGCAAGCAGCACGGCGATCGCAAGCGCCGCCGCGCCCGAGTACAGCAGCACCGTCATCCCCCGCGCAACCACGGCCTGAATGCCCGAAACCGCGTCGTGCATCAGAAGCGCGCCGTAGATAGCGTCGCCGCGGTAAATGGGCACGCCCACGGTGATCGTCGGCGCGCCCAGCACGGCGCTGAACCCCCGGCTGACCACCGTTTCCCCGGCAAATACCGCGTCCACCACGGCGCCGGCGTCCTGCGGCAGGTCCTGATAGACGATCGTCATCATGCGCCGCCCGGTGGTCAGGAAGTTCAAATCCGCGTCCAGCACCCACACGTCCTCATCCAGCAGGCGCAGGGCGGTAAGGTAGGCGCTGTAGCCCATGCCCATGCTGCCGTTCATGCCGCCCGCGTTCATGCCCATGCCGCGCGCGGCGGCGCCCGCGCTTTCGTTCTCCTCCGCGGCCTGGGACAGCGTCCGCGCAAGCGCCTCCGCCCGCGCGGTGAGCGCCTGCTGGGTATCCGCCGTCATATCCCGCGTGAACAGCGTTTGAAACAGCACCCCGCTTGCAATTGCGAAAACGCACAGCGGAATGACGATATATAACAGAAGCTTCAGCGCGATGCGGTTACGCATGGTCCGCCACCTCAAGCCTGTAGCCTACGCCCCAGACCGTTTTAATGGAAAAGCCTTCCGGCCGCAGGGCCTCCGCCTTGGCGCGCAGGCGCTTGATATGCGTATCCACGGTGCGGGTATCGCCGAAATAATCGTAGCCCCAGAGGCTGCTGAGCAGATGGTCGCGGGAGAACATCTTGCCGGGGTGCTCCGCGAGCGTCCAGAGAATTTCGAATTCCTTTTTGGTCAGCGTCAGCGGTTGATCGCCGATCCTGGCCAGGTAATCGTCCGCCGAAACCCAGAGGTTTCCCACCGTGATGGTTTTCGGATTGCCTTCCTCCTTCGCGTGCAGGCGCCGCAGCACCGCGCGCAGCCGCGCCATCACCTCGCCGGGCGAGAAGGGCTTGACGATGTAATCGTCCGCGCCGATATCCAGCCCCATGATCTTTTCAAAATCCTCGCCCCGCGCGGTGATCATGATCACGGGAACCTGCGAGGTTTTACGAATCTCGCGGCACACGGAAAACCCATCCATCTTGGGCATCATCACGTCCAAAAGCACGGCGTCGAAGGATTGCTGATGGAACATGGCAAGCGCCTGTTCGCCGTCCGCGGCAAGCGTGGGCGTATGGTTTTCCTTTTTCAGGTATTCCGCAAGCACCGAGGCGATCTGGCGGTTATCATCCGCAACCAGAATGTTTGCCATACGAACGCACCCCCTTCTATGCGTATCATAGTATAGGAAAACCAAACTGTAAACACTCTCACAATCTCTTGCCGAAAACGACACAATTCCGCCACACATTTTTGGGATACTGCAATTGCGGCAAGCGATTGCCAGCCCAACCGATGAAAGAAGGATATTCTATGCAACGAAAATCTACATTGTTCCTCATTGTTGCTCTTGTACTTGCAGTCTCCGTTCCCCTGTTCGCCTTTGCGGAAACCGCGCCGGCTGCCCAGCCTGCGGACGGCACCGGCTATCAGCTTGGCCGCTGCGGCATTGCCTACGATATCACCGACGCGCAGGGAAACCTGTATGATCTGACCCGCGGCTACAGCGTGGACGGCGAAGGCAACTGTTTCTTTCTGGACGCAAACGGCGCGGCACAGCCCCTGTACGCACGCACGGCCGACGGCCAGATGACCGCCCTGCGCCTTGCGAACGGTACGTTCTGCTGGGCGCTCGGCGCTGACGACGCCGCCCAGACGACCACCCAGACCCGCGGCAATTTCATGAACGGGCGCGGCTGCCGCCGCTGGAACTAACCGGTTCGCAAGCCGGAACGAAAGAACCTCCCGGCCACGAACGTACGGAATGCCCGCGCCAACGTACAGCGGGCAACGCTGATACGATTTTCTCAACCGATTGAAAAACTCCCGGCCTTACAGGCCGGGAGTTTCTTTGGCTGCGTGCGCCTTGCCGTATACGGCGGATTTATCCCCGCACCGGGATGATCTCCAGCCAGTAACCGTCCGGATCGTTGATGAAATAGATGCCCATGTTGGTATTCTCGTAGCAAATTACGCCCATGGCGGCGTGCTTTTCGTGCGCCTGCGAAAACTCCTTCACGCGGAAAGCGACGTGCGTTTCGTTGTCCCCCAGCGCATAGGGCGTTTCCCTGTCGCGCAGCCAGGTGAGCTCCAGCTGAACATCCCCCACGCCGTCGGACAGGAATACGATGATAAAGCTGCCGTCCTTCGCCTGGCTGCGGCGCACCTCGCGCATGCCCAGCGCTTCGCGGTAGAACGCAAGGCTTTTATCCAGATCCAATACGTTCAGGTTCGTGTGTACGAGTTGAAATTGCATGACGGCCTCCTTTAAAATGCGGCGGCAGCCGGCTGCCGCCGTTCTGCATGGTTTTGCTCCTGCCCTTGCTATTGTACTAAAAAGCGCGGCGTTGTAAAGCGGGGCGGCGGACAATGATGTTGCCCCGCGGCATTGACACGGACGCAATCCGACCGTATACTCAATCCACAACCGAATACAGCACGCGAATGCATTACGCACGATGCCGGAACCCTTGCGGGTTCCGCGGGAATCGGATGAGAATTCCGAGCTATCCCAGTAACCGTGTGGCGGACGAAGGGGCACGATGCCACTGTCGATTTTCGATGGGAAGGCGCCTCCTGAGAATGAAGCCAAGCCGGGAGACCTGTTCGCGGGGCAACCTCTGGGGTTGGGCATGAAGCGCTCATGGTTTGCGCGCAGATTTGGCCGTCCGCAGAGGGCGGCCTTGCCGTTTTTCGGAATGGAAAGGAGGGGTTCTTTTGAAACGAACCCTTGGATTGGTGCTTGCGCTGCTCCTGACACTCACTGCCGGCTGCGGACTGGCGAGCGACAGCGCGATCACCGTAACGGACATGATGGGCCGGGAAATCACCCTGGCGGAACCCGCAACGCGCGTGGTGGCGCTCACCGCGGCGGACTGCGAAATTCTCTACGCGCTGGGCGCGGGCGGCACGCTGGTGGGCAGAGGCGCGTATTGCGATTACCCGGCGGACGTGCTTGCGGTGCCCTCGGTGGAGAGCGGGTACGAAACCAACCTGGAGCAGATCATCGCGCTGCAGCCGCAGCTGGTGCTGATGGGCACCATGGCGCAGAGCGAGGAACAGGTTAAGATGCTTACCGACGCGGGAATCCAGATCGCGGTCAGCAGCGCGGGCGACATCGAAGGCGTGTACGAGGCCATCACGGTCATCGGCGCGCTGACGGGAAAAACCGCCGAGGCGGACGCGCTGATAGCGGACATGAAGGCGCAGTTTGCCGAGCTTGCGGAAGCAAAGCTCTCCGGCAGCGTTTACTTTGAGGTATCTCCCCTGCAATACGGGCTGTGGACCGCCGGAAGCGGCACCTTTATGCAGGAGATCGCGGAGCTTTTGGGCCTGACCAACGTGTTTGCGGATCTGGATGGCTGGGCGCAGATATCCGAGGAGCAGGTGCTTTCCCGTAACCCGGACTATATCGTAACCTTAACGCCGGACTACGGCACAGCGCCCAACCCCGCGGAAGAGATCATGGCGCGCGCCGGATGGGAACAGCTGACCGCCGTACAAAACGGCGACGTGTTTTTCGGCTTTGCCGACGCGCTGACCCGGCCCGGCCCCCGGCTTTGCGAAGGCGCGCGGCAGCTGCGGGACGCGGTTGTTGCACCGTAACGCTATGAAAAAAGAAGGATTTTCCCCATTTGCTACCATTGGCTTCGCCGCGGCGGCGCTGCTCGTGCTCACGTTCTGCGTGGGCGCGGGCAGCGTTCCCGTGCCGTTTATGGAAACGCTTTCCATCATCAAGCAGGGCGTTCTGGGCGTTCCGCCACAGAGCCCGCACGCGGCCATCATTCTATCGGTACGGCTGCCGCGCGTTTTGTGCGTGGCGTTTACGGGCGCGGCGCTGGCGCTGTGCGGCGGCGTGATGCAGGGGCTGCTTAGAAACCCGCTGGCGGACGGTTCCACGCTGGGCGTATCGGCTGGCGCGGGGCTTGGCGCGGTGATCGCCATCGCGCTCAATATCAGCATTCCCCTGCTGAGCTTCGCAAGCACCATGGTGATGGCCATCGCGGGCGCAATGCTCTCGCTGACAATTATCCTCGCCCTTGCCTTCCGGCTGGACAGGAGCTTTTCCACGCATACCATCATCCTGATCGGCATCATCTTTTCCATGTTCGTGTCCGGCATTCTAAGCCTGATCATCGCGTTTTCCGGGGAGAAGCTGCGCACCATCACCTACTGGACCATGGGAAGCCTGCAGGGCTCCACGTACCGTAACGCGATCATCCTCCTCGCCGCGCTGCTTTCGTTCGGCACGTTCATGCTGCTGCGCGCGCGGGAGCTGAACGCGTTTGCCGTGGGCGAAGCCAACGCCCGCTCCGTGGGGGTGAACGTGCGGCGCGTGCGGCTGGAAATGCTGGTTTGCGCGTCCGTGCTGATCGGCGTGAGCGTATCCATCGGCGGCACGATTGCCTTCGTAGGGCTGGTTACGCCGCATATCCTGCGGCTTTTAACCGGCCCCAACCATAAAAAACTGCTGCCCGCCTCGCTGTTTGGCGGCGCGATTTTCCTGATGATCGCCGACCTGCTGGCAAGAACAGTGATCAGCCCCGTGGAGCTGCCCATCGGCGTGGTCACCTCGCTGATCGGCGCGGCGGTGTTTGCGCTGATCCTGCTGAGGGGGCGCAAGGGGGATGCCCATGCTTGAGGTGCAGAATGTAACGGTTAAATACGGCGGCGTGCAAGCGCTGCGCGACGTTTCCTTCCGCGTGGACGCGGGAGAATGGGTAATGATCACCGGCCCCAACGGCGCGGGAAAATCCACGCTTCTGGAAGCGGTGATGCAATGCGTGCCCTATACGGGCAGCATCCGTTTGGACGGCGCCGACGTGAAAACGATGAAGCCCCGGGAGCGCGCGCAACGCATGGGAATCCTGTCCCAGCGGGCATCCGAAGGCTACGCCTTCACCGTGGAGGAAATCGTGCGGCTTGGGCGCTATGCCTGGCACGACGCGCTGGGCGGGCCCGGCGCGGCGGATGAAGCCGCCGTGGAACGCGCGATGTGCTCCACCGGCACCGCGGCGCTGCGCCACAAGCCCATCTCCAAAATTTCCGGCGGCGAGGTGCAGCGCGCGTTTCTGGCGCAGCTGTTTGCGCAAAACCCGCGGTTTATGCTGCTGGACGAACCGCTGAGCCACCTGGACGTTTCCTATCAGAAGCAGATTTTCGAGCTGATCGGGCAGTGGCTTGGGCAGGAACCGCGCACGGTGCTATCCGTGGTGCACGATCTATCCGTGGTCAGGCGCTTTGCCACGCGGGTGATTGTCATGGATCACGGCCGCGTGGCGGCCGACGGGCCGCCCGAAGAAGCGCTTGCCCCGGACGTACTGCGGCGCGTTTATGGCATGGACGCGGCGGCCTGGATGCGCGAGCTTTACGGGCTTTGGAGCGGCTGAACGCTTTGCTTTTTACGCTTTACTATGCTATGATACTCCACGATAACACCGCCGCGCGCGGCGGGGCAGCCGAACGTTTTAACCCGTTGCCCGTGGGGAGGAATGCCTGTGGAAACGCTGGTCAAAGCCCTTCAGCTTTATTTTATGTTCGTGGTCATCGTCATGATGGTCTATGCGGTTCGGCACATCATTTTTACCATCAACCGCCTGTACGTCAACCAGAAGATTTCCTACCGCGACGTGGTGGACAGCGAATGGCCCACGGTTTCGGTGCTGATCCCCATGCACAACGAGGAACTGGTGCTAAAGCACGTCATCGAATCCCTGCTGGAATGCGATTACGAGCGGGATAAGCTGGAAATCATCGCCATCAACGACCATTCCAAAGATAAAACCGCCGAAATGCTGGATCAGTATTTTCGGCGTTTTCCCATTGTGCGCCCCTACCACCGCACCGACGAGAAAGGCGACCGCGGCAAGCCCGTGGCGCTGAACGAGGCGATGGAGTTTGCCAAGGGCGAGATCATCATCGTATTCGACGCGGATTACCGCCCGTCCAAAAACCTGATCCGGAAGCTTGCCTCCGCCTTTATCGACCCGAAGGTCGGCGCCGTGATGGGCCGCGTGGTGCCCCTGAACCCGCACGCCAACATGCTGACCGAGCTTTTGAATTTGGAACGCTCCGGCGGCTATCAGGTGGACCAGCAGGCGCGTTATAACCTGGGGCTGATCCCGCAGTACGGCGGCACCGTGGGCGGCTACCGCAAGCACCTTTTGCTGGAAGACCACGGCTACAACACCAAGAACCTGACCGAGGACACCGAGCTTACCTACCGCCTGACGCTCAAGGGCTGGAACGTGGTGTACGATAACTCCGCCGAGTGCTACGAGGAAAGCCCCGAATCCTGGGCCGTGCGCGGCAGGCAGATCAGCCGCTGGTCGCGCGGGCATAACGACGTGATGATCCGCTATTTCTTCCCCGTGCTGATTTCCAAACGGCTGCCCATTTACAAGAAGATCGACGCGCTGCTGCTGCTTGGCGTATACATGATCCCCTTCATTCTGGGCACGGGGCTTTTGGACTGCATCACCCTGTTTTTTTTGGGGCGGATGAACGTGATGAGCGGCTGGTGGGTGCTGCTGTTCGTGGGGATGTACAACTCCTGGGGCAATTTCGCCCCGTTTTACCAGATCTCCGTAGGCGCGCTGTTGGACGGCATGCGCAAGGAGCTGATCTTTCTGCCGATGCTGTGTTTCTCGTTCTACTTTTATATGTGGTACATCTCCAAAGGCTTTGTGCAGGCGGTGGTGGACAACATCACCCACCGCAAAACCAAATGGGCCAAAACCGAGCGCTTTGCCTCCACCGACGCGCCCCCGCCCGCGCCGGGCGCATAAGCCCGCGCCGTTTCCGTTCGTAATCCACGCCTCAGGCAATGAAAAGGTGTAGATGCCATGGCAGCCGCAGCGCAAACCCATAAAAACCCGCCCATCCAGAAGCAGAGTATTTTCTTCACCCGCGATTACCGCCACCTGCCCCGGCCCCAGCTTTCCATGTGGCTGTTTGTGGCTGTGTTCGTGCTGCCCGTTTTCGCGGGCATTCTGCTTTTTTACCCGCAGATATCGTTTGCGGTCGCCACGTGGGTAAGCAGGGTGATTACGGGGAATACGGGCGTGCCGACGGCCGTGATTTCCTCCGACTTCATCCCGATGATCGGGCCGGTGTACCTGGTGGAGATCGCCGGAAGCCTGCCCACGCGCCTGTTCTCCATTCTCAACTTCGTGATTGCCGGGATCATTCTGTTTTACGGCGCGCTGTTTCGCAAGAAGGGGTTCCGGGCGATGGTCATCTACGTATGCATCGCGATGTTCATCCACATGATCGCCTCCTTCTACTTCATATTTTTCCCGGAGTATTTCCCCTACACGCTGGTCAACTATTCCGAGCTGTATATGGAGCAGCAGATCGCGCTTTGGATCTGCATCGCGGGGATCAGCGGGTTTGCCATCGCGCTGATCTTTTCGTCGTTCCTGTCCAAGCTGATCGCCTTTGCGGCGACGATGGTATACACCGGCCTGTACGGCGTTACGCGCTATGTGATTTATCTGCTGGTGCTCCACTACTTCAGCTCCCTGTACATGGCCACGCTGTTCTTCACGCTGGGGATGCTGTTTGATTTTTTGCAGATGGTGTTTATCTATGTGCTGTACGTGCAGCACGCAAGCAAGGGCTTCGGCAAGCCGAAAATGGGCAGGCTGTGGCGCTGGGCATAGGTACGGTTCTGCCGCGGCGGCCGCATGGGCACGCCGCGCGTTTTGCCGCGATACGGACGACGGAGGGAGGTGCGGTATGCTTACGATCCTCGGTTTGGCGCTGTTGTTTGTCGTACTGCTGATCCTTCCCTTCGCGGTCTCCATGCTGTCCCAGAAAAAGAGCAGGGAAGCCGCGCTGTACGTGAAGAACGACAACGTACGCGATCCGCGTTACTTTTCCAACTCCTTCCGGTATCTGGTGGAAAACGGCATTAACCGGGAAAACCGCACCGTGCAGATGTCCAAGCTCGAGCCGTATCTGCTGGCGGACGAGCTGACGGGCAACGCCTGCGGCGCGATTGTGATTGCGGAAACGCGCTTCCGGCCGCTGGGGATCGCGGTGTTCAGCAAGGAGATCTACGCGGCGGCATCGGCGCGCATTCCGGAGCAAACGTATCTGCGGGCCATCGCCTGTTTGGACGAGCTGGAGCTATTGCGCAACTGCTCGGTGATCCGCTGGGCGGACAGCGAAAAGCAGATGATCGTGCACCCCGGCTGCATGCTGGGGATCAACGCCTCCAGCGCGGAGCGCCTGCGCATTGCGCCAGGCTGCACCTTCCGCCGCCTGTATGCCCCGGAGATCCTGATCGGCCTGGAAACGGTAAGCCCCGCCCACCAGCCCGTGGACATGACGGTGTACACCCAGCGCTGGATTGACGCGGAATTTGTGGAGCCGCAGTCGGTGGTCAAGAAAACCATCGTGTCCGAATTCAGCTTGGACATCGGCGAAGGCGCCGTGGTGATGGGCAGTTTGAAATCCACCCACAACATTTACCTTCATAAGAACGCGCGCGTCAACGGCAACGTGATTGCCGACGGGCTGCTGATTTTGGACGAAGGCGCGCGTATTCTGGGCACGGCGTTTTCGCAGGATTCCATTTTGGTCGGCCCCGAGGCCGAAATCGGCGTTCCGCCCCGCATCAAATCGCTGATCGCGCGCAAGTTCATCATGCTGTGCGAAACCGCGCGGGTGTACGGCTACGTGGGCTGCGAGGTGGACAGCGTTACGATCGCCAAGGAGAACTTCCAGCTGGAGCTTCGCCATAAACGCTGGGCGTCCCGGATGACGCAGATCAAGAACCAGATTTTGCAGGAAAAATTCGATAGACGAAAAGCCTCGGCCGCGAAAACCGCAGCCGAGGATGCCGAGCTTGAGGAAGAGGTGGACAGCCTGTTTGAATAACAGGCTGTCACGATCATCTGTTTACAGCGTTTTTTCGATGATATCCGCGATGCGCACGGACGCGGTTCCGTCGCCATACGGGTTTTTTGCGGCGCTCATGCTGCGGTACTCCGCGGGATCGTCCAGCAGGAGGCGGCAGCCGGTAAAGATGCGCTGCTCGTCCGTACCCACCAGGCGCAGGGTGCCAGCTTCCACGCCCTCGGGCCGCTCGGTGGTATCGCGCATCACGAGCACGGGCTTGCCAAGCGACGGCGCTTCCTCCTGGATACCGCCGGAATCCGTTAAAATGAGATAGGCGGCGTTGATAAGGTTGTGGAACGCGTCCGCCTCCATCGGCTCGATCAGGCGAATTCTGGGGTGATCGGCGAACACCTCGTGGGCGGCTGCCTGCACCGCCGGGTTTTTATGCACGGGATAAACGAGCTTTACGTCCGGGTATGCCTCCACAATGCGGCGCACGGCGCGAAACATGGCGCGCATGGGCTCGCCCAGGTTTTCGCGCCGGTGGGCGGTCATTACCAACAGGCGGCTGCCCTTGGCCCAATCGATGATCTCCGAGCGGAAATCCGCGCGCACGGTGGTTTTCAGCGCGTCGATGCCGGTGTTGCCGGTTACGTAGATGCTATCGTCCGGGCGGCCTTCCGCCAACAGGTTGCCGCGCGACATCTGCGTCGGCGCAAAATTGTATTTCGCCACCAGGCTGATGGCCTGGCGGTTGTACTCCTCGGGGAACGGGGAGTAGATGTTGCGGGTGCGAAGCCCGGCTTCCACGTGCGCCACCGGGATTTGCAGATAAAACGCTGCAACCGACGCGGCAAAGGCCGTTGTGGTGTCCCCGTGCACAAATACGACGTCCGGCTTGCAATCCAGCAGCACGGCACGCATGCCGGTGAGGGTTTTGGCGGTGATGTCAAACAGGGTTTGCTCCCGCTGCATAATGTTGAGATCGTAATCCGGCGTTACGCCGAACAATTGCAGTACCTGATCCAGCATTTCACGGTGCTGGCCGGATACGCACACCTTGGTGCGTATCCCGCTGCGCGTGCGGAACTCCTTTACGAGCGGGCACATTTTAATGGCCTCCGGCCGGGTGCCGAACACGATTAACGCGGTGATCTTCCCCGATTCGCGCATAGTGCCGTCTCCTTCTGGTGAACAATTAGTATGTTACGATTATTTTAAATAATATCACATAATTGTGAACCAATCAAGGTATTTCTGTAATATTTCACCGCTGCGGATTTACCGCAGAAAAAGAGAGAACCGGCTCCGATTTCTCTTGACATTGGCACGGAATTTCGGTAGAATACTATTCGTCGCCTATATGGGCTTGTACAAGCCGGGGTGTAGCGCAGTCTGGTAGCGCACATGCTTTGGGAGCATGGGGCCGGGGGTTCGAATCCCTTCACCCCGACCAAACTTCATCCCGCAGGGTATCCGTGGCTCCTTGGTCAAGCGGTTAAGACACCGCCCTTTCACGGCGGTAACGGGGGTTCGAGTCCCCCAGGAGTCACCACCTTTCCCGTAAGGGCCTTTAGCTCAGTTGGTTAGAGCGGCCGGCTCATAACCGGTTGGTCCGGGGTTCAAGTCCCTGAAGGCCCACCACGAGTGGCCAAGTAGTTCAGTTGGTTAGAATGCCAGCCTGTCACGCTGGAGGTCGAGGGTTCGAGCCCCTTCTTGGTCGCCATTTTCCTCTTGGGTGGGACTCCGCCGGTGTAGCTCAATTGGCAGAGCAGCTGATTTGTAATCAGCAGGTTGCGGGTTCGAGTCCCATCGCCGGCTCCATCTCCAAGCTCCCGTGCCCAGTCCAACGAGCAGCTCAACCCTCCCGCCCGCTTCCGCTTTCCCCTCTTCCCGATTGACCCCCCTTCCCCGCCCGCCCGACCGTCCCACCGTTCCTCCCCTTCCCCACCTTTTCCACCTTCCCCGCCTGCGTAGCAGGCGCCCGGCACCTTCCCTCGTTTGCCGTCAATCATGGATGGGTTCCCGAGTGGCCAAAGGGAGCAGACTGTAAATCTGCCGTCGCAGACTTCGATGGTTCGAATCCATCCCCATCCACCACTTTTACCGCCTGCGGGAATGGCGGAATTGGCAGACGCGCTAGATTCAGGTTCTAGTGAAGATTTCCTTCATGCAGGTTCAAGTCCTGTTTCCCGCACCAAAGGAAAACCCCTGTAACGCAAGCGTTGCAGGGGTTTTTCTTTGCCTTGTGGCCAATATTCTCTGCGAATCCGTATGGGGATAGCCCAAGCCCCGTTTCCCGCGCCGGGGCGTTATCGGAAACGAAACGCAGTTCGCGGCGGTGTTTTTTATTTTGGGCGTGAGGGTTGCCGGCAAGGGGGATGCAGTCAAAGGAAAAAGTGCGGCGTTCGTGAGAGCAGGCGCGGTTTTTGATGATATTCTCTACCCTTGAAACACTCCGATCGAGTATAATCGTTCTATGGGAAACGCGCTTCGCCGCGCCGCGAAGATAAAATACTTAAGGAAAGTGGGATGATACGCAATGAAAAACAAAAAGATCCTTCTGCTCGGCCTGATGATGCTGACGCTTCTGCTGCTGATGGCCTCCTGCGCGCCGGGGGACGGCGCCAACACGGTAGATAAACCGGCAGGCTTCTTCTCGGGCGTATGGCATGGCTGGATTGCGCCTGTTACGCTGGTGATCTCGCTGTTCAACAAGAACATCGGCATCTATGAGGTGAACAACGTCGGTTTCTGGTACAACTTCGGGTACTATATGGCGGTCATCAGCGGTTTCGGCGGGCTGGCGCTCTCCCGGAAAAAGCACAGGCACGACGACCGGCAGGAGTAACCCCATAGCCGAAAGGGAACGGGCAGGCAAAGCAGCCGCCGTACGCATCGGCAGAGCAGCGCCCGCCAGCCGACAATCGGCAGACCGGCATAAACGCAAAAGCCCCGCGCAATTATTGCGCGGGGCTTTATTCAGGTGATGGAGCAGCAATGCGCTGGCATAAGGCCATGCTCCGCCGCAGCGGGGTATTTCCACAGATCAGCGTCTGACAGCGTATCCGCTTCGGCGTCCGCTGCGATCCCCGCCCAGGGATCCACTCAGGATTCCGACTTGGTTTCGCTGTAGTAGCCCGCGTAGTTGTAGTAGCGTTTTGCGCCCAGAGATTCCAGCTTCAGTTTATTGATCACGCAGCCGAGGATCGGGCAGCCGGTTTGCGCAATAATATTGCGGACGGTCAGCAGATCCTGGCGGCGGGTTCGGTCATACTCGGCCACGATCACGGCGCCGTCGCAATGGCTGGCGATGTCCGCCGCGTCGATCACGGCGCCCAGCGGCGGCGAATCGATCAAAACCATATCAAACATCTCGCCCAGCGTATCCAAAAGCTCCGGGAACTGGGGCACCGACAACAGCGACACCGGGCTCTTCACGATGCGCCCCATCGGCAAAATGACGGCATACGGCGTTACCGTTTCGTACAGCGTTTCCTCCAGCGCACCGTACCCCGCCAGGTAATGGGCAAGCCCCTTAATCGGCGCGTCGGTCGTAAAGCCCAGATCGCGGATCAGGTTGGAGCGCCTCAGGTCCGCGTCCACAAGCACGGTCCGCTTGCCGCGCTTGGCAAGGTTCCACAGCATCTGCTGCGTTACGAAGCTTTTCCCTTCCGAGGCGTTGAAGCTGGTAACCAGAATTTTTTTGATGTTCCTGCCCGCAAACAGAAGGTTGCTGCAGATGGTGTTCACAGCCTCGCTGCCGGTAAAATCCAACACGGGCAAACGCCCGATGATCGCCCTTTTCATGCCGGAGCGCCACCTTTCTGATCCCGTTTCGTTTCATTCTCCGCCTTGCGTTTCCGCGCTTCGTGCTGCTTATCGGCAGCCGCGTTCGTTTGCTGAGGAATAACGCCAAGCGTCGGCAGGCCGACGTAGCGTTCAATGTCCTCCGCGGTGCGGATTTTATCGCCCAGGAAGAACGCGAGGGTGATGCCGCCGCAGGCCAGCAGCAGCCCGGCCAGAAACCCGAGCGCGATATTCTTCGTTTTGCTGGGCGAGAACGGAGCGGTGGGAAGTAGCGCTTCCTCAAACAGGTTGGGTTCTTTGATATCCATCGTAGTGGCGATGAACTCCTGCGCGACCTTCGCGTACATATCGGCAATCGCCTTCGCCTCCCGCGGATCGGGAGAGGTGATGGTGATGTAGAGAATGCGCGTGTTCGCGGGGTTGGTTACGCTGAGCATGGACGCAAGCTTGCCGTAGCTGTAGGGCAGGTTCAGGGCTTGAATCACCCGCTCGTGCACGATCCAGTTGGCGAACACTTCCTGATAATCGGCCGTCAAATAAGCGCCGATCTGCAGATCCGCCAAGTTGATCGCGGCGTCGTCGGCGTTGAGCACGTAGATTTTCGAGGTTGTTTTATACTCCGGCGTCATGAAGAATATGGTGATCACACCCATGAGGACTGCGCCCAGCAGCGCCGCCGCCACGATCAGTTTCACGTTCTCCAAAAGCCGGTAGAACAGCCCGCGCAGGTCAATGGTATCGTCCTCCTGTACGGAAACGGAAGCGCCGGGCGCATAAGGCCCGCTTGGTTTCCCCGGCTTATCGGTACGGTAATTGCGTGTCATGGACATTCTTTCCCCTCCTGCGTTGCTTGGTATGGGATCCTCTTTCAGGGGTAATCCGCGCCATCGGCAGCGGAACGATTTGCGGCGGTTTGGATTTTGTACGGACGGCTAGAAGGCGCGCGTCGATGCACGCGCGCCTTCTCCCCGCCTTACACGGCATTCCGCTTCGTCCATCGGCACAGGGGGGATGGAAAAATGAAACGGTGTCGGCTCTTCCGCAAAAAAGGCTGGAAGAGCGACGCCGGTTACGGTTGATTGAAGATGATCATCGTGATAGCGGACGCGGACATCATTTTCACCAGCGCATCCTGGGGGAAGGTAACGCGCAGGTGCCCGTTATCAAGCGCTTCGGCTTTGAGCGCCACCCACAGGGTGTTCGTGTTCCAGTCGGTATTCTCATCCCACTCCGTATTCACGTCCGCGTTGGTTATGCCCAGCAGAATGGTGACGAACTTCCCGGGTTCATAAACGGTGGCAAACGCAAACTCCACAGAAACGTCGCCGTACTTTTCGTCGTAATTGACGATCCCCAGGGAGAGGATCTCGTTGACCAGCAGCGTATCTGCCTCCAGCGTATCCGGCAGTTCCGCCTGTACCAGCGCCTGTTCGGTTTCCGCGAAGAACCGGACCGGCGGCTCTTCCCCCGTCTGCGCGTTTACAAAATCAAACATGCGTTGGATTTCCTGCTGTATTGCCGTTGGCGATTCGACCGGGAAGATCCGAAACGGATCCTCCAGCGCCGCGGCGCCGGACATGGAGATAACCTGCGTCGTATCGAACGTAGTAATGCTTTGCACCGCCGCCTGCGCCCCGGACATTGCCAATACCAGACATACCACCGTCATGAGAACCGTCCACTTTTTCATTGCCTGATCTCCTTTCAATCATCCCGTCGTGTACAACCGGCCAATCATTGGGCGGGCCGGTAGTACGTGTCCACAATCCATCGCATCACCGCGTCCGGATCGGCGGCAAACTCCATAAACCCGGCGGCGTTTACGCTGTGTTCGCCGGGCAGAACCTCCGCCGGGAGAACCGCGTACCGGAACGCGGCGTTTGCCTCCCGGATCATCCAGTTTCTGGACAGATCGGTTGTCATCACGTTCGTCAGTTGGTCAAACAGCGTTCCCAGATAGTCCGGCTCCGCCTCCAGCCGCGCTTTGAGCTGCGCGGCGGCGGCGCTGACAAACGACCGCTGCCTTGCCATGCGGCTTTCGTTGGTTCCGTCCCCCACTTCCATGCGGAACCGCGTGAAAATTTCCGCTTGCGCCGCGTTGAGCGTAAGGGTGAGCCCCTCGGTCATCGCGGGGTCGTACGCCGTGAAATCATCCTCCAGGGTGACCGTCACGCCGCCCAGCGCGTCGTTGATGACGCCGATCGCATCCAGCCGGAAGGTGATAAAGCCGTCGATGGGAATGTCGTGCAGAAAGCCGCGTACGGCGTCCACCGCGTTTTGGTTGTTCTGCCGGGGCGTGGAACCAAAGCCGTGCGACAGGCAAAGCTGCATCCATGCCGTGCCCGTTTCGTTTCCCAGCACGCCGTACACCTGCACCTGCGTCATGGTATCGCGGTCGAGCTGCAGCTGACGGACGGTTTTCGCGGAGGAATCGATTACCAGCAGCCAGAACAGATCGGCCTGCCCGCCCTGGCGCGCCCCGAAGCGATCGATTTGTGAGGATTGATCGACGCCCATCAGCAGAACGGTTTGCAGCGCCGTTTTTTGCACGTAGGAAACGCCCTGGTACTCGATGCTTTGATACCGCCCGATATCCTCCGCAATCACGCCGCGCGCCTGCGGTCGGCTGCGCATTTCCAGATGCCCTGCCAACAGGAAAGCCGCCGCGACCAGCGCAAGCGCCGCAAGCCCGGCAAGTTTCCACCGAACAGAAATTTTACCAATGCGAACAGCACGCGTACGCACAGCCTCTTCCCCTTTCCTCGAACAGTTCCCCGCGCCTCACGCGCCGCCTTCCGGGTTCACGGCATTCCGGCGCTCACGCCGAGGCCCCCGTACAGCCAGCCTGATACAGAGCAGCGCAAACAATACCCCGGCTGCAGCGCCAACGCAGTTCAGCCCTGCCTCCGCCCAGCTGAGATGGCGGCCTGCGATCCACAGTTTTTTCACCTCGTCCGCGATAGCAAGCAGATTGCATACCATGAGGCTCGGCAAGAAAACATACCTCCGCCACGGCCAAGTAGCCCAAACAGCGCTGGATACGGCGCCGCCAAGAACAAAGAACACCATCCCGTGCGCCGTCATGCGCAAGGCATGGTTTACAGAAGATATCCGGTCCGCGGGAATATCAAGCAGTTTGACCAGCGCTACCGCCAGCCGCATGCTCGTCAGATGAGTCGCCGTTCCCGTCTCTGCGGACAGCCGCATCAAGAAGAAGAGCCAGCCCCATGCAGCCAGCCAGATAAGCTGCCAGTATACAGTCGTCTTTCGCATATGATAAAACTCAGAGCACAACGGCGGTCCAAAACGCTCAAAACAGTACAGCCCTATGGCCCAATAGGCCATCGCCGTTATTCAAATATTTCAGCCGTAGATACCCTTCTTCCCACATTAATATGTTAAGCACGTTCTTGTCGCCATTGCACCCTTTCCTGTCTTTCTTATCTAATGCTGCGTTTCCATAACCGTAAGTCTTATCCCGAAATGAAACCTGTCGGATTGCGGAGTGATGCATTTTTTCTTGATAGGCTATGTACTTGTCCCACAGCTTGGGCGAAGGCACGCCATGACAGACAAGATCGACTGTGATTAACTTCTCAACGTCCGCTCCAAGAAACGCCTTCAGCCCCGCCACCTGGCAGGGCGTGCCGACGAAGCACACCGTTTCATCCTGCCGCAGCGCTTGGCGAATCTGCGGAAAGAGGCCGTCCAAATCGCTCTGCACATATTTGGAACCCCGGCACTGCCGGTAATCCTCGCCGTCAGCCTTGCGCAGCAGCACATGCTTCACGCGGAAATCATGGTCGAACGAAGCCGCGCACACCGCGCCGCCCTGGCCCAGCACCCAGGCGGCCAGGGGCGTGAAGAAGCCGCCGGATGTGCTCCCCATCAACACGTCGCGTTCTTTGGCGCGGATTACATAAGACTGCGTATTCTTTTCCGATGGATTCGGCGGGTGAGCAACCGGACACACGGCGTCGCATCGACCGCAGTGCGTACATTGCGCTTCCTGAACGGCCGGATATAGAAAGCCTTCGGCGTCCGGCTCCAGAGAAATACAACCCTGCGGACAAACGTGCACGCAAGCGCTGCAGCCGCAGCACAGCGCCTTGTCCGTTATTGGTAGCAAGCATTTACCTCCCCATGCAGGCCTTTTAGCGATTGATCCAGGTATTCCGCTGTCTCCGCCCGCAGTCGCTTCAACCTTTCGTTCACCCCGGCATAATCGATCTCGGCCGTCAGCTGCGAGGCAAGCGCCTCCCCGGCCCGGTAACGGCGCTGTTTCAGCTGCAGGTTCTGTGTCAATGTGTCTATTCTGGAATTTTTCGAGACAATTGACCGGCTGGAATAACGATCGAACGTAACGAACTTTTTTTCATGAATGACCGATAGCACAGTGCCATGATAAGAATCCGTACATACGTATTCGGCTCCGCGCAGAAGGTTGAGAAACATTGCCGGATCGGCGTCGTAAGGCGCATAGTCCCCAAATTGCTCGGCGGCTTTGGCGTACTGGTCGAGATGCCGGAACGTGACGATTTTGCATCCAAGCGTCTGCGCCGCGCGCTGGACACACGCCCTGTTTTCCGCCGAGTTTCCCAGAAGATACGCCAGAAGATACGGTTCCTGAATCCTTTTTTCCTCGGGTATCAAGCGTCTCCAGGCCTCGGCATCCGGCATAAACACAGGATCGAGCACCGTAGGCACACTGCGCCCGGTGAGCTCGCGCACAATTTCTGCGCCGCGGTTTTCACGCATGCTGATATGGTCAATCCGCCGCAGATACCGTGCGGTTC
>JAEWTC010000015.1 GCA_023459675.1 Bacillota bacterium | reverse complement strand
CTCCCACGCCCTGGCGGTTAAAAACGAGCACACGGGCTCGTTTTCTTAACACCGCCAGCCCTTCCGGGTTCGATTCCCCTTTGGATTACGGGATACGAATAAGGCACCCATATGGGTGCCTTATTCGTATGGTAGCTCCAAGGGGAATCGAACCCCTGATTTCGCCTTGAGAGGGCGACGTCTTAACCGCTTGACCATGGAGCCTTGCCGCAAGACTGCCATAGTGTAGCATACTTTGGGCACCTTGTAAAGACGGAATCAAGCGCTGATGAAGCATCGTTTTTCAGGAAAGATTCATCCTTCTCTTATCATTTTCTCTTTCCAATTCGGCGCATTTGTGTATAATAAGAGGTGCGCAGTGATTGCAAGTGCGGAAGGAGTGAGTTGCGTGACGGCAGATTCCAGCGGAACCGCAAGGTTTATCCCGGTCGCCGAAGGCGCAAGTAACGCCGCGGATATTCTGGAGCACGTCTACCGGGCCCTGCAGGCCAAGGGTTACGACCCGGTCACGCAGATCGTAGGCTACCTGATTTCCGGCGATCCCACCTACATCACCAGCCACAACGCGGCGCGCAGCATGATTACGAGGCTGGAGCGCGATGAAATTGTGGAAGAGCTCGTGCGCGTTTACCTGAAAAGGCTGGACGCGTGACCAAACGCATCGTGGCGCTGGACGTGGGGGACGTGCGCATCGGCATCGCCGTCAGCGATCCGACCCGGACCATCGCCCAGCCGCTGGAAACCTATACCCGCGTGGGGTACGGGCCGGACAGCCGGTATTTGAAAGCCCTGTGCGAGCGCCTGGAGACAGACGAGGTTCTGCTGGGGCTGCCCCTCAATATGGACGGATCCCAGGGCGGCCAGGTGGAAAAAACGCGGGCGTTCGGCGCAATGCTGGAACAGGCGGGGCTGACCGTTTGGTATTGGGACGAACGGCTGACGTCCAAAACAGCCGAGCTCGCGCTTCTGGAAGGAAATCTCCGGCGCGCGGAGCGCAAGCTTCATGTGGACAAGGTAGCCGCGGCCGTAATTCTGGAGCAATGGCTTGCGCGGCAAGCGAAAGGAAGGAACGCCCATGACGGACAACCGGAACAATGAAAATCCCGAAGATTTCCAGGTCACGCTGCAGGATGAGGATGGCAACGACGTTGTCTTCGAGCACCTGATGACCGTAAAATATAAGGACCACGAATACGTTCTGCTGGAGTCAAAGCAGGATATCGAGGGCTGCATGCAGGGCGAAAGCATCATTCTGCGCATCGAGCAGGATGAGAGCGGCGACGATATCTACGTCACCATCGAGGATGAGGACGAATACCAGACGGTATTCGACAAGTGCGTGCTGGCAATCGATGAGATGGACGACGAAGACGGCGCTGCGGATGACAACTGATCGGTAGCTAAACGGCTGCCGATGTACCTGCCCCTGCCGGGGCGGGTTTTTTATATCATCAGGCGCCCGGCTTGCCCGACGGTTGGCAATGCGGTATACTGTTTCAAATGTGTTACTCCCAAGGAGGTGCCTGCATGACCGATTTGGAAATCGCCCGCAAGGCCGTGTTGCAGCCCATCGGTGCGATCGCCGCGAAGGCGGGCTTTGCCGCGGAAACGGTATCGCCGTACGGGCGCTATATCGCCAAGATCGATCAGCGCGCCTATGCCTCCTTGCCCAGCCGGGCGAAGCTGATTCTGGTTACCGCCGTCAACCCCACGCCCGCGGGCGAGGGCAAGACCACCACCTCGGTCGCCCTTGCGGACGGCCTTACGCGCATCGGCAAGCGTGCGATGCTCGCGCTTAGGGAGCCGTCTCTGGGCCCGGTGTTTGGTATGAAGGGCGGCGCCACGGGCGGCGGCTATGCGCAGGTTGTGCCGATGGAAAGCATCAACCTGCATTTCACGGGCGATCTTCACGCGATCACCGCCGCCAATAACCTCCTGTGCGCGCTGATCGACAACCATATCCACCAGGGCAACGAGCTGAAAATCGACGGTAAACGCGTTACCTTCCGCCATTGCCTGGACGTGAACGACCGCCAGCTGCGCCAGATTATGCAAGGCCTGGGCGGAGAGAAGAACGGAACGCCGCGCGAGGACGGGTTTGATATCACCGCCGCAAGCGAAGTGATGGCGGTGTTCTGCCTCGCGTCCGATTTGGCGGACCTGAAGGCGCGCCTGGGGCGGATCGTGGTGGCCTACGACGTGCAGGACAGGCCTGTGACCGCGGCGCAGATCGGCGCGGCGGGCGCGATGGCCGCGCTGCTTCGGGACGCGTTTGACCCCAACCTCGTCCAAACGCTGGAGGGCACGCCCTGCCTGATGCACGGCGGTCCGTTCGCCAACATCGCCCACGGCTGCAACAGCGTTGCGGCAACGGCGCTCGCCATGAAAATGGCGGATTACGTGGTCACCGAAGCAGGCTTCGGCGCGGATCTTGGCGCGGAGAAGTTTTTGGACATCAAGTGCCGGATGAACGGCTTCTGGCCGAGCGCCGTTGTGCTGGTGGCAACCCTCCGCGCGCTCAAGCACCACGGCGGCGCCGCCAAGGCCGATCTTGCCAAGCCTGATCTTGCCGCGCTCCAAAAAGGCATGGAGAACCTGGCGGCGCATATTCAGAACATCCGCGGCGTGTGGCAATTGCCTGTGGTCGTTGCCATTAACCGCTTCTCGACCGACGACGCGGGAGAGATCCGCGCGTTGTCCGAGGCTCTGCAAAACGAAGGCGTCGCCTTCGCGCTTTGCGAGGGCTGGGCGAAGGGAGGCGATGGGGCAATGGCATTGGCGGAGGCCGTAGCTGCGGCAAGCAGCGGTTGCTCTGCTGCGCAGCCGCACTATACCTATCCCCAGGACTTACCCCTCACCGCGAAGATCGAAGCTGTGGCCAAACGCATCTATCACGCGGGGAACGTGCAGTTTACGGACGAAGCCCGCGAGGCGCTGGCCCGTTTCGAACGCGAGGGGTACGGCGGGTGCCCGGTATGCATCGCTAAAACCCAGTACTCCATGAGCGACGATAAGGCGCTGCTGGGCGCGCCGGAGGGCTTTACGCTCACCATCCGCTCGGCCAGGCTCTCGGCGGGCGCGGGGTTCGTGGTTGCGTTCGCGGGCGGGATCATCGCCATGCCGGGGCTTCCCAAAACCCCTGCGGCGCTGACGATCGACGTGGATGAAAACGGAAATATTGAAGGATTGTTTTGAGGTGAAAACCATGGAAAATATCAAACAGGAACTGTTACACCTTCTGCAGCAGGACTGCCGCATCCCGCTGGAGAAACTCGCGGTGATGCTGGATCAGCCGCTGGAAGCCGTGGCGGAGATGCTCGGCGACATGGAAAAATCCGGCGTGATACTTCGCTACGCACCCGTTATCAATTGGGACCGCGTGGGCAAGGAACGCGTGGAAGGCATGATCGAGGTCCGCGTTACGCCCCAGCGCGACGAGGGGTTTGACGCGATCGCCAAGCGGATCTACCGTTTCGACGAGGTGAAAAGCGTCTATCTGATGAGCGGGGCCTACGACCTGCTGCTGCACGTGGAAGCCCGCACGCTCAAGGAGCTCGCGCTGTTCGTGTCCTCCAAGCTCTCGGTACTGGAAACCGTCACCGGCACGGCCACGCATTTCGTGCTGAAATGCTACAAGAGCGACGGGATTATCTTTGAAGAGGATCCCCGCGACAGGCGACTGGCGGTGAACCCCTGATGGACTATACGCGCTTTCAGAACGCGGCCGTCACGGCCGTTCCCAAATCGGGCATCCGTAAGTTTTTCGACATCGTGCAGACCATGCCCCAGGCCATCTCGCTGGGCGTGGGCGAACCGGATTTCGTAACGCCCTATCACATCCGCAACGCCGCCATCGACAGCCTTCTGGACGGGGAAACCCAGTACACGTCCAACGCCGGCAAGCTGTCGCTGCGCCAGGAGATCGCGTACTACGCCAAACACCGTTTCGGCCTGACCTACGACCCGCAGACGGAGATCATCGCCACCGTCGGCGCAAGCGAAGGCATCGATCTGGCACTTCGCGCCATGCTGTCCCCGGGGGACGAGGTAGTGGTGCCGGAACCCAGCTTCGTAAGCTATTGCCCGGGCGTGATCTTCGCGGGCGGCGTGCCCGTGCCCATTCCAACCGTCGCGGAAAACAACTTCGTGCTCACGGCGGAGGCGCTGCGCGCGGCCATCACGCCCAAAACCAAGGCGCTGGTGCTTCCCTACCCCAACAACCCCACCGGCGGTATCATCGGCCGGGAAGGCCTGGAAAAGCTCCGCGACGTGATCCTGGAGTTCGACCTTGCCGTCATCAGCGATGAAATCTACGCCGAGCTAACCTACAGCGAAACGGGGCACGTCAGCATCGCAACCCTGCCGGATATGCGGGAGCGCACCATTTACCTAAACGGCTTTTCCAAGGCGTTTGCAATGACGGGCTGGCGCATCGGCTACATCTGCGCCCCCGCGCCGCTGATGGAGAATATGCTGAAAATCCACCAGTATTCCATCATGTGCGCGTCGGTGCAGGCGCAGGTAGCCGCCGAGGAAGCGTTGAAGCGCGGCCGCGAGGACAATTATACCGACATCGCCACCATGCACATGAGCTACAACCGCCGCCGCCGCCTGATGCTGGACGGTTTCCGCAAGATGGGGCTCACCTGTTTTGAGCCGCTGGGCGCGTTCTACGTGTTTCCATCCATCGCGAAAACCGGCCTTACCAGCGAGGCGTTCTGCGAAAGACTGCTCAAGGAAAAGGAAGTCGCCTGCGTGCCGGGCACGGCGTTCGGCGCCTGCGGCGAAGGCTATATCCGCTGCTGTTACGCCACGGCGCTGGACAAGCTCACCGTTGCGCTGGAGCGGATGGACGAATTTTTGAAAACTCTTCAGACCCCCTAGAAATCGGAGGAAACGCATGCTTCGTAAATCCATCGCCTGGATGTTGATTTTCTGCCTCGCGCTCCCGGCCGCCGCCCTGGCGACCGGGGCCGAGCAGGATATTTCACTGGAAAACGCCCTGATCGACGCGGGGAAAATCTCCGTCACGATCACCGATGAAAGCGGGCAGACGGTGTCCGAGGAGGTCGTGGCGCCGGTGGATAAAACCTTGCCGCGCCTGGAGTACGACGGCTCCGTACTGCTTACGATGACCTTCGGCGGCGATTTTACCATCGGCGACAATTTACAGGCCAGCGGCAAGTCCATTTTCGAGCGCGAGCTGGCGCAGCAGGGCGGGGACGTCAACTTCATCTTCAAGAACGTCAAAGACCTCCTCCTTGCGGACGATTTGACCGTGCTCAACTTCGAAGGCACGCTCACCACGGCTTCCCGCAACCGCGAGCGCTCGGATTACTCCTATCTGTTCCGCGCCGACCCCGCCTACGTGTCCGTGCTCAAAGACAACGGCGTAGAGTTTGTAACGCTGGAAAACAACCACGTGCTGGACATGGGGGAGGACGGATACGCCCAAACCAAGCAAACGCTCAGCGACGCGGGGGTTGGTTACTCCTGCGACGCCGAACCCGCGCTGTTCACGCTGTACGGCGTGCAGGTGGGCATTCTCGCCTATCAAACGTTCGACGGCGCGTACACCCGCCTGTTCACGCAGGTGCCCGAAGACATCGCAAAGCTCAGGGAGCGCGGCGCGCAAATCGTAATCTGCGCGTTCCACTGGGGCGACGAAAAGGATTATTATCCCAAAGCAAACCAGCAGAAGATGGGCAAGATCGCCATCGACGGCGGAGCGGACCTGGTGGTGGGCCACCACAGCCACCGGCTGAACCCCATCGAGGAATACAAGGGCAAGTATATCGTCTACTCGCTTGGCAACTTCATCTTCGCCGGCCACAACAAGCCGGACGATATGTCCACCTTCATTTTCCAGATCAAGTTCCGCGTCAAGGATTCGGAAGTCACCACGGACGGGTTCATCATTATCCCCGCGCGGATCTCCTCGAACACAAGCTATAACGATTTTATCATCACGCCCTACACCAAGCGGGAGAACATCGAAAGCGTCGTATCCGTGCTGCTGAAAAACGGAAAGCAGCTGGATAACCCCGTGGCCGCGTACCCGCTGTCCTGGGGCGAATAACGGGAGGGTTAGTATGCCGCATATGATCGGGCCGAACGTTATGCTGCGCGAGTACCGGCAGGATGATTTTCCAAGCATCCGCAAATGGGTGAACGACCGCGCATCCACACGCTATCTGTCCGGGACCTTCTGGTATCCGCAAACCGAGGCGGATACCACGGATTTCTTAACCCGCGTCATGCACAGCGCGCCAAACGCCGCGTTTTTCGTGATTGCCGATGTTAAGGACCAGTCCTATATCGGGCAGCTGGATCTCTTTGACATCAACTGGAAGGTGCGCTGCGGAGAGCTTGGCATCGTCGTCGGCAGCGACGACATGCGCGGCAAGGGCGTCGGCACGGAAGCGCTGGGGCTTTTGCAGGATTACGCGTTCGGCGTTCTCGGGCTGGAACGGCTGGAGCTTACGGTGTACATGGGCAACAAACGCGCCTTACGCTGCTATGAAAAAGCCGGTTTCGTGCTGGAAGGCGTGCGCCGCCACGCCGCCATGGTGGACGGCCTGTATTCGGACATCGGGATGATGTCCGTGCTCAACGCGGAATGGCAGGCCAGAAAAACAGTTTAACATGATCAGGGTAACAAAAGTCCGAAGCAACTGCTTCGGACTTTTTCTATGCGCATCATAGCATGAAATACCGCAAAAGTCAAGTCTTGTCTTTGTTTGCGGGCGGTTGTAGCATGGGGCGGAGGGGATGATTGCCATGGAAAAACAAACGCTGCCCGCCATGCTTGCCGCGCAGCTCGCTATACGGGAGCACAGCCTTGCCCAAAGCTGCGGGGAGCTCGAGCGCTTCGGCCTGCGCCTGTACCCGCCGCAAATCAAAGCGCTGGTGGCCGCCGAGCAGGAGACTCTTTCCGCCTGCGGGCGGCTTTCGTTCGGCGAGGGGATTTTGCCGCGGCTGGTTCATATATTCTGCGATTCGCCCTACATCCTGCGCACGGATACGTTTGATACCCTGAACGCTCTGCAGGAGCTTTTCTATACCTATCTGAACGATCTGGACGACGCGCTCAGCGACGACGAGCTGCTGGAAGCCATGCACAGGCTCTTTCACGGCAAGGCGCAGGGATCGCTATTGTACATGGAAAACGTCGCGGTGGAAGAGCTGCTCGGCACGCTTTGCGACGAGGACCCGGAGGACGATCCCGATGAGTATGGATCCGGAGGATGGCGAGGATGAGAATGGGAACTGAACCCGGCGAGAGCGGCCTGTTTCCCGCGGCGCAGGAGGCCGGATTTTCGCGGGATGAAGAAAAAATACTGGAAGCGCGGCTGTTTGCCCTGCTTTACAAGCAGGCGCGGCTGAAAACGCAGGGCGACCATGCCACCATGCGGGAAGAAGCCGCGGCCGAGCTTCTGCGGTCGCTTGTGTTCACGCTGCGGGCAGCTCTTTCGCAGGCCGGATTGCCGATGCGAGCGCTCCTTTCCGCCGATCTCTGGGCGCTGCTTCAGCAGGGGCAGGCTTTCTTGCAGCAAGCGCGCAGCGAGGCGGAAGCGCTGTATCGGACCGCCGTGCAAACGGTGCGCGCGTTTGAGAACCGCTCGCTGTTGGATACGCTGGCGGGCGTCGGGCTATTCTTCCGCCAATACGACGTGCGCCTGTACGCGCACTGCATTCCCGCGCATATCGATTATCAGCTCTGCCTTCCCGTGCCGCAGGAGCTTGCGGGCGCGCTGTACGTTTTGGAATATCTCAAGCGGATGCTAACGGAAAACGAGTGGATGACGCGCTTTGCGCCCGGCCGCGCCGCGCTGCTGCTTTCCCGTGTGTCGCCCGCGTACCGGGAGCTGCTGATCAACCTGTACGAACCGGCGATGGCAAACGCGGTTTGCCTTACGCTCCTTGGGCAGGACGCGTCCACGCTGGAAATCACCCGCGCGCAGGCGGCGGAGGTTTTCCATGTACTCTCCCCGCTTCCCGCCCCGCGGGCGCGGGCGCGTCTTGCGGCGGCCGCGTATCTTGCCTGTGCGCGGCTTTCCATCGCCGATCTCCGGGCGGAGGATTATCACGTGCGGGCGGCGCAGGCCTTGTATCCGCGCCTTCTCCTGTCGCCCCAAAGCGCGGCGGGCGTTTGCTTTGCCGTATAACGGCAAGAAGCCGGGCCGCGGCGGCCCTCCGTGGAATTGATCGGCTCGCAGCGCCCGCACGGCATTGACTTTCCGAAACTCTTTCGATACAATATCTTTCTGTGAAGGCGCGGCGGTGAATGGCTTTCTCATCATTGCGCGCTACGGGAGGATGGCACATGGGCAGAATCGTTACGAAGTTCGGCGGCAGTTCCCTTTCCAGCGCGGGGCAGTTTCAAAAGGTGAAGAACATTTTGAAAATGGATGAACGACGCGTGTTCGTCGTTCCCAGCGCTCCCGGGAAACGCTTTGCCGACGACGAAAAAGTAACCGATCTGCTCTATGCCGCGCACGGCATGTATTGCTCCGGCGGCGATTGCCGCGATTTGTTCGGCCGCATCAAGGCGCGCTACGCGGCCATTGCGGAGGAACTGCATATTGCCGTGGATCTGGACGCGGAGTTCAACCGCATCCGCGAGGATCTCTTGGGCGGCCAGTCCTGCGATTACTGCGCCAGCCGCGGGGAATACTTAAACGGGCTTTTGCTCAGCTCTTATTTGGGCTTTCCGTTTATCGACCCCAAGGACACGATTTTCTTTACGGAAAACGGTATGCTGGATACCGAACGTACCAACGAGGTGCTTGGCGCGGCGCTGCGCAAGGCGGAGTGCGCCGTGATCCCCGGCTTTTACGGCGCCATGCCAGACGGCAGCATCCGCACCTTCTCCCGCGGCGGAAGCGATATCACGGGCGCGATCGTAGCCCGCGCGGCGGACGCCGAATGCTACGAAAACTGGACGGACGTCTCCGGCTTTCTGATGGCGGACCCCCGCATCGTGCCGGACGCGAAGGTCATTCACGCCATCACTTATCAGGAGCTCCGCGAGCTTGCCTATATGGGCGCCACCGTGCTGCATGAGGAAAGCGTATTCCCCGTCCAGCGCGCGGGCATTCCCACCAATATCCGCAACACCAACCGCCCGGAGGACCCCGGCACCATGATCACGCACGCGCCCGCCGCGGACGCAAGCGAGAACGTGATCACGGGCATCGCGGGGCGCACCGGCTTTTCCGTTATTTCCGTGGAAAAGGCCATGATGAACACCGAGCGCGGTTTCGGCCGCCGCATTTTGCAGGCGGTGGAGGAAGTGGGCCTGAACTTCGAGCATCTCCCGTCGGGCATCGATTCGCTTTGCGTGGTGCTGGAAACCGCGCAACTGGAGCCCGTCAAGGACCGTTTGAAAACCCGGATGATGGAACTGACCAACCCCGATTTTATCGACATTCAGGATCATCTGGGCCTGATCGCGACGGTCGGCCGCGGCATGGTGCATAACCCCGGCACGGCGGCCCGGCTGTTTTCGGCGCTGAGCAAGGCGCGGGTCAACGTGCGCATGATCGACCAGGGCTCCGGCGAGCTGAGCATTCTGGTGGGCGTGGACACCAAGGATTTCCGTACCGCCATTGCGGCGATTTATCAGGAGTTTGTGCAGTAGGAGGCGCGGGATGCCGAAATTAGCCCCGCACGGGTCCGTGCCGTATTCCTCCAAACCGCACCGGACGTGGGTTTGGCTGTGCGCGGTATGCCTCGCTGTTTATATTTCCGCTGCGCTGTATCTGTGCCGCAGCGGCTTATTTTTATCGGCCGGGGAAACGGCGCTTGCACTTGCCCTCTTCGTGCTGATCGCGGCGGCGTTTTTGCTCCTGCTGCTTAGGCTTGCGGCGCGCCCGCTGCCGCTGCAAGAAACGCGGCGGGAGCGGGGAAAGCTGAGCCCCGGCGTATTTCT
>JAEWTC010000014.1 GCA_023459675.1 Bacillota bacterium | reverse complement strand
TCACGGAACAGTTCGGCGGCGCGTTCCCCACGTGGCTTTCCCCCACGCAGGTGAAGATCCTCACCATCACCAACCGCAGCGACGAGGCCGCGCACGCGCTGCAGCAAATGCTGTGGGACGCGGATCTACGCTGCGAGCTGGACCTGCGCAATGAAAAGATCGGCTTCAAGGTTCGCGAGGCACAGATGGAGAAAATCCCCTACATGTTCGTGCTGGGCGACCGCGAGGCCGAGGACAAGACCGTGACCATCCGCAACCGCAAGGGCGATAACGTGGGCACGGTGCCCTTCGGTGAAGCCGTTTCTTTGATCAAAGCCCTGAACGACCACAAGACCCTGGACTAATAGGGAGGAAGCCTATGGACAAGCCTACTGTTGCCCAGACCATAGACGCGTATATCGAAGAAGCGCCGGCCGCCGTGCAGCCCGTTCTGCGGGAACTGCGCGCGCTGATCCGCGAAGCCGCGCCCGCCGCCACGGAACGGATTGCGTGGGCGATGCCGACCTTCGCCGGGAAGCATAACCTGGTGCATTTCGCCGCCCACAAGGCCCACATCGGCCTGTACCCGGGCGCGGACGCCATGGCGCGCTTTCTACCGGAGCTCACCCAGTACAAAACCTCCAAGGGCGCTGTGCAGTTCCCCTACGGCAAGCCGCTGCCCAAGGAACTCATCCAGGCGATCGTCCGCTTCTGCGTTGAGGAAGACGGGGCGTAAACCGCCGGGATGACAAGGAAACAGGGAAGCCGCCTGCGAGTGCAGGCGGCTTCTTGCTTGTCATTTGCGAATAGAAACCGGGAAACCTTGGGTACGGCCAGTTGCTTATTCGCCGAACGCGGCAACCCACTTGGCCATGCGCTCGTCGAGGATCGCCTGCCCGCCGGAAGCCATATAGTCCGCCATGCCGGCATCCCACACGGCGTCGAAGTTTTCAACGGACGCGTTGATGGCGGTGTTGAGCACAACCTTGCGCTTGTCGGCCAGCACGTTGCTCATGCCTTCCGCCGCGGCGATATCGCCGAGGTTGAAGTTGGGATACGAAACGCCGTTGGTGAGCGCCAGCGCATACGCGGTTTCGATAAAGCGCGGATCCACTTTTGCATACCCGAGCGCCATCGCCTGAATGGTCTTTGCGGGATCGCCCAGATCCAGGCCGTTGATGACCATGGTGGTGTCGATGTTGTTGGAGGAGGACATCTTGTTGCGGCCCGCTTCGGCGGGGATGCTCTTGATGACGCCGTCCGCGGTCACTTCATGGTTGATGCCTTCGGTGCCGATCTGCAGGAACAGGCGGTTTTCGAAGGTCGCGATGAAGTTGAGGTACAGCAGCGACGCAAGGGGTTCGTCGTTGGTGTAGGGGAAGAAGATCCAACGGTCGTTGGTGGAGTAGTTGACCTTCTTGGTGACGCCGGCGTCGTTCTTGAACGGATCGATGGCGATGTAGACGGCGTCTTCACCCTGCGCCTGCTGGAGCATATAGTGAATGCTCTCTTCGCCGTTGCGGTAGGGATAATCCCAGTTGGCCTCGAACGCGCCGACAAAGCCGGCCTTCATAAGGTTGTTAACGGTTTCATCGCCCGCGGCGTAGAGGGAGAAGTCCTGAAGGATCAGGCCGTCGTTGAACCATTTGTTGAGCAGCCGCACGCCCTCCTTGACGCCCGGAAGCAGGAACTGACGGTCGTCAAAGTAAATGTAATTGTACTTGTCGGTGGTGAATTCGTCCGGCACGAAGGAATAGAGAATGTTGTTGGCTTCCCAGCCCACGTCTTCGGTCATGGCATAGGGAACCATCTTGTCCGCGTCGGCGCCCAGCAGGAGTTCCGCGTTGTTTTTGAAGGCAACCAGCATATCTTCAAATTCCTGCGTAGTGGTGGGTACGGCAAGGCCTAGCTTTTTGAGCCAGTCTTCGCGCACGAAGGTGTTGATGCGGGCCACGTTCATGCGGCGGGCGCAGATGGCATAGTTGGTGCCGGTCATGGGGTCGAGCTTCCAGGTCAGGTTCGCTTCGCCGAGCAGGGAGCTCAGATCGGGGATCAGATCCTTATACTCGTCCAGAAGCGGCTGCAGGTCCAGCACGGCGTCCTGCATGAAGTAGGTGTAGATCGCGCCGTCGTTGTAGGTGTAGCTGACGTCGGGCGCGCTGCCCGCGGCCAGATAGGTGGGGATCAGGTTGTTTTCTTCCCAGCGGGGAACCGTAACAAACTCGACTTCGACGTTGTACTTGTCAAGCATGCCCTGTTTGATGAAATCGGTGTAGACGTTGTCGTCCGCAATGGTTCCGTCGGTGCTGCGGTCGAAGATTTCCACGGTGATGTGGCGCGTTTCCGTGAACTTTCCATCCACAAAGCCCGCATCCGCGGCCAATGCGACGGGAGCCAACAAGGAAACCATCAGCATGGAGGTCAAGAGAAGCGCGAGTAGTTTTTTCATGGGTTGCCCTCCTTTTTTTATTACCATGAACACAGCCTGTACTAGGCGTGCCGGGTACGGTTGTCAGCCCTTCATTGCGCCAAGCGTTACGCCCGAAATGAAGTAGCGCTGGAGCCAAGGGTAAACCAGCAGAATGGGGATGGTTGCGATCATCACGGTTGCCGCCTTGATGGATTCCGAAGCGCCCGGCGAGGTGAAACCCTCCTGCGTCGCGGCGTCCACGCTGGTTTTGGACTGGATGATATAGTACAAAAGCAGCTGGATGGGATAATAGGGTTTGTTGGAGTTCATGAACATCAAGGCGTCGGAGTAGCCGTTCCAGCGGCCCACGGCGTAGAACAGCGAGAGCGTGGCGATGACGGACGTGGACAGGGGCAGATAGATGGACACCAGAATGCGCACGGGCCCTGCGCCGTCCAGCTCCGCGGATTCGCGGAGGCTTTCGGGAATGTTCTGTAAAAACGAGCGCATGATGATCATGTTGAACACGCTCAGCGTGTACGGGATAATCAGCACGGCAGGCTGGTTGATCAGCCCCAGATCCTTGAACAGGATAAAGTTTGGAATGGTTCCGGCGTTAAAGTACATCGTCAGCAGGATAAAGCTGTTGATCAGCTTGCGGCCCTTGAGCTGCTGGTAGATCAGCGGATAGGCGCACAGCGTGGTCATGGTCATGGACAGCAGCGTGCAGATGACCGTGAGGATGGCGGTCCACCCCAGCGACCAGGTATACTTCGCGTCCTTGAGCACCAACGTGTATGCGGTCACGTCCAGGTTCTTCGGCCAAAGATAGACTTCCCGGCGTACCAGCGCCATGGGATTGCTCAGCGAGCGGGCAAACACGTTCAAAACGGGAAGAAAGCAAACAAGAATCAGAAGAATGCAGATGAATACGATCACGGCGTCGCCCAGGCGGGAGTTTTTGGATTGAATCATCGCGCGCTTCCTCCCTTACCAAAGTCCGCGCTCGCCAAACCGGTTGGCGATCGCGTTTGCGCCCATAAGGAAGATCACGCAGATGACCGACTGGAAAAAACCGACGGCCGTTGCCAGCGAAAACTGCTGGCCTTGAATGCCATAATCGTACACAAACACCGACAGAACGTTGGACACGCTGGTGACCAGCGTGTTCGACAGGGCGTAGGGCCGGTCGAAATCGCTGCCGAGGATGCGGCCCAGCGCCAGAATTAAGAGGATCACGATCGTGGAGCGAAGCCCCGGCAGCGTCACGTGCCAAATTTTCCGCAGGCGGCTTGCGCCGTCCACGGCGGCGGCCTCGTAAAGCTCCGGGTTGATACCCGTCAGCGCCGCCAGATAGATAATGGTGTTCCAGCCGACGCTCTGCCAGATGCCCAGGAATACGTAGGTGATCACCCAGTGCGCGGAGTTTTCCAGAAACGGAACTGCCTCCAGCCCCATGTTTTTCAAAACGATGTTCGCCAGGCCCGATTGCGTGGAGAACAACTGCAGCGCAAGCCCGGAAATGATGACCCAGGACAGAAAGTGCGGCATATAGGCGACCGTCTGCGTGAAGCGCTTAAAGCGCTTGAACCGCAGCTCGTTTAAGATGATCGCCAGAAGGATGGGCGCGGGGAAGCCCAGCAGCAGATCCAGAAAGTTAAGCGTTATGGTATTGCGCAGGGCATAGAGAAAGTCGCGGTTTGCAAACGCCTTGATGAAATGCTCAAACCCGTTGTTCTTTGCCCAGGCCATTTCCCAGGGCGATTTGGTGATGGAGAATTTTTTAAACGCGATCTGAATATAGGTCATGGGAATGTACTTGAAAATAAGGAAATACGTGATCGGGAGCAGGAGCATTGCGTACAATGTCCAGTACCGCTTGAAATGCATCCGGGTCTCATAGCGTTTTTTCATTCGGAGCGCCTGTGTTTCAGCCGTCATTCTGATCCTCGCTTTGCTGTGCATTGAAGGTATCGAAAATGCTTTCGCCAAGCACCGTACAAACTGACATATTAGTATATCACACGCGATGTAAATGGAACCTACGAAAGGACTTTCACTCATTTTCTATCTTCAGTATAGGTTACACAAAGTAGGCTTGTCAATACCTTTACGCAACTTTACGAAGGTCCAGAGCGTTCGAAATACCACTTCAAGCAGGCAAAAAACGAAGCCGCATAAGGTCCAGCGAGCATCCGGGCAGGAAGATCAGCGTTACGTTCTGCAACCCCGTCACCCGGACGCCCAGGGGGAAATCTCGCTCCATATAGCCCTGCGCCGCAGGGACTTCCAGCATCACGCGGCGCGTTTGCTGCCTGTCGGCAAACACAATCTGCACGGAATTTTTCAGCAGCGCCGTGCGCCAGCACAGCTGCAGCCTGTCCGTGCCGCCGGCTCCGAAATCCATTTTGTTGAACTCCAGAGTCACGTTGTTGCCGATGCGTTCCACCGCGCCGGCGTTGATCCGGTACTGATCGCCGTACAGACGGTCGCACTCCGCGGCATACAGGGTTTGATAAGCTTTCTCCAGCTTCTCAAACCGAAACCCGCGGATGTGCAGTTTTTTGCGGAACACGAAGCACAGCGTGCAGACGCCCTTGAGGCGCTTGGGCAGGCGGTAGGCGGCGGTCTGGTATACGCCCCAGACCGAGCCCAGATCATAGGTCAGATCCGCAAGCTTCACGCCGCCCTCCAGCGGCATGCCCTCCCATACCTCGAAGGGCACGGGCTCGTTTTCCATTACGAACAACGGCAGTTTCAGCAGGTCCGAACCGAAGTCGCCGAAATCGAGATTGCGGAAGCCCACGTGGCTCTCCCCCGCCTGCAGCGTTGCCACGCCGCGCTCGATGCCGTTGTCCAAAGGCCGGTTGCTCGCGTTGCAAAGCCCGCCGGCGACGAACGTATAGGGGTTGAGGTTCACCTGCCCGCGCCCGCGGATTTCCACGCACAGCGTGGATAGAAACACCGGGTGCTCCCGCCCGTTTTTGGGAGAGCAGCGAACGTAGCATACGCCGTCGCCTTTTTCGGTCAGAACGGCGTGCAGGCCGTCCGGCAGTACGGAAAGGGAGGCGATAGGGCTGTCGATCCCCATCGCGTCCGTGACGCGCCAAAGGAGATCGGTATAAGTGGCGTTGTCGGGGAACAGCGTCGCCTGCACAGTATCGCCCGCCCGGGTCAGCTCCGCTTTGCGAACGGGAACGTCCTCCGCGCAAAACGACGCGTTTACCGTCGGCGTTTCCCCCGCCTCCGCCCGGACGATTGCCAGCAGCATACCGGAAAACAGGCGCCTGTGATCGACCCCCTGATAGGGTTCGTAATCGGTGGAATCCCCGTTGTCCAGCGCCAGCAGCCTGCCGCCCTTTACCAGAACGCGCACCCGGTTGTTGGCGTTTTCCACGGGATTGCCCTCCGCGTCCAGCGCGCGGATAGTATAAAAATGCAGCGCGCCATAAACCTCGTCTGTAACCGCAAGCGCAGCCGCGTCGCCAAACGAGCGCCGCCGCGCGGTAAGCGCCGGTCTGCCCTGCCCGTCATAGGCGACGGCCTCCAAAACCCCGGGGCGGTACGCCACCTGCCAGTCGGAAAGCAGCCGCCCTTCCATTTGGCGCTTGCCCAGGCTTTCGCCGTTTAAGAACAGCTCCACGGCCGCGGCGTTGGTGCAAACCCGCACGTCGATGGGTTGGCCGGGGGAAAAATCCCAGTACGGAAACAAGTGCAGCACCGGCTGCTTTTCAAACGGAAGCCACCCGGCCTGCAGCAGAAAATACGTATCCTTGGGAAAACCCGCGGTATCCGTGTGCCCGAAATAGGCGTTCTTCGTTTGATAGGGCGTCGGCTCGCCCAGGTAATCCTGCCCGGTCCACACAAACTGGCCGAGGGAATAGGGCGTGCGCAGATCGTTTACGATCATCGCTTCCAAATCCTTAGTGCCCCAGCTGGTGCCGCTGTTGCCAAGCGCGGAGCACTGCAAATCGTCGTCGGACAGCAGCGGCTGGGAAAGCGGGAAGTGGTATATACCGCGGCTCTGCACGCTGGACGCGGTTTCGCCCCCGAAAATAACCCAGTCGGGATGCGCGCGGTGATGCTCTTCATACAGCGTTTCGGCATAGTTGTAGCCCACGAGCTTGATCACGTCCGCGCAGCGCTCAGTGTTCTCCCACCACAGGTAGTTGGAGCAGAAGGTGACGGCCGCGTTGCCGTTGGGATCGTGCGTTTTGACAAGCTCCATCAAAAAGCGAAGCGTTCGCGCGCCTTCGGCCGCGTCGTGGTGCGTGTCGTGGATTTCGTTGCCGACGCTCCACAGGATAAGCGACGGGTGGTTGCGGTCGCGCCGCACCCAGGCGGCAACGTCGCGCTCGATCCACGCGTCAAAAAAACGGGCGTAGTCGAACGCCGTTTTCGGCTCGCGCCAGACGTCCGAAATTTCGGACATCACCAAAAGCCCCAGCTCGTCCGCCAGCTCCATCAGACATTCGGCGGGCGGGTTGTGCGCAGTACGCACGGCGTTCGCCCCCATACGCATCATCAAGGTCAGCTGCCGGCGCAGCGCGTCGCGGTTCACCGCGCCGCCCAGGCCGCCCAGATCGCCATGCAGGCACACGCCCTTGAGTTTCAGGGGCTTTCCGTTGAGGAAAAAGCCCTGGTCCGTGGTGAAGCTTGGCGCGCGGAACCCAAAGCGGGTGACGACGGCATCGGTCACCTCCCCGCCGACAATCAGCTCCGTACAAAGCGTATAAAGCTTGGGATTACCGGGTTCCCAGGGGATGATTTCCTCGTCCGGCTCCGCAAGCGCATGGCGGATATCATAGGCCATGCCCTGCGTTTGCACCTCGGCCTGTGCCGCGTAGCGCCACCGGCCGTCTTCCAGCCGGGTGGAAACATAGACGCCGCCCGGCACGATATGGCAGGCGTTTTTCACCAGAAGAAATACGTCCCGGTAGATCCCGGCGCCGGTGTACCAGCGGGCGTTTGGGGCCTGGTAATTCACGCGCACCAGAATTTCATTGGCGGCGTCCGGGGTAACGGCGTCGGCAATATCGAACGAGAACGCGGTGCAGCCGTTTTTCCATTCGAACACCTGCACGCCGTTGATAAAAACGGCGCTGTCCATATACACGCCGTCGAAACACAGATATAGCCGCTGGCCGGGTTTGAGAAAGGACGCGTCCAGCGAACGGCGGTACAGCCCGACGCCGCTTTCGTACAGGTTTTCCGTGTCCGCAATCAGCCAATCATGCGGAATCTCCACAGGCGCAAAGACCTGCGGAGATTCTTTGGTGAACAGCCATCCGTCGTTAAGCGGTATGCGTTGTCCGTTTTCGTATGCGGTTTGCATCGGCCAAGACCTCGAACATAGAGTTGGCGCCGGATATGGGGATCGGGCGCCGGTTAATCCACCCGCTTCTTGCCCCAGAAGAACAGGGCCACCGTGCCCGGGCCGGTATGGCTGCCGATGGTGGTGCCGATATCGTGAATGACCGGCTCCCCCTTGAGCTTGACAAAGCTCGCCTTCACAAGCTCCGCAACCGCCTGCGCGTCCGCCAGGCAATAGGAGTGGGACAGGTAACATTTATCGCCGTAGTTCATCCCGCCCTCGGCGTTATCCACCATGCGGTTCACGATTTCCTTGATCACCTTGTACTTGGAGCGCACCTTGGCGCGCGCCACCAGCTTTCCGTTGTGATCGACGTTTAACAGCGGGCAGATTTTCAAAAGCGTGCCCACGAAACCGGCGGTCTTGGAAACCCTGCCGCCCTTGATGAAAAAGGTGAGGTCGGTAGAGAAAAACCAGTGGTGCATCTCCAGCTTGTGCGTTTCCGCCCAATCCGCCACCTCGGCAAGCGTTTTGCCTTCGTCGCGCAGGTCCGCCAGCTTGTCCATCAGCAGCCCGTAGCCAGACGACGCGGCAAGGCTGTCCACCACGCGGATGACGCGGCCGGGATACTTGTCCTTCATGGCATCGCGGGCGATGATCGCGGAATTGTAGGAGCCGGAGATGCCCGAGGACAGCGTAACGTGGAGCACGTCCTTGCCATCCTTTAAGAACGGTTCCCAAAAGGCTTCGTACTCGTCGGCATTGACCTGCGAAGTGCTGGTCTCCGCGCCCTTGCTCATGCGTTCGTAAAATTGATCCAGCGGCATGGTTTTGCCGAGATCGTCGCTCATCTGTACGCCGTCCAGCGAATAATGAAAGCAGATATATTGGATATTCCTTGCGTCAAATTCTTTCTGGCTTAAATCGGCGGTGGAGCAACAACTGAGAATATAATTGCTCATTGTGTGTATAGCCTCCTCAATGGTGATTGCGCGGGTAACTATCATCATAACAAAATTCCCGTGAAAAAGCAATTTCGGATACACTGCCCCGCGCCTGCGCCTGCCTGTATTTTCCGCGGCGCCCGCCCGAAGGAAACGAATTCCGCCACAACCTGTGATTGACAAAACCTCTATGTGACAGTATAATACATTTTGCTGTTTATCAGCGATTGATCCATTAGCTCAGTTGGCAGAGCACCTGACTTTTAATCAGGGTGTCCGCAGTTCGAGTCTGCGATGGATCACCACAAACCGCGGGCGCATGGCCTGCGGTTTTTTTTGCGCCGGCAGCGATCGGGCCGCCGCGTTGGACTGGGAAAGCGGGATCTTGTATTTTTTGGCGACTGTTGGTACACTGTAAAAAACGAGGAAACGAGGACACGCCCTATGATCTGCCCCCGATGCGGTAGCAACCAGGTAAGCGTGCAGGCGGTATCCATCACGAAAACGAAATCCCACGGTTTGTTCTACTGGCTGCTGTTTGGGTGGCTGTTTGATCTGCTGCTCTGGATTTTCCTGACCATCCCCCGCCTGATCATCGCCCTGTTTGGCAGCAGGCGGGTTGTGACTAAGGTCAGGAGCACGGCCGTATGCCAGTCCTGCGGGCATACGTGGCGGGCATAACGCACAACAGAAACGAACGCCTGAAACCGTAAACGGGAGGCGTGTTTGCCATGCCCCGCCGCGCTGCGGGGGAAGCGTTGCGCAGGCCCGATCCGCATTGCGCGCATCTTTATGGTATAACACAATCAGACGGCAATCCTGCTCCGGGTTCTGAACGTTGCGATGTTTCAAAACGCACATACGGCGGTACAATCACTGTACAACCTTCAAACATCCCGCAAAACGAATCATCGTTTGGTAACTTATGATAAGGAGGGGTTGGAATGGATCTGGTTTTCAAGAAGCTGCGCCGCTTCAATATGATCATGGGCTTTCTGCATCTCGTGCAGGGCGTGCTGATGATCATCCTCGCTACGGGCGTTATTCAGAAAATCTCGCAATTCTCCCCGCAGATTACGCAATTCTACCTGACCTACAACTCGCAGACGCAGGCGCTGGAAACCACCAGCCGCGCGCTGTTCCAGCTGCCGTTTGGCATCCTCACGGGCGTATTCCTGCTGCTGTCCGCCGCGGCGCATGCGCTGATCTCCCTGCCCGGCCTCAACGCCGTTTACAACCGCGACCTTGCCCGCGGGATGAACAAATTCCGCTGGTTTGAGTACGCGCTGAGCTCGTCGGTCATGATCGTGCTGATCTCTACGCTGTTTGGCATTTACGACATCGCGTCGCTCATTCTGATCTTCGTCGTAAACGCCACCATGAACCTGTTCGGCCTGATGATGGAGCAATTGAACGCCGGCCGCGCCGAAGGCGGCAAGGTGCACTGGGGCCCGTTCGTATGGGGCTCGTTCGCGGGCATCGCACCGTGGGCAGCCATCCTTTTGTATATGTTCGGCACCGGCAACTTCGACCTGGTTCCCTGGTTTGTATGGGCAATTATCGGCACGTATTTCGTGATGTTCAACACCTTCCCGGTCAACATGATTTTGCAGTACAAAAAGGTTGGCAAATGGAAGGATTACCTGTACGGCGAACGCGCGTACATCGTGCTGAGCCTGGTGGCGAAAACGCTGCTGGCCTGGCTGGTGCTGTTCGGGGCGATGCAGCCCTCGTAAGGCTCAGGGATCACATTCATTTAGTTTTGCACCTCGGTACGGCCGTCCGTGTTCGTTACCGCTTCACAGGCGGCGAGCGCGGCGGCCTTATTTTCGTCCTTTTTCCCATGGTTCCCAAAACCGCGCCGACGCGGGAAACGGCTTCGCAGGCGAATGCAAGAACGAAACCTTCCCCCGCATGCCGCAGGCACTGCGCAAGAGAGCGCTAGGCGTGCATCTGCATGGGTCAACTAAAAATTCTGCGCCTGTGTGCGCTCCCTGCGGTCGATCCGCTCCCGGGAGGCGTTGAACAGCTCGACGCCGGGCTTTGTTTGTTCGTCCTTCGCCCTTTCGCATTCCTCCGGCGCGTTGGTCGTAAAGAGAGCGGCGCCTGTTTCAGCCTCACGGATCCCCGGTACACTGTCAAGGCAGGTTCGTTGACAACCGCAGGAGCCGATGATAAGATATTCACGGACTCCGTTCCAACAAAGAAAGCGAGGAACCCTCTATGGCAACCGTAAATAAAGAGATGTCCATCAGCGACGTGCTGCAGCTGGACCGCGGCACCGCAAGCATTTTGATCGGCTATGGCATGCACTGCCTTGGCTGTCCGCACGCGACGGCGGAATCTTTGGAAGACGCGTGCGCGGCGCACGGATCCGATCCCGACGTGCTTGTGGAAAAGCTGAACGACTTTTTATCCCAAAAGAAGTAATCCTGCGGACCTAGCTCCCTGTATCCCTTGCCAGATAAGGGATACAGGTTTTCCACACCCTTCGCCGGGCCGACGTGGGAAACGTAAGGAAAACGTACGGAAGGGGTGGCCGGAATGCAGATACAATCAGGGCAGGAAGCGCTGTATGTGGCTTGCGAAATGGAACGCGGCGCCATACAAACCTATGAACGGGCGCTGATGCTCGTGACCGCGGACGATCCCTTGCACGCCGCGCTGCGGGAGCGCCTGCAGATGATCCTAAACGACGAACGCCAGCACCTTTTGCAGTTTCAATCGCTGTACGAGGGGCTGGCCCTTGCCATGGAGCAGCAGCTGATGCTTGCGGCCATCGCCTCGTCCCTGCTGTTTGAAGGCGGGCTGATGGGCGCGGTGCGCCGGGGCATGCTCAAGGACAAGGAAAGCCTGCTTGCTTTCGCGCAGGAGGCCGAACAGAAGGCCGCGGACACCTACCGCGCCTTTGCCGCCGCCTGCAGGGACGCAAGCACGGCGGACGTTTTACGCGGCATCGCGCTGGAAGAGGAAACGCATCTGCAAACGCTTCGCGGTTACCTGTAAACGTGCCGCAGCCCCCGTATTCCGCACGCAAAGCACCTCCCGCGGCGAGAAAGAAGGCGACGCATGGCGAAAAAACTGACGCCCCAGGTAATCGCGCTCAGCGGTGTTCTGGCCGCGATCATCTTCATGGCCACGTATTTATTCAAAATACCCATGCCGACGGGGTACGTGCATCTGGGAGACGGTTTTATTCTGCTCTCCGCCGCCGTGCTCGGCTGGCCCGCGGTGCTTGCAGCCGGGCTTGGCAGCATGCTGGCCGACCTGCTGGCCGGGTATACCCTGTATATGCTGCCGACCTTCCTGATCAAAGCCGCGATGGCGGCGATCGCCGTATTCGCCGCCCGCAGGGAAACCACGGTCCGGCAGATTTTGTTCATGCTGCTTGCCGAGTTATTCATGGTGGCCGGGTATTTCGTAACCGAATGGCTGATCCTGGGCTACGGCTGGGCCGCGGCAACGGGCGGCCTGATCGGGAACGTGATGCAGGGGTTGAGCGGCATCGCCGTGTGGGTGGTGCTGACGCCCGTCGTCGGCCGCCTGCATATCAAACGATAAGAGAAAGTTTATCCCCGCGGCGCTTGCTTTTTTAACATTCCAATGGTAATATAGGCTGATGAATCCTCAAGGAGGTACGACTCGATGAATTTAGCGCAATGGATCGTAGGCATTTTGCTCATTATATCAGCGCTTATTATGACCGTAACCGTTCTGCTGCAAAGCGGATCGCGCACGGGTTTGGGCGCGATCGGCGGCGCTGCGGAAACGTTCTTCGGCAAGAGCAAGGCAAAAGGGATGGACGCCAAACTGGCGCTCGTTACCAAAATCTGCACCGGCGTGTTTGTAACGCTGAGCCTTGTGATGATGCTCTTGGGGTAAGAAACGTCGCGATGATCCTCACAGCCTTCCGATATGCGGGGGGCTGTTATTTATTTACAGAAAGAAGAATTGTATGGAACTACAATCCCTGAAACTCCGGTTGGAAACCCCTTCTGATTATCGGGCGGTGGAAACGCTCACGCGCGAGGCGTTCTGGAACCATCACGGGCCCGGCTGCGAAGAGCATTATCTGGCGCATATCCTGCGAAACGCAGAGGCGTTCATCCCTGAACTGGACTTTGTGGCGGAATGGAACGGCGCGATCGTCGGAAACATTATGTACACCAAGGCGGCCATCGCGCTGGACGCGGGCGGAACGACGCCTGTGATCAGCTTCGGGCCGGTCTCCGTTCTGCCGGAATTTCAGCGGCAGGGCGTGGGCAAAGCGTTGATCTTGCACACACTCGGCCTCGCCGCGCGGATGGGGTTTACCGCCGTGCTCATTTACGGCGACCCGGCCTATTACAGCCGCGTGGGGCTGGTGGCGGCGGAGCAGTACGGCATTGCGACCGAGGGCAACCAATATCACGGAGCCTTGCAGGCCTATGAATTGCAACCCGGCGCGCTGAGCAACGCAAGGGGACGGTTTGTGGAAAGCGCAGACTTCCAATTAACCCCGGCGGACGTTGAAGCGTACGACCGCAACTTTCCATGGAAGGAAAAGATCTCCGGTACGCCGTCCCAGAAGCGCTTTCTGGAAACGGTCGCCATGTGCAGGCCGAGAGTGTAACGCAGCGCCTTTCGATCCGTTTGCCCGCGATGACGCGTTGCCGCGTTACCGCGGGTTTTTGCATTTCGCCGGAAGACGGGGATAAAGAATGGAAACATTTGTAATTTCCTATTGAATTCCCATTTTTCCGGTGTTATATTGATCTTGTGGTTTAAGGGAATATTTTACATATATATAGTATCTGGTCATGGAGAAACGGAAGGAACCTGCCGTCCTCTGTGCCTTTAACGCGTACACATATTCGGGAACCCGTTCACAACACCCAACCTGGAGGAAAGCAGCATGCGTATTCGAAAACCGTTCGTTCTCTTGCTGGCATTGCTTTGTACGGTATGCTTCGCGGTAACGCCAACAGCCCAGGCAGGTATCAATCCTACGATTACACTGGGAAACGCCTCCAACGTCAGCGGTACCTTTTATTACCCGAACGCGGTCGTTCAAGGCAGCAGCCTCCGGACCCTGCTGATCAATTTTACGGACAGCGTAACAGCGGGGGATAAAATCATCCTTCCGTCGGTCACCCCCGCCGGTTTTGTCGTTTCCGCAACCTCGGCAACCAACGATTACGCCAAGCGCATCAATTTTACAACGGGAACCGCAAACAGCGCCATCCAGGCATACGTCCGCGAGATCGGCATACAGCTGGGCAGCGCAACGCAAACCGTGCAGTTCACGGTAACCATGGAAAACATCGCTTATGATACCTTTTACCGCGCAACCAACGAGCACTATTACCAATACATCCCCTATGCCCCAGGCACCACCGGCACCTGGACAGACACATATGACGCTGCCAAAACCATGACGTATATGGGCAAAACCGGGTACCTGGCCACGATCACCAGCCAAAGCGAGGACGAATTCGTCAACGCCCTGTCCGGCGGAAAAACCGGCTGGCTCGGCGGCACTTATATGGAGCACTCCATCGGCGAAACCGCCCTGCATTACGACAGTTTCGCGACAAGCATCGCCCATGCAGCCGGTTGGTATTGGGCATGCGGACCGGAAAAGGGAGACATATTCTACAACGTGCTCTCTCTGGACACCATTCCGGCTCCCAGCAACCTGGCAAAGGCCAACATAGCCGACGCGGCAAACGCATCCACATACTTCAACTGGAGCCGCCCGACGATTGATATTTACAGTACGCAATTTGAGCCAAACTCAACGGAAGCCTGCCTGACTACGCTTAACGTGACCAACGGACCGCTCACAATTTACGGTAAAGCGGGCACGGTATTTTCCTGGAATAACATAGCGTATAACCGCGGATACAGCGCAACCGATCAGTACACCGTTCTGGGATTTTTTGTGGAGTTCGGCGATAGGCTGCTTGGCGACAGCGGCAGCAGCGACAGCGAGTATGCAAGCGCCGTGGGCAGGCTGCCCGTTATTGCGACCGTTTACATGCCGGAGACCGGGGACGCCAGCAATGTGGGCGTGATGCTTCTTCTGCTTACGATGTCCAGCGCCGGAATGATCGTCGTTCTCCGGGGGAGCAAGCGCAAGCAAGCGCGCCGGTAACCACGAAAACGCAAGTCCAGGCAGTCGGTCTGCGGCGGGCGTTGCGCGGGCACAGAAAAGAACCGTATATAATAAGCAAAACGCCGGGCATGAACGCCCGGCGTTTTGCTTGATTTCGCACGTGAGATGAACTAGAGAGTACCTTCACCCTACGCGGCGGGAAGCCGCGCGCGATCCCTTCCGATGGCAGAACCGCGATATGCGCCCGTGCAAACGAGAGCGGAAGACCGTACCGGCACGGCGGGCAGCCCGCCGCTGCGCGCGGGTTATTTCACCCGCTTCAGCAGTTCGTTGCTGCGGGCAAGGAAGGCCGTGATCTCGCCCTTTTCCAGCGGCCGCACGCTCATGCGTGCCAGATCGTATAGCTGGGCGGCCAGGAGGGTTTTGGTTTCAGCATTCTCCTCGGTCAGCAGGCGCTTGACCACGCTGTCCGCGCGGTTCAACACCAGCGTGTGGCGCTCGGGCATCTTGAAATCCTGCCCGTAGAGCTTGGACATATCGCTGAAACGGCGGCCCTGTTCGTCCTGCACGAGGAGCGCGGAGGTATTTTCATCGGTCAGGGTCTGGAGCTTTACTTCCAGCTCCTTATTGCCGGTCGCTTCGTCAAACAGCGCTTTTAACGCCTTCTCGGCTTCCTCGTTTTGTTTCTTCGTTTCCTCGTCGGTTTCCTCCGCCTTGGTGAAGGTGGCGGCGTCGGCGTCCACCCGCGCGAAGGTGAGGCCTTCCACGCCCGCGGAGTATTCGATGAAGCTGACGAAGTTCAAATCGATCAGCGTATCGAGCGCCACGACGTCGATCCCCTGCTTTTCGTACAGCGCAACGGAGGCGGACTGGCGGGTGGGATCGCTGGTATAGACGACCTTCTTGCCAAGCTTGCCCTCGTTCTTGGCCAGGTACTCCTGTAGGGTCAGGTATTCGCCCCCGGTGGTCTTGTACAGAACCGTGTCCTTGACCATGTCGAAGAACTTGCCGTCGCGCACGCAGCCGTATTTCACAAAGGGGTGGATGTCGTCCCAGTATTTCTGGTAGTTCTCACGCTCGGTTTTGAACAGGCCGGTCAGCCGGTCCGCCACCTTGCGGGTAATGTAGGCGGAGAGCTTCTTCACGTAGCCGTCGTTTTGCAAAAAGCTGCGGCTGACGTTCAAGGGCAGATCGGGACAATCGATCACGCCTTTTAAAAGCATCAGGAAATCCGGGATGACTTCCTTGATGTTGTTGGCCACGAACACCTGCCCGGAAAAGAGCTTGATTTCGCCCTCTCGGGTGCCGAAGTCATTCGTGAGCTTGGGAAAGTAGAGGATGCCCTTGAGGTTGAAGGGGTAATCCACGTTCAGGTGCACGTAGAACAGGGGCTCGTCGAACACGCGGAAGACTTTCTTATAGAAATCCCGGTATTCCTCGTCGGTGCAGTCCTTGGGCTGTTTGAGCCAGAGGGCGGGCGTATCGTTGATGCGGAGAGGTTCCTTCTTCTCCGCTTCCTTTGCTTCCTCGCCTTCCTTTGCGGGTTCCGCGGGCTTGACGACGTTGAAATACACCGGCTGCGCCATGAAGCCGCAGTAACGCTTGAGCACTTCCTGCACCTTGAATTCCTGCAGGAACTCTTCCTCGTCGTCGGCCACGTCCAGGGTGATCGTGGTGCCGCGGGCTGTGCGGCTGCCTTCGCTCATCTGGAACTTCATGCCGTCTTCGCTTTCCCACATCACGGGCGCCGCGCCTTGCGAGCCGCTCAGCGTTTGGATGGTTACCTTCTTGGCGACCATGAACGCGGAGTAGAAGCCCAGGCCGAAATGGCCGATGATGCCGCCCTTGTTATCGCCCTCGTAGTTCTTCAAAAACTCCTCGGCGCTGGAAAACGCGACCTGGTTGATATATTTCTTGACTTCGTCCTCGGTCATGCCGATTCCGTTGTCCTCGAAGCGCAGCTGCTTTTGTTCGGCGTCCAGCGTTACGGTGACGCGGTAATCGTCCCCGGTGCCGGGGCTTACCATCTGCTGTTTTACGATCGCGTCACAGCCGTTGGATACCATCTCCCGGATAAAAATATCCTTATCGGAATACAGCCAACGCTTGATGATCGGCATGATATTTTTGGCGTGAATGGAAATATTGCCCTTGCTTTGCGGCATGCGAAAGCCTCCTTCAGTGCATTTTGATAGCGGGTTCTTCACTCCGCTTGTTCCTATTTTAGCACGCGGCAAACCGGAATGCAAGCAAAAATTAGCACTCAACGGCAATGAGTGCTAATAATTCGGCGACCGTTTTTGTTTGCTTGAAACCTTCAGCATATAATTATCCAAGAGGTGAATGATGATGAAGAGCCTGTGCGATGCCGCGACAGCATTTCGTCAGGTTGGGATCTGACAATCCGAAGTAGTAGCAGCGCTACGTCGAGGATTGGAAGGCCCAAGATGGCGGAATGATGACCGGCAGCGTATAGGGGATTTCATCATCATTCCCCTAACTTGCCTTCCGTCCAGTGCCTGCGGCAGAGGCTGGTGTAGCTTTCGTTGCCGCCCAGCAAAATCTGCTCGCCTTCCTTGATCACCTTGCCGTCCAGGATACGGGTGGTGTAGGTTGCCTTCTTGCCGCACCAGCACACGGTTTTTACCTCTTCGATGGTATCCGCCCAGGCCATCAGCCACAGGCTGCCCTCGAAAAACTCCCCGCGGAAGTCCGTGCGCAGGCCGTAGGCAACCACGGGCACGCCCAGGTCGTCCACGATATGCACCAGCGTTTCCACCTGCGCCTTGGTGAGGAACTGGGCCTCGTCCACAATCAGGCAGGCGTAGTCCGTCACGGTATAGTTGCCGATATTTTCCACAAAATCGCAAGGGCACGTCAGCCCGGCGCGGGAAGCCACAAACTTTGCGCCGTCCCGCTTGTCCAGCATCGGTTTAAGCATCAGCGCTTTCTGGCCGCGCTCCTGATAGTTATACTGCACCATGATCGCGTTCGCCGTTTTGCTGGAGCCCATGGCGCCGTAACGGAAATAGAGCTTCGCCAAGAAAAATCCTCCACCTTACCTGCCGACCCCGACGAGGGCGGGCAGCTTTATCGTTCCTTACCCGGGATGCGCGCCTTAGAAGCGGATGGCGCAGATCAGTTTCAAAAGCTTCTCCGCCGTATCCGCGGCCGCAGCCGTGTCCGTAAACTGCGCCAGATAGGCCTGGGCGGCTTCCTGCGTAGGCAGCGTAAGCGTTACGGTGAGCGCCGCGCGCCTGCCCGCCAGCGTATGGCGCGCCGTGAACTCCCCGGCGCTGTGGCGTGTGATCTCACCTGAAGACGCGCCCTTGGGTTCAACGCCCTGCGCGTTTTGCGCCAGCTGATACAGGAAAAACGTGACCTTGGCGGCCTGTGTTTCAAACTGGCGGATGGCGCGGCCCGCCAGACGGCGGCTTTTGGTTTCCATGCGGATCAGCAGCATGGTCAGATCGCCCTCCGCAACGGAGAGGTTCAGCTTGTAATCGTTATGCACCGCGCTCTCGTACGCCGCACGCACCTGCTGGCTTAAGGAAATGCGATCCCGGAACTTGCCCGCCGCGGCGCCGATCTTGCCGGCGATCTCGGCCGGCAGCCGGTCCCCGAACAGCTGGAGCGCTTGCCGGCCCTTCTCCGTCAGATAAAGATGCTGCTTAAGCACGCCATCGCCGTACTGCACCTGCTCGGCTTCGAGCAACTGGTGCAGGCAAAGCCGCATGGTGACGTAATCCATCAGCTCCAGCTCCGCCGCAAACGTCCAAAGCGAGAGCTCCGTTGCGCAATCCAGCGCGTCCACGCAGCGCAGCAGGCGCAGCATGTACTCGGTTTCGGATATGTTTCTGGGCGCCGGTTTGATCGTCATCGGGATGCCCCCATTAGAAAAGAGGGGCAAAGCTGAGCTTTGCCCCGTACACGACCCGCAAAGGGCCTCGTTACGCTATGGATTTGCCCGTAAGGGCAACGCATCAGGCCACGAAAGGCTTGATGTCGGCCAGGAGATCGTCGCACGATTCGGCGTAGACTTCCATGGTGATCGGCTTGGAAAGATCCAGGCTGAAGATCCCCAAAATGGACTTGGCGTCCACCACATGGCGGCCTGCGCGAAGATCGACGTCGTAGGGATACCGGTTGATGATGTTGACGAATGACTTGACATTTTCAGCCAGACTCAGTTTGATGGTGACTGTTTTCATGCATTTCGCCTCCTTTTCTACGGATATAGTATACACCCCGAGTGCTTCCATTGCAAGGCTTTCCGCAAATTTCCGCCGCGGTTGTATTCTTTACGCCGCGGCGTGCCTGTTTCCTGTTCCTCCCAGAAACGCGGCTTACCGGACGGCGCAGGCCGTGAGGGCCAGCACGCGCCTGGCGCCGCACGCGTACAGCACCCGCGCGCATTCGCACGCAGTTGCGCCGGTGGTCAGCACGTCGTCGATCAGCAATACGCAGCGATCCCGCACGGGGAGGGTTTGGGCGGCGTCCGCCGCAAACGCGCCGACGATCTGCTGTTTGCGTTCCTCCCGGCTCCTGCCGACCTGGGACTTGGCATACCGCACGCGGCTGAGCGTTTGCGCCGCCGAGGGAAGCCCGGTGAGCGCCGTAAACGCGTCGCACAGCACCTGCGCCTGCGCGTAGCCGCGCCGCCGCGCCTGCCGGGGGTAGGAGGGAACCGCCACGCATACCTGCGCCGCGTGCAGCTGCGGCATCAGGGCATACCGGCGCGCCATGCCCGCGGCAAGCGCGTCCGCCGCGGCGCGGTCGGCGCCGTATTTCAGGCTGTGAACCAGCTCCGCGGCCATGCCCTCATAGCGGAACGCCGCCGCCGTAAGCAACTGCTCGGCCTTGAACAGCAGCTCTTCCTCCCGGCGGAGCAGGGTGCAACGGGCAAGCGCCTGCCCGCAGTCTTCGCATAGCAGCCCTTCGTTTTGCAAAAGCAGCTGACCGCAGCCGTGGCAGCATAGCCGCTGGGGGAACAAGAGCCTGAGCAAGGCGGCGCCCCTCACGGAACCAGCGCCTCCAGGCGCGCCTGCAGGGTGGTGAAACGGCGCACCACACGGTTGTTGCGCACCATTTGGGCGATAACGTCCTCCTGCCCCACCAGCACCACCAGCTCCCGCGCGCGGGTAAGCGCCGTGTACAGAAGGTTGCGCGCCATCAAAAGCGGCGGGCCGCCGACCACCGGCATCACCACCACGGGAAACTCGCTCCCCTGGCTTTTATGCACGGTCAGGCAGTAGGCAAGCTCCAAAAGATCCAGCTGCTCCTTCTGGTACAGCACGTGGCGCTCGTCGTCAAAGCAGACGGACATCTGGTGCTCCGCCGCGTCCACGCTTTCGATATAGCCGACGTCGCCGTTGAATATCCCCATGCCCTCCTCCTGCCCGTCTGCCGTATCGCGCAGGAAGGTGATCTGGTAGTTGTTCTTGGTCTGGATCACCTTATCGCCCTGGCGGAACTCCGTATCGCCGTGGGTCAGCCGGGGCAGATCGCGCCGGGCAGGGTTCAGGATATTTTGCAGCATGCGGTTGAGCGCGTAGCTGCCGCATTCGCCCTTTTTGGTGGGGGTGAGCACCTGCATGGCGGCGGCGATGCGGCGGCGGCGGTTATCCTTTGGCAGCTTCAGGTACGCGGGCAGGCGATCGCTCACCAGCTCGCCGATCGCCCTGGCGGCCTCCGTCTGCCCGCTGCGGCGCTCGAAGAAAAAATCCGAGCCCTTGGCGTTTAAGAGCGGCATGCTGCCCTCGTTGATGCGGTGGGAGTTGAGCACGATCATGCTCTGCTCCGCCTGGCGGAAGATTTCCGTCAAACGCACGGTGGGCAGGATATCGCTGGCCAGGAGGTCCCGAAGCACGTTTCCCGCGCCGACGCTGGGAAGCTGATCGGCGTCGCCGACCAAAATCAGCCGCGTGCCGGGCAGCGTGGCCTGCATCAAGGCGCGCATCAGGGTGACGTCCACCATGCTCATCTCGTCCACAATCAGGCAATCGGCTTCCAGCGGGTTATCCTCCCGCCGCAGAAACACGCCGCCCTCGCCGTTGTATTCCAGCATCCGGTGAATGGTTTTCGCCTCCGCCCCCGTGGCCTCGGTCATCCGTTTGGCGGCGCGGCCCGTGGGCGCGCACAGCAGAATTTCATTATCCTCCTGCAAAAGGCGCAGGATGCAGCGAATAATGGTGGTCTTGCCCGTGCCGGGCCCGCCGGTGATGATGAGCACGCCCTCCTCCACCGCGCCGCGCACGGCCTTGCGCTGCAGCTCGCTCAGGCGAAGGGATAGCTCCTCCTCCAGCGCGGCGATGCGGCGGGGAAAATCGTCCACCTTCTTGTAGGGCCTGGATTCCATCAGGATTTTCAACCGCAGCGCGATCTCCTGCTCGGCATGGAAATAGTAAGGCAGGCAAAGGCATTCGTCCTCCTGGCCGGGGACCTCGGTCAGAATGATCAGCCGCTGCAGCAGCGCCTGGGTAATCTGGTTTTGCACCAGATCCTCCCCGACGCCCAACAGGGCGCACGCCTGCCGCGCAAGCATCTGCCGGGGCAGATACGTATGCCCGAACTGGCTTGCGCCTTCCGTGAGCAGGTGATACAGCGCCGAGCGCAGGCGGAACTCGCTTTGCGGGTCCACCCCCATGCTCAGCGCAATGCGGTCCGCGGTCAGAAAGCCGACGCCCTCGATATCCGTCACCAGCCGGTACGGGTTTTCCCGGATCATGGCGATGGTCTGCGCGCCGTACCGTTTTGCGATTTTGGTGGAGAGATTGGCGGAAATGCCGTAGCCCTGCAGGAAGATCATCACGCGCCGGAGGCTGACCTGCGCGGTGTAGCTTTCCAAAATCATCGCGGCCTTCCGGGGGCCGATACCGGGGATTTCTGTCAGCCGCTGCGGCGTTTCGTCCAGCACGTCGATGGTGGAAAGCCCGAACCGGGCGACGATCAGCTTCGCCGTCGCCGGGCCGATGCCGCGGATCAGCCCCGAGCCCAGATAGCGCTCGATGGCAGGCAGCGAATCCGGCGGGGAGATCTCATAGCGTTTCGCCTGAAACTGGCGGCCGTATACGGCGTGCTCCGTCCAATCGCCTGCAAACGTAACGGCTTCGCCCGCGGAAAGCTGCGGCAGCACGCCGACCACCGTGTGTTCGGCCGTACCCGCCTGCACGCGCAGCACCGAATACCCGTTTTCCTCGTTGCGAAACGTGGTATCCAATACGATCGCCGTAAGCTGTTCCATTGCCTCACTCCATTTCGTAGGGATTATACCATAATCGCGGATAACCATACAATATAGGCTAATCTTTCCCATTTTGTTACAATTTAAATGATTTTCGAGCCGTTTTCTTCATATCCGTTAAGAGTATGTGAGAATTATTTTAACTATCTCTAACATATTCTATATATAGTTGTATTACACTCGTCTTCCTACTATAATATGCGTAGCGTTATACAACGGGTGAAAAGTGATCCCACCTACGCCCCAATCCATTTTGCAGGATGGACTCCTGCGCAAACCAACAGACGTCACCCGATACCCCCGCATATTCCGTACGTATCCATTCGAAGATCGGAGGCGTGCCATTTGGTTCACAATCGATCTTTCCGAACGTTATGTTTTCTGGTATGCCTGGTCATCTGCATGACCACCGCAATACCGGCGTTTGCTTACGACACGATTATTTACGGCTCGGTGGACGACAGCGTTCTCAAAATGCAGCGCGCGCTCCAAGCCCTGGGCTACCTGGGCGCCACGGAGCGCGACGGCGTATTCGGGCGAAAAACCCTGGTGGCGGTATGCTGGTTCCAGGCCGATATGAACATGACCGTGGACGGGATCCCGGGCGAAGATACCCTGACCAAGCTTTACGAACTCTACGACACCGCAATTTCCTCCTCGCTGAACACCGACACGACCGAGTTCCAGCGCCTGTCCTTTGGCAGCAAGGGGTTGCTGGTTCAGCATCTGCAGGAAAAGCTGGCCGACCTCGGGTACTACAGCGGCTTTGTGGACGGCTTCTACGGCGTGCAGACCAAGCAGGCCGTCATTTCATACCAGGAGGACAACCGCCTGTTCGTAGACGGCGTGGTGAGTTCCGATACCTGGGTGAGCCTGTTCGACACCCTGAAGCCGCCGATCGTTTAACCCTCAGTCCCGAAGCCAGGCCTGGTACCGTTCCTTGGGATACAGGCTCTTCATCATCGAGATCATAAAGCGATACTCCTCCTCTGAAAAGAAGGCGGAGTATTTTTGATAGAGTACGCGCAGCGCCGCCAGGCTTTCATGCTGGAGGGAATATTCGTTGAGCCGGTCGAAGTTCGGCTCAATGGGCGGCAGGCGGTCAAACACCAGGCCCATCAGGTCGTCCGTCATGCCTTCGATGTCCCGCAGCGACAGGCGCCGGGTTTGGTAGTTCTCCACCATGATGCACATGCTGGAGCGCGTCAGCCGGTTGATGGTCACCAGCATATGGTGTTCCAAACGTTCCCGCAGCTGTTCCAGGCTTTCGCGCACCGGGGAGTATTGCACCATTTGATAGGTGATCTCCTGGGACAGGGGCGTGGACATCAAAAACAATGCGCCAAGCCAGGGCTTCAGCGCGTCGTTTACTTCGTCTAGCTGTACGGGAACCGGCATATGTTTCATTCCTTTGTTGTTTGATACGGCGGCGCAAAGGTTTCGGTATGTAAAACATTCTACAATTCCGTTACGTTTTCCTTTCCGCACTTCATATATTCATCCTATTTCAGTGCGTTGCAATGCGCAATGGTAAGAGCGGTCTGCGCTGCTGCGCTTCACAGTTTTTTAAGATGAAATTCCCGTCATATTTATACATGATTAGTCATACAAAATTCTCAATCTTGCGATGTTCTTTTTTCCAAATCTATCCCTTGCGCCGAGCGGTAACCGCGGGCACCATCACTTGTGCCGCCCGTGCCCGGGAGAGGTGCATACTATCCAAAACCGCGCAATGCCTGGGTTCTTGCCAAGGCCTTTGAATTCTGCTATGATTGGGAAGAAATATCGGTGGCTTGCGTAGGGCATCTGCAAAGAACAACGACCAAGCGAGTGTGCACGGTTCCATGATGTGAATAGTGCATATTTATTGACTATTTCATGAATAAACGCCGCGCGTGCCGGAAGGATGGAACGGTTTGCTGAACGCCGAAGACATCTGGAGCAGAGCCTGTAAGATCTTGAAGGACGACATGAGCGCCGTGTCCTATGAGACATGGATCAAATCCGCCCTCAAGCCTTACGCGATCATCGATCACTGCTTCCTGATCGAATGTGTGAACGCGCTGATGCGCGATTTCGGCGTGGACCGGTATCTGCATAAAATTCAGGCCGCCGTGGTTTCGGCCTCGGGGCAGAACGTTTCGGTGGAAATTCTCAACCACGACGAGCTGCAGCGCCGCAAAACCGAGCTGCAGGCAAAGCTGTCCAGCGCCAACCCGTGCGCGCTCAACCCCAAGTATATTTTCGATACCTTCGTGGTAGGCTCCGGCAACCGCTTTGCGCACGCCGTATCGCTTGCCGTTGCCGAGGTGCCCGCCAAGGCGTACAACCCGCTGTTCATCTACGGCGGCGTGGGGCTTGGCAAAACGCACCTGATGCACGCCATCGGCCACTACGCGCACGAGCTGTACCCGGAGCTGAAGATTGTCTACATCACCAGCGAGGATTTCACCAACCAGCTGATCCAGGCCATGCAGAACAACGAAAACCAGAAGTTCCGCGACCGCTTCCGCACCGTGGATATTCTGCTGGTGGACGATATCCAGTTCATCGCGGGCAAGCAGGCCACGGAGGAAGAGTTCTTCCATACGTTCAACCATCTGCGCGAAGCGGGCAAGCAGATCGTGGTGACCAGCGACAAGCCCCCCAAGGAGATCGCCAAGCTGGAACAGCGCCTTTGCAGCCGGTTTGAGGGCGGGCTGCTTGCGGACATCCAGCGGCCGGATTTTGAAACGCGCTATGCGATCCTGCGCAAAAAGGCGGAGTACGACAAGCTGCACATCGGCGACGACATCCTGTCGCTGATCGCGGAGAAGGTGGCCTCCAACGTGCGCGAACTGGAAGGTTCCCTGACCCGGCTGACGGCGTACGCCTCCCTCACCCGGCGGCCGATCGACATGCAGCTTGCCTCCGAAGCCCTGCGCGATTTATTCAACCGCAGCGAGAGCACGCGCATTACCGCCGATACCCTGCAGGAGGCCGTTGCCGCCTATTACGGCATCACCGTGGACGATCTGAAAAGCCCACGCCGCAACCACGAGATTACCGTTCCCCGCCAGATCGCGATGTTTTTAACCCGCGAAATGCTGGGCCTGAGCCTGACCAAAATCGGCGACGCGTTCGGCGGCCGCCATTACACCACGGTGATGAGCTCGATTGACAAGGTGGAAAGCTCCATCAAGCAATCCCCCAGCCTGGCAAGCCTTTTGGACGACATCCGCCGTTCGGTGAAGGAACCGCAGAACTGAAACAAAAGCGCGCGATAACAGGCTGCCATCAAATGGCAGCCTGTTTGTTTGCAGACGTTTCTTTGCGCCTTTACTTGGGCTTTCTACGGATAAAGAAGTATACGCCGGCGGCGGCCAGCACCGTAAGCCCCGCGACGCCTGCCCAAACCCACGGCGCGCTGACGTCCCCCGTTTGCGTAAGACCGGGGGCGGGGAGGAACGCGGCGAAACGGTACGGTGAAGCATATCCGCCCCGAGAGGCCAGCGGATCCATGGATGAATTCCAGCGAACGCTGTCCAGCCCGCTTGGAAACTCGGAAACAAGTATGTCACCCGTAACGGCGGGCGTAACGGTTGCGGCGGTCACAAAGTAAAAAGCGCCGTCCCCGCCGGAAAATGTCGCATATCCTCCCGAATGGGTAAACGAGCCGGCGCCCGGAGTAATCCAAACCGCGCCATAGCCGTTTTCAACGGTGGAGAACAGGCCGTTTCCACCCGTAAACTGTGCGGAACCGAAGCGAAGCGCGTAAGCGCCGGAACCCATTCCGTTCACCGTCGTCTGCACTTCCCCGCCGGATAACTTGAAGACGGAACAATCAATCGCCCCTGCGCTTTGCCCCTCGGCAAACAGAGCGGTATGGCCGCCGCTGATCTCTATACTGTCCTCCGCAAACAGCGCGGTTGCGTTCATTGGATGATACACGGAAATGCTGAGGATTCCGCTTTCCACCACGATCCCGCCGACCGCCGCAACACCAAACACCTCAAAAATGGGATAGCTGTTGGAGATCGAGACGATCAACTGACCCGTTCCGGCGTCGCTGCCGTCCCTGATCGTGACCGTACCTTCGCAGGTAAACCCAATGACTGAAGAAAAGGTTAAGCCGGTATACGAAAGTTCGTTCGTGCCGTGAAGCTCCACAACGAGATCGCCATTCGCCCAAAGCAGGGAATGAAGCCCGTTCAGCGTGTTCAGCTGCGCGTTTTTCATGTGCAGCACAGGCATGGCTGCGCTTGTGTCAAAGTAAAGGTCCCAGTCGGACGCGCTTCCGACACCGCCGTTCTTCCCATACGGATTGGACGCCGTCAGAACCGCGCCGCTCAGCGTAACTGTCGTCGCATACGATGGAAACGCGGCGGCCGGAGGCACGAAAAGAACAAGCCAAACGAAGAATACCGTAAGACCAAGCCTTCGGATTCTGCTGCGCATCGTAATACCCTCACTGTGCCCCAAAATGTTCAGTTTGCATACGTGTTCACAGTATACCAACCGGCAGACCCCGCCGTCAACATGGCGCAGGCTGCCCGCATAAAATTGTTTCCTTGCCTTCCGCAGGTTTGGCTGCCGCCGGGGCTCGCTCCGCAAATAAAACCGGCGCGGGGCTCCGTCAGGAACCCCGCGCCGGTCGTCGTTACTATTCCAGGTCGTCCAGCAGCGCCAGATCCGGGTCTTCCGCCGCAATCTGCTCGTCCGCCTCGGCCAGCTCATCTTCCACGCTCTGGGGGGCTTTGCGCTCCAGCTGCGCCATCGCCTCGGCGCGAATGATTTTATCGATCTTGTCGGCAACGTCGGGGTTATCCTTGAGGTACTGGCGCGCGTTCTCGCGTCCCTGGCCGATGCGCTGATCCTCGTAGCTGAACCAAGCGCCGGATTTGTGGATGATATCGCGGTCCACGGCCATATCCAGGATCGTGCCCATTTTGGACATGCCCTCGCCGTAAATGATATCGAACTCCGCCACGCGGAACGGCGGCGCGACCTTGTTTTTTACAACCTTCGCCTTGGTGCGGTTGCCGATCACCTCGGTGCCGACCTTCAGCTGCTCCCCGCGCCGGATGTCCAGACGGATGCTGGCGTAGAATTTCAGCGCTCGGCCGCCGGTAGTGGTCTCGGGGTTTCCGTACATTACGCCGACCTTTTCGCGCAGTTGGTTGATGAAAATCGTCACGGCGTTGGTTTTGGAGATTACGCCGGTCAGCTTGCGCAGCGCCTGGCTCATCAAACGGGCCTGCAGGCCCACGAAGCTGTCGCCCATTTCGCCTTCAATTTCGGCGCGGGGCACCAGGGCGGCAACCGAGTCGATCACGACGATATCCACCGCGCCGGAGCGCACCAGCGCTTCGCAGATCTCCAGCGCCTGCTCCCCGGTATCGGGCTGGCTGATGTAGAGGTTGTCGATATCCACGCCCAGATTTTTGGCGTACGCCGGATCCAGCGCGTGTTCGGCGTCGATAAAGGCCGCGACCCCTCCCAGCTTCTGGGCCTCGGCGATGCAATGCAGGGCAACGGTGGTTTTACCGCTTGATTCCGGCCCGAAAATCTCCACCACGCGGCCGCGCGGCAGCCCGCCTACGCCCAGGCAGAGGTCCAGCTGCAGGTTGCCGGTGGAGATCACCTGCAGGTTCTGCACGGCGCCCGAATCGCTGTACTTCATCACAGCGCCCTTGCCGTAGGTTTTATTGAGCTGGGTCAGCGCGCTCTCCAGCGCCTTGAGCTTTTCCTTGCGAACGGCGTCCTGGCTGCCGTCGGTCGCCTGAACCGTTGGGGTGTTGCTTTTCTTTGCCGCCATGCGATTATCCACCTTTCATGCACTGCAGTATCATGGTCAATGCCTGCCGCACGGTTTCCTGCCGCACGGCCTGCCTGTCTCCCGTAAAATGATATTCCCGCGCGGTGAGCGTTTCCCCGCACGCAAGCCCGATCCACACCGTGCCCACCGGCGTATCTTCCGTTCCGCCGTCCGGCCCGGCAACGCCCGTGGCGCTGACGGCGAGATCCGCGCACAGCAGCTTTTGCGCGCCCGCGGCCATCTGCCTTGCGCAAACCCCGCTTACAACCTGTTCCTCGCCAACCTGCACGCCCAGCACCTCGCGCTTTACCCGGAACGCGTAGCTCACCACGCCGCCCAATAGCACCCGCGACGCGCCGGGCACGTCCGCAACCGCCGCCGCGATCATCCCCGCGGTCAGGCTTTCCGCCGTCGCCAGCGTGAGCCCGCGCCGCGCGGCTTCTAAAACTACGGCCTGTGCGAGCGCAAACGGCGTTTCCATCAGACGTCTCCCGAGAAGACCGAGCGGTTCTTCATAAAATAATCCACGCCGGACCACACCGTCATCAAAAGCACCGCGGCGATCAAAGCCTTGTCCACCCAAAGCGAGGACAGCAGGGGGACGTTGAGCAGGACGACGATCACCAAAACCATCTGGAGCGTGGTTTTGATTTTGCCCAGCTTCCCGGCGGCGATCACGACGCCCTTTTGCACCGCCACCAGCCGCAGGCCGTCCACCATCAGCTCCCGGAACAGCACCGCCACGCACAGCCACGCGGGCAGCCGCCCGAAGCCCGCCAGCGTAATCATGGTGCAAAGCACCAGAAGCTTGTCCGCAACCGGGTCCAGAAACTTGCCGAAATCCGTCACAATGCCGCGGCTGCGCGCCAGATAGCCGTCCAGCCAATCCGTCACGCAGGCGAGGATGAAGAGAACCGTCGCCGCAGCCCGGCTCCACGGCGCATCGGCATACAGCAGGCCCACCACGGCGGGGATTGCCATGACGCGCAAAACGGTGAGCTTGTTGGGCAGGTTCACAGCATCACCCCCGCAAGATCGTACGCGTCCGCGTCGGTGATTTTCACGGTGATAAACGTACCCGGCTGCACGCCCTGCGCGCCCGTTACGCGGCAGACGCCGTCGGCGTCCGGCGCTTCGCGGTCGGTTCTGGCGATCGCCGTTCCGTTTTCCCCGATCTCCTCCACCAGCGCGGTTACGGTTTGCCCGATGCGCAGTTGGTTTCGTTTCAGGGAAATTGTCTGCTGCGCCGTCATCAGCGCGTCCAGCCGCGCCTGTTTTACCTTGTCGGGTATCTGGCCGGGCATCATCGCGGCGGGGGTATCGTCCTCCGGGGAGAAAGCGAACGCGCCCAGCCGGTCAAACTGCATCTCTTCCAGAAAATCCATCAGCGTTTGGAATTGTTCCGGGGTTTCGCCGGGGAAGCCCACGATCATCGTGGTGCGCAGCGTGAAGCCCAGCGCGCGCGCGCGTTTCAGGAACGCCTTCACGGTTTCGATATCGCCGCGCCGGTTCATGCGGCGGAGAATATCCGGGTCCGCGTGCTGCAGGGGCAGGTCGATGTATTTGCAGATGTTTGCATGCGCCGCCATTACGGTAAGCAAGCGCTCGTCCACCTCGTCCGGGTAACAGTAGAGGGTGCGAAGCCAGGTGACGCCCGGGATGGCCGCCGCCTGCTCCAAAAGTTCCGGGAGCAGGGAACGCCCCTGCCGGTCCGCGCCGAAACGGGACGTATCCTGCGCGATGAGAATATGCTCGCGCACGCCGCCCTCGGCCAGCGCGCGGATCTCCTGAAGAACGTCGTCCATCGCGCGGGAGCGGAACCCCCCGCGGATGAGCGGGATGGCGCAGTAGGAACAGCGGTTGTCGCAGCCGTCCGCCACGCGGATGTAGGCCATGTAGGGCGGCGTGGTCAGCACGCGGTCCCCCGATAAAATGTGGTGGTCATCCGCGCAGTAGGACGCGCGCTTGCCTTGCAGCGCTTCCCGGATCGCCTCGGGCAGGCGCTCGTACTGGTTGACGCCCATCATCAGATCCACCTCGGGCATCGCCTTGAGCAGATCCTTCTCGTAGCGCTGCGTCAGGCAGCCGGTGGCGACCAGCAGCTTCAGCCTGCCGTTTTCCTTATATTTAGACAGGGAGAGGATCGTTTCGATGCTCTCCTCCTTCGCCGGTTCAATAAACCCGCAGGTGTTGACGATCAGCACATCCGCCTGCGCTTCGTCGGCGGTGAACTGAAACCCGTTTTTTTCTAAAATGCCCAGCATCAATTCCGTGTCCACACGGTTTTTGACGCAGCCGAGCGATACGACCGAAACTGTGATCATGGCAGCCTTCCTATCCTAGAATTCCCTTCCATTATACCATAGGCGCAACGGGCTTGGAAAGAGAAATATAGAACAAAAGTTCGCTTTCTATTCCATGGGCGCGGCGGCTGGCAGGCGCAGCGCCTGTACGGCCGCCTCAAATGCAGGCGGCGGCGGCACGGTGAACGTGAGCCGTTCGCCGGTGCGCGGATGCGTAAACGCAAGCGTGTGCGCGTGCAGCATCAGGCGCGGGGCGCGCACGCCGCCTTTAAGCCCGTACAGGGGATCGCCCGCCACAGGATGATGGATGGACTGCATATGCACGCGGATCTGGTGCGTGCGCCCGGTGAGCAGATGCACGTCCAAAAGCGTTGCGCGCTTCAAGGTTTCCACAACCCGCCATTCCGTTTGCGAGGGCCTGCCGCCCTCTGCGACCGCCATTTTCTTGCGGTCGCGGGTGGAGCGGCCGATGGGTTTGTCGATCAGGCCTTCGGTTTCCCTCATTTCGCCCTCGACCACGGCCAGATAGTGTTTTTCCATGCGCCGGTCCTTGAGCTGGGCGGACAGGTGCAGGTGCGCTTTGTCGTTCTTGGCGACGAGCATCACGCCGCTGGTGTCCTTATCCAGCCGGTGCACAATGCCGGGGCGCAGCACCCCGCCGATACCGGAGAGCCCGTCCAGCGCAAAGAGCAAGGCGTTGACCAGCGTGCCGGTTTCGCTGCCGCCCGCCGGGTGCACCACCATACCGCAGGGTTTGTCGATCACGGCCAGATCCTGATCCTGATACAGGATGGCGACCGGGATATTTTCCTTCTCCACCGCGGACGGCCGGGCGGCCGGAATACGCACCAGCAGCGCGTCCCCCGCCTTCACGGCGGCGCCCGCCTTGTGCGCCGGGGCGCCGTTGACTTCGCACAGCCCGGCCTCGATCCACTTCGCGGCTTGCGAGCGCGTGACGGCGCAGGCCTGCGCCACCAGCACGTCCAGCCTCGCGGCGCGGTCAGCCGTCAGCGTTTTGTTCATGCGCTTTCCCCTTCCCCTTCGCCTGCCAGTCTCCCGGCCTGAACAGCAAACTGACGCCGATCAGCACCGCGCCCGCCGTGATGCCGATATCCGCCGGGTTGCAGATGAAGTACGGCAGCCACGGAAGGTAGATCATATCCACCACATAGCCAAAGAAAACCCGGTCAATAAAGTTGCCCAGGAACCCGCCCAGCACCAGCCCGGCCGCGGACAGCAGAAAGGCGGACAGGCGAAACCTGCGCAATACCAGCACCCCGGCGATCACCGCCAAAAGCGGCAGCACGATACCCGCCGCCGCGTGGCCGGACAGGAAGCCAAGCGCCATGCCCGTGTTGTGCGTAAACCGGAGCTCCAAAACGCCCGGAAGCACCACAATATGCTGCCCCAGGGTCATCCCCTGCTGCGCCAGCAGCTTGGCGGCGCGGTCCAAAACAGTGGTCAACGCGGCCAGTATGAAGAAAGCCGTCATGCTGCCTCCTTAAAGCGGATAGAATTCCACGGCGAAACGAACGAGCGCGCACAGGCGCGGAAGATTGTACCATAGCATGGCCGCCCCGGCGAGCGCGTACACGATCCACGAAAACCGTTCCAGCTTCAGCGCGCGGCACAGGCTTTCGGTCAGGTAGACGATCAGAACCGCAAACGCCCAGCCGAAATACAACGTATAGAGCGTCAGCCCGTTTTCCGCCGTGCCCCAGCCCAGAACGAACAAAAGCACGAACGAAACGCACACCCACCCCATGGCGATCTGCGCAAAGCGCTGCCTGCGGTTGAGCGCGAAGCCCAGCAAAGAGAGCAGCAGCAGCGCGGCCCCGGCGACGGAAACCCCCTGCGGGTCCATCAGCCGCCATTTCATATAGCCGTCCGCGGCGGCAACAGCGCCCGCCTGCGGCGCCAGAAAAACCTGCCCTACGAAGGATACGAACTGCAGGCACCTGTCCCACAGGGTGATCTGCGCGCCGGAAAAGCGGCCGATGCTAGCCAGGGTTTCGGGCAGCCGCAGCAGCACGCCCGCGCCGCCCAGCGCAAAGAGGAGGACGGCGCCCCACAGAACGGAGCGGAGCAGATCGACGATCACCTCGCGCAGCGTTTTCCCCTCGCGCTCCGGCAGCAGCATCAGCGCCGCGCCGGGGATCATCGTGCCCGCCGCGCCCAGCACGAGGAGCTGCTCCCGCCGCCCGTGCATCACAATGCCATACAAGCCGAAGGCCAGGTAAAACAGCGCGATCACATACTGCTCGGCCATAAGCGTGAACAGCAGCGCCGCGTGCGTGGAAAGCATCACAAGCGGCAGCGCGATCCGCGCCGCGCGGCTTACCCCGCGCACCATTTTCATCAGCAGCAGGAAGCTCACAGCCAAAAGCGGCGCCTGCGCCGCCACCAGCAGAAGCGAAACGGCGTTGGAAACGGGCAGGATGCGCGAAAGCAGATAGGGCAAGCCCATCAGCGGCGCGGCGAACAGCATAAACAGCGGGGAGCGGATATCGTTCTCCCCGGCGCTTAACGAAAGATACGCGTTCTCGTGTACGATCGCCCCGGAATCCGACGTGTAGATCAAATCCCGCGTGACCAGCGGACTTGCGAACCCGTCCGTACGCGTATACACGAGCGCAACCGCGGCGATAAGAACCAGAACGGCGGCAAGCAAGGCAATGCGTTCCGCTTTGGAAAAATCCCCCGCCGCCTCCCGCGCCGCCACGAGGAAGCGGGAAAGGAACAGGCAAACCATGTGGTAAGCAAACCATAGCCCGGCGGCGGCGAACAGAAAGGCCGTGATTTGGGACAGCGGATTTAAGTCCGCCCCGAGCGCCTGTTGCAGCATTTGGAACACGGTAATGGAGCGAAGCCAGCCCGCAAAGCCCGAAACGGGCCAAAGGCAAGCGCCGATGGCCGTGAGCGCTGCGTAAATTTTCCACGCGGGGCGCAGGGGGGGCGCGTCGGCAAGCGCCGGCATTTTGACGGCGAAGTAAAGCAGAAACGGCAGCGCGATCAAAACCGCGGCAAACGCGGACGTACGGTGGACGTGCAGGCAAAAGAAAGCGACCGCCGACAACGAAAGCGCAATCCGTTTCATGCGCGCACGCTCCTTTGCTGAAATTGGCTTTATTATACCATACTCCATCGCCGGGCGGCGGTTGTTTTCCGATCCCCCGTGTGATAGGATGGGTGCGAACTGAAATGGAGGCGCGGCATGATCAGACTGCACCAGATCAAACTTTCCCTGGCCGAAGCGGCGCATACGCCATGGCCCTTGCGCGCGCTGGCGGCCGCGCGTTTGCAGGTGCCGCAGGCGGATATCCGCGCGGCGCACATCGCCCGCCGCAGCGTGGACGCGCGCGATAAACGCGACGTGCACTTTACCCTGTCGCTGGATGTGACGCTTGCAGACCCTGCGCTGGAGCAGACGCTGATCCGGCGTTTTCAGGTAAACCAGGCCGTGCGGATGGATACGCCCCCGGCGTACGATATCTTTCATTTGCCCACCGTGCCTTACGGCCCCGGCAGGCCGCGCCCGGTGGTGATCGGCGCAGGCCCCGCGGGGCTTTTCTGCGCGCTGGGGCTTGCGGTGCGCGGCGCCAAGCCGATCCTTCTGGAACGCGGCAGGCGCGTGGACGAGCGCGTGCAGGACGTTGCGGCGCTCTGGAACGACGGCGTATTAAACCCCGAAAGCAACGTTTTGTTCGGCGAGGGCGGCGCGGGCGCGTTTTCGGACGGCAAGCTGACCTGCGGCCTGAACGACCCGCTGATCCGCACGGTGCTCCATACGTTTGCGGCCTGCGGCGCGCCGGAGGAAATCCTCTTTGACGCCCGCCCGCACATCGGCACCGATCTGCTGCGCGGGGTGCTGAAAGCCATGCGCGGCAAGCTGCTTTCGCTTGGCGCGGAGATCCGTTTTCAATGCAAGGCAACCGGGCTTTGCGTGGAGGACGGGCGGGTGACCGCCGTGGAAACCGCCGCGGAGCGCTTCCCGACGGACGCCGTGTATCTGGCCGCGGGGCACAGCGCGCGCGACGTGTACGCGTGGCTTGCGGCGGCGGGCGTGCCCATGGCGGGCAAGCCGTTTGCCGTGGGCGTGCGCATCGAGCACCCGCAGGCGCTGATCGACCGGGCGCAGTACGGCAGCTTCGCCGGGCATGCGGCGCTGCCGCCCGCCGATTACAAACTGAACGTGCAGACCCCCGATCAACGCGGCGCATATACCTTTTGCATGTGCCCGGGCGGCGAGGTGATCAATGCCTCCAGCGAGGTAGGCCGCCTGAACCTGAACGGCATGAGCCGCCACGCGCGCGACGGCGAAAACGCCAACGCCGCGCTGCTGGTGGGCGTAAAGCCCGCCGATTTCGGCGGCCCGCTGGAGGGCATCGCATTCCAACGCCGTATGGAGGAGGCCGCCTACGCCGTGGGAGGCTTTCACGCGCCCTGCCAGCGCGTGGAAGATTTTCTGCTGAAACGGCCCACGAAGTCTTTCGGCGCGGTGCGCCCAAGCTGCCGCCCCGGCGCGGCACCCGCCGCCATCGACGGCGTCTTCCCAGCCTTCGTGACGGACGCGCTGCGGTATGCGCTGCCGATTTTTGGCAGGCAGCTGCAGGGGTTCGATCTGCCGGACGCCTTGCTCAGCGCGCCGGAAACGCGCTCCTCCTCCCCCGTGCGCATATTGCGGGACGAGCGGCAGGAAAGC
>JAEWTC010000013.1 GCA_023459675.1 Bacillota bacterium | reverse complement strand
TTTTGCTGGTTACCGCCGCTCATGCTGCGCGCAGGCGTATCGGCGCCTTGGCCCGCACGGATGTCGAACCGGCCAATCAGCTCGTCCGCATGCTGCTGGATTTCCGGAAAGCGCAGGAAGCCATGATGATTGTAACTGTTTGTATGATAGCTTTTCAAAATCAGGTTTTCCGCCAGCGAATAGTCCAGCACCAACCCGTAACGGTGCCGGTCCTCCGGTATGTGCGCGATACCGCGATCATTCCGCGAACGGATTGACTCATGCGTGACATCTTCTCCGTTAAAGGTAATGGAGCCGCTGGACGGCTTAAGCAAGCCGGTCAGCGCATAAACCAGCTCGCTCTGCCCGTTGCCCTCGATGCCCGCAATCCCGACGATTTCACCGGCGCGAACTTTGAAGGAAACATTGTGCAATTGGTGTTTCCCGCTTGCGGAGGTGGTCAGCGACAAATTATTGACGCTGAGGATTACGTCTTTTGGCTTAGCGGGTTTCTTCTCTACGGTGAAATTCACCTTGCGCCCGACCATCATTTCCGCAAGCGAATCGACCGTCGAATCCTTCACGTCAACCGTACCGATGCATTTTCCCTTGCGCAGAACGGTGCAACGGTCGGCAACCGCCATGATTTCGTTCAATTTATGCGTGATAAAAAGGATGCTCTTTCCCTCGCCGGCAAAGCTTCGCATCGTCTGCATCAGCTCTTCAATTTCCTGCGGCGTCAAAACGGCGGTCGGCTCATCAAAGATCAATATATCGTTCTCTCGATAGAGCATCTTCAATATTTCCACACGCTGCTGCATACCAACGCTGATATCGTCGATAATCGCATCCAGATCCACCTGCAGCTTATATTTTTCGCTGAGCGCAAGCACTTTCTCGCGCGCTTTTTTCTTCTGCAATACGCCGTGGCGCGTATCCTCGGCGCCAAGCATGATATTGTCCAGAACGGTGAAAACTTCCACCAGCTTAAAATGCTGATGCACCATGCCGATTCCCTGGGCATTCGCGTCGTTGGGATTGTGTATACGCACAGCTTTGCCGTTCTTGCGTATTTCGCCGGCATCCGGCTGATACATGCCGAACAGAACACCCATCAACGTGGATTTGCCCGCGCCGTTCTCACCGAGCAGCGCATGGATTTCTCCCTTTTTCAGCTGCAGGGTGACGTTGTCATTGGCGATCACGCCCGGAAATACTTTGCGTATTCCATTCATTTCGATGATGTATTCGCTCATGCCGGCACCTCTTCATTGGATAGGCCCTAAATTTGAAGAAAGGCCAGGCGGCTGCCTGGCCTTTCTTAAGGGAACACAATGCTTAGTTCTGGAAATCTACGGTCGTCACAACGGTTGCGGGCGCTGCGTCGGTTGCGTTGGAGATGGCCACTTCGCCGCTGAGAGCCTTTTCAAGAATTGCCTGGTACTGTTCCAGGGTGAAGTTTGCAAAGCGCCAGCTTGCTTCCGCGGTCGGCAGGCCGCAAGCGCCGTCTTCGATGCTCAGGGTGATATCTTTGCCGGCAACCGCTTCGGGAAGCGCATAGCCGCCGTCATAGATTTCCTGCAGTAAGCCGCTCAGGGGCGTGGGGATAATCTTCATGGCAGAAGTCAAGAAGATGGGGCTGATGTGGCCCTGATCGGAGTCAACGCCGATCATATGTCCGCCAGCGGTTTCAGCCGCGGAGAGGCAGCTGAGGAAGATGCCGCCGCCGCATGCGAAGACGATCTCGGTGCCTTCGGCGTACCAGCTGTCCATCTTGGCCTTGATCTCATCGTTGGGGCCGAAGGTGCCGGAGTACCAGTACTTCACTTCGGGCGTTACGCCAAGCTGCTGCGCCGCATAATCAATGCCTTGCAGATAGCCGAAGCCGTACCGCACGACGGCGGGAACATCGATGCCGCCCAGGAAGCCCAGTTTGGTGTAGCCTTCCATAACGGCCGCATAGCCAGCCATGAAGCCGGACTGCTCTTCTTTGAAAATCAGGTTCGTCGCATTGGCCGGATACGTCTCGGGGGCAATCGTCAGGTCAACGCCGATAAAAATCACTTCGGGGTTGGCTTCCGCCGCGGTCAGCACTGCCGCGTTGAACAGATAGCCGGGAACGACGACGACTTTCGCACCGTTCTCGATGGCGGCGGTGATGGATTCGATGCGGGCAGCGTCGCTGTCCTCAAAGGGTTTGTAATACGCGTAGTTTTCGTCTTTCACAAGGCCGTTGGCATCCGCAAACGCTACGAGGCCTTCCCAGGTGCTTTGGTTAAAGGATTGGTCGTCGATGTTACCAACGTCGGTAACCAGAGCGAACGTAATATCATCGGCCAAAGCGACCGCGCTAACCGACAGCATGAGAACAAGCGTGAGGAATACCGAAAGGGCTTTTTTCATGTATGGATCCTCCTTTTTATTTTGAGTGCAGATAAGCACTTACCCGTGATTTCATCATAGCAGACAGCGATCTGAAAAACAAGCATACACTTTATGAATATTCTGTTACGCGCGAACCGCGAGCCTTGCGCAGTCAGCCGTTTGCCTTTGCAAAGCTATGCAGGGTACCGATTACGTATTGTATCTCGTCGTCCGTCATTTCGGGAAAGATCGGCAGGCAAACCGTCTGTTTGGACAGCGCTTCCGCCGCCGGGAAATCGCCCGGCTTATACCCCAGCGTATCCAATGCCTTTTGCAGGTGCAGCGGAACGGGATAGAACGGCGCGCATCCGACGCCGCAATCCGCTAAATGCCGCATCAGACTTTCCTTTTTCTCACAGCGCAGGGCATACTGATGCCAAACCGGCGTCACGCCCTTCATCACAAACGGCGCTTTGAGAAGCGTGTGATCCCCAAGCCCCGCCGTATAGGCATCCGCAATCCGCTGGCGCAAACGGTTGAACTGCGCCAAATGAGGCAGCTTGACGGACAATATGGCCGCTTGCAGCGCATCCAGACGCGAGTTATAGCCCGTTATATAGTTATAGTACTTGTAGGGATTGTACAGGCCGGTCGGCTCGGCCGTTCCCTCAAGCTCGTCGGGGGTTCCGTCGAGATAGTAGCGCGCTTTCGCGCCGTTTTGGCCGGCTCCGTGCTGCAAATACGCGCGGCAGAGCGTGGCAAGGCGATCGTCATTGGTCGTAATCAGGCCGCCGTCGCCAAACGCGCCCAGGTTTTTCGTTGGAAAAAACGAAAAGCACCCCATATCGCCGATAGATCCGGTTTTACGCCCGCCGAATTCGGAGCCTACGGCCTGGCACGCATCTTCCAGCACTTTAATTCCATGGTTTGCGGCAATCCGCTGTATGCCCGCCATATCCGCCGGCTGGCCGAAAATATGAACCGGAAGGATCACTTTTGTTTTTGCCGTGATTCTCCGTTCCATATCCGCGGGATCCATGTTGTAGGTTTCGGGGATAACGTCCGCAAACACCGGCTTCGCGCCGAGATTGAGGATCGGCTCTACCGTGGCGAAGAACGTAAACGGCGTCGTGATCACCTCGTCGCCCTGGCCGACGCCCATCGCACGCAGCGCGATCAGCAGCGCATCGGTGCCGCTGTTAACGGAGATGGCGTGCTTAACGCCGATATAGGCCGCAAATTCCTGTTCAAACCGCTTTACCGAATCGCCCATGATATACATGCCGCCGGCCATCTGCGCGCATACCGCCGGTTCCAGCTGGTCCTTGAGCAATTGGTACTGCCTTGTCAGGTCGAAAAGCTTAACGTTCATAGGGTATATCCTTTCCAATCGGCCAATGAATAGTTCTACTTCTTTTCATTGTCCTGATCTTCGAAATTAATCCGTTCCTTTTCCACGACCAGCGGTTTTTTCATCTGCCGCTCGTTGATCATGAGAATATACGCGCTGAGCATGCCGATGAAGATCATTTGTATGGAGCCGAGCAGGAACATGCCTACGACCATCGGCGCAATACCCATGGGGAAATTGTTCCAGTCGATCAGCTTGCGAACCAGATAATACACGCCGATCAGCAGGCTTACCAGACCCAGTCCAAGCCCGGTCATCACGGCAAACTTCGGCAGCATATTGGATACGCCGATGAAGCGCACGATCGCCGTATCGATCAGATACCCAAAGCCGGATTTAGACCGGCCGCTTCTCCTGGGCTGTTCCTGATAACGGATCTTTACGACGGGATCGGCATACCGCACCACCATGTTTTGCATGCTGATCAGCGGATCCTCGGTGGCTTTGCACAGATCCATGAATTTGCGGTCATACAGGGCGGTTCCGGTGAAACCGGAAAGCGTATCCTGCTCGGAAAGCTTGCTGGACATGAAATAATAGATTTTCCGGAGCAGACGGATCTTATCGGATTTGCTGTTGTACTTTAGCGGAGCGACGACCATCGCGCCGCCTTCCCACGCGTTCAGCATTTCGGTTATAATCGGCACCGGAACCTGAAAATCAGCCGGAATCAGGATCACGGCGTCCCCGTCCGCCTCGTAAAGGGCATGCAGCGCGGAGGTGTTTGGGAAGTTCTTGCCGTTGAGTATCGCTTTGATCCGTTTGTCCTTCGCGCAAAGGATGCGCAGGCGATCCTGCGTTCCATCGTTGGAGCTATTGTCGATAAAGAGGATCTCAAACCTGTACCCGGCATGGCTTTTCTCCATCAGCGCGATCACTTCCTCGCTGATGGGCTCAACGTTCAGCACTTCGTTGCGGCAGGGGATGACGATACTCACTTTTTTCATCCAGAAGAACCTCCATACGGGCGATGGCCCGCAGTTATTCCATTCCGATCAGGTCTTTGGCTTTCATGTCAATCTTCAGTTTCTCCGGATCAATCAGGTCGCGGTGCCGCTGGTAGTAGGTATAAAGTTCGGCGATTGCCCAATCCATCGGGGTGATGCGAAGATCTTTGATCTCGCTGCGCAAACGGGTATTGTCCCCTGTGTAGTCCAGGTTTCGCTGCTGGCTTTTCAAGTGGATCGGCAAGGGTTTGCCGCTGATTTCCCGAACCATTTCCGCAAGCTTCGTCAAGGCATAGGGCATCCCGTGGCAGATATTGTAATCGTGATACGCCGGCTTATTCTCCAAAAACCAGGTGACGATCGCCGGAAGGTCTTCCACGTACAGGAAATCGAACATACATTCCGAACGCACGGAGAGGGGAATGTCGAACACCGCTTTGCAGCAAAGGTTCGATATGAACTTGATCTGCCACAACTCGTATTTGCCGAAGATGCCAAACAGGCGAAGGTTGTAAATATTACCGGACGCCTGCGCAATGCGGTTCATGGTGTATTTCGCAAGCCCGTATTGGCTTACCGGCAGTACGTTGGGAATCTCCGTTTCCTTCGCCATGCGGATGTGGCTGCGTTTATCAAACTCCGCGCCGGAACCGAAATACAAGATCTTATCAACGTAACCGGATAAGCGCTCCAAGTTCCAAAACATGAGCATATCGTTGTAGAACTCGTTATCAAGCCCGTTAAACTCCGGCACATGTACGGCGCCGTGCACGATGGCTTCAATCCGGTTCCGCTCGATATAGCGGGCCACCTGATCCGTATCCAGCAGCTCCAGCTCCGCGTGCGTGGGCGTAAAAAGCTCATACTGCTGGTCGAGCGCTTCTTTTAAGTTGCGCCCCACAAATCCGCGGCGGCTTGCGCCGGTGATCAGCACGCGTTTCATAGGGTTTTCCCTTCCCAGTCCGGCATATTGCTTTGCTGCTCCTCCGCCGGCAGAAACGGGTAGAGGTTCTCCAGCAGCGAGGAAGAAAACGTACCGTCCGGGTTAGCGATGGTCATGGACTTGGGAATCTCGTCAAACTTCAGGCTGCCGATGATTTCACACAGGCAGGTGGTGTCGTCCTTCATGATCTGTTCCACCACCCCGTCAATCTGGGAATCGTTCTCGATTCGGAAATAGGGGAGTCCGTAGGTATGCGCAACCGCCTCCGGTGCCGCGAAGCCCAAACCGCTTTCCGGATCAACGCCGGCATAATTGCCGTTGAAGTTGTTGCGCTGCATGGTATAGACCGACGCATACCCGTGATTGGAGAAGATAAACAGCTTGAGCGGCAGATGGTACTGCCGGATCAACGCAAGCTCCTGAATGTTGGATTGCAGACTTCCGTCGCCTTCCAACACCAGCGTGCGGCGCTTGCCGCTGGCAAAGCAGCTGGCAATTGCGCTGGGAATGCACCAGCCCATGCTTCCAAGCCCCATGGAGGTTACAAACTGCTGGCCGCGTTTCAAATCGTAAGCCATGTGCGAAATTCCGCACGTGCGCCCGGAGGACGAACCGATGAAAACGTCGGCAGCCTTCGACGCATCGGACAGCGCCTTTGCAAAACGGTAGCCGTCTGTCTTTCCCTCGTTGTCAAACGGCTGGCTTTCCCGCATCAGCGGATATTTGGCCTTGATTGCGGCGCAGTATTCCCGCCAGGGGTTCCGGTCTGTGGAAACATACAGTTCCCGCCGCGCCATGAACGCGGGGATGAAATCCCCGATATCGCAGGCGAACGTCATTGCAAACGGGATGTTTAGTTTGTCGATCTCCGCGCGCTCGATGTCCACCATCACTTTTTTCGCTTGGAATGCGAAATGCGGTTCGTCAAACGCGGTGATAGCCGGGTTCAACCGTGTGCCTAAGATCAGAACGAAGTCGGCGTTTTGCAGAACATAGTTCGCATAACGGGGCGCGGGTATGCCCGGGCAGCCCATGTACAGCGGCTCGTCTTCACCGAACACAGCCTTTGCACGCCACGTTGCAAGCACGGGAATTTGAAACGCTTCCGCAATTTCACGGATCGCTTCCTGCTTTCCGGATGCGACCACGCCATGCCCGATGAGGATCGCAGGGCGCCGCGCTTCGTTCAGGAGCGAATACAGCTTGCAGATATCCGCGTCGGCTGCCGCTGCGCCCGGTCCGAAGCCTTCCTTTGCCGGATCGAAGCCGTTCAGGGTCATCAGCTCAACGTGCGCTCCCTGTACGTCCAGCGGCACGTCGATCCATACCGGCCCGCGGCGGCC
>JAEWTC010000012.1 GCA_023459675.1 Bacillota bacterium | reverse complement strand
CCGGCTTGTTGAGCAGCCTGGAAACCGTGGTCACCGTCACGCCGGCTTTCTGGGCGACTTCCTTCAGCGTTGCCATCCGTATGCACCTCTCGGTTTTGGAATGAGAAAACGATAGCATGACGGCGTAGAAATGTCAAGCGCATAACATTGCCAATACGCGCCAAACGCTTGCCGCGCCTGCGCTGCTTTGCCGTGTTCCGCTTTGCAGAAGGAAAAACGGCGTTTCCGCCGTTCCGCCCCGTATCGGCGGCAGACCGGTGAAAACGCCGTGCATAGCTTGCCATTCCTTGACTTGGGTGCGTGTTATGTTCTTATAGCCGCCAGATTCCGATTTCCACGGCGCGCTCGCCCGCGCCTTTGAGCGTGCCCGCGTACAGGCCGCTGTTGAGCCAGGCGTACGGGCCGTTGGCGTCGCATTGGAAAACCGGCGTGGTTTGTAATCCGTCTTCCGGCGCGCCGGCGTGGAGCACGCCTTCGTTGTGCACGGCGATCACCGCGCCGTCGTCGGTCTGGATCCAGTAACGCGCGCACACGTGGCTTTCCTGCGCGGAGATGCGCGTGTTCCAATCCGCGCCGCCGCACAGCACCCGGCCCCGAAGCCGGGGGCCATCAAAGCTGCCGCCCACGATGGGGATGATGACAAGCTCCCCGGCGGGAACGCGGCCGACGGGCAGCGCTTGCCCAAGCTCCACATGGAGGGTCATCACAAGCTCCGCGTTCATCAGGTTCAGGCTTCCTTCCCGGCCGCCAGCCAGTCCATCCCCGCGGGCATCGACTGGTTCCAGAATTCGAAATCGTGCTTGCCGGGGCGTTCCCACCAGGTATGCGGATATCCGATCTCTTCAAGGAACGCGTGGTAATCCCGGTTTTCCTTCATTACGAAATCTTCCGTGCCGCAGGCGAGGAACAAGCGGGGGGCCTTGCCGTCCCCCAGGCGGACTTTGGCCAGATGTTTGGGGTCCTTATCGCTTCCCAGCAGCTTTGCGGGGTCGCCGAAGGTATGCGCATAGTATCCGTACGGGGCAATCTGCGTGCCGCCGCCTTCCGGTTTCATGGCGGCCACCTGGTCGGTAATCAGCGCGGACGACAGCCCGAGGATCGCGCCGAACGTATCCGCGTACAAAAGCCCGTTGCGCACCGCGCCGTAACCGCCCATGGACAAGCCCGCGATGGCGGTATCCGCCCGTTTCCGGGAAAGGGGGAACATCTTTCGGGTGACGTCGACAAGCTCCTCGCCGATGAAGCCTCCGAACTTTTCGCCCGTCGTTTCGTTGTCCAGATAGAAATAGTTCGCGCCGGACGGCATAATCACCGCCATGCGGTGTTTCATCGCCCATTTCTCGATGTCGGAACGGTACAGCCAGTCCACCTGGTTGCCGGAATAACCGTGCAGCAGGTACAGGGTGGGCCACGGGCCGTCCGCGTAGGGACGGGGGGTCATGCCGTCGGGCGGAAGATCCACCGGAAGAACGGCGGTGAACGTTTGCATGCCTACGCGTGCCTTGGAATAGAAATCACAGGTCAAAACTGCCATAGTCGCTGCCTCCGTGTGCGTTTGTTACCCGCGCAGGGCAGCGGTTGCCGCTGCGCCCCGGCGGGTATTGCCGGTCCAGTTTACAGGGTGGTAAAGGGTTCCTTCGCGTCCACGAACAATACGGGAATATCGCCGGTGATGGACGTAAGCCACGGCCCCAGGTGCTTCATGCCGGGTTCCTCGCTGCGCTCGTGCCCCAAAATCAGAAGCGCTTTGCTCATGCCCAGCTGCCACGCGTCCCGCACATAGGCGGGCAGCGTCCATTCGGTCACCTCGCCGCAGAGGATCACGTCCAGGTTGCGGGCGCGCATGAGTTCCATGGGCATTTGCTCGCTGCCAAGCCCAAGGCTTCCGCCGCCCAGCAGCACGGATACGCGTTCCACCGCCATGGCCGGATCGCCCAGGATGCGGATGTAGGGCATGGAAAACCGTTTCTTGAAGAACGCTGCCAGCTCGCCCAGGGTCGTCTTTGGAATTTGGTAGCAGCTGTCGTTCTTCTTGCCCTTGCGGAAAAACGGCGCGTCCTCGTCGGGCGGCATGTGGTAGTCTCCCCAGCCCGTTTCCGTGTCAAACCCGCGGAAAATGCCGTCGTCGGCGTCGAAGTGCATATGGTCGTGAAAGCGCCAGATGTTCATGCCCGTATCTTCGATCAGTTTCTTTTTCTGCAAATACACGGGGTCTCCCTGCAGCCAATCGATTTCGTCCTTGCCGGTAAACCAGGTGGGCTCGTGGGTGATGATGAAGTTCACGCCCTGCGCCGCCGCCTCGCGGATCACATCCACCGTCGCCATAAAGGTGACGGCAATTTTTTGCACTTCGCTATCCAAACTTCCGGCCATCAGATGGTCGCAGGTCCGGTTCTCCGGCAGGCGCGGCACGCCGGTTTTTTGAATGATTCCATCGATAATCTGTCCGACTTTCATGGAAAATCTCCTTATCCTTTCACCGCGCCCATCACGACGCCTTTGATGAAGTATTTCTGTACGAACGGAAAGATGATCAGGATCGGGATGATCCCGATCACGGCCATGGCCATGCGCACCGAGGAACCCGGCAGCTCGATGTTCTGGGTGCCCAGCAGCTGCACGTTGGTGCTGATCTTCAGGAACTGGATGTTGTTCATAATGCGGATCAGCAGGTTCTGCAGGGGATACAGCTTGGAATCGGTGATGTAGTACAGGCAGTTGACCCAGTCGTTCCAGTAGATCAGCCCCGTAAACAGGCTGATCGTGGCGATGGTGGGAATGGCCAGGGGCAGCATGATCTGCAGGAACGTTCGAAACTCTCCCGCGCCGTCGATCTGCGCGCTCTCGATCACCGCGTGGGGGATGCTGTTGGCGTAATAGTTTCGCACCAGCAGCACGTTGAACGCGGTTACCAGAAAATTGGGTACGATCAGCGCCCACAGCGTGTTCTTGATGCTGAACACGCGCGACCACATGATGTAGGAAGACACGACGCCCCCGTTGAAGAGCATGGTGAAGAAAACGAAGAACGCCAAGGCGTTGCGGTACTTGAAATCCCTGCGCGACATGGGATAGGCGAGCGTCGTGGTGAGCACGAGGCTTAACAGCGTACCGGCCGCCGTCACCAGCAGGGTAACGCCGTATGCGTTCAAAATCATCGCGCTCTGCTTAAGCATGTAGTAATACGAATCCAGGCTCAGCTTGGCGGGGAAGTACGTATATCCGCCCGCCACCAGCACGTCCTCGTCCGTCACGGAGGCCGTGGCGATCAAAAGAATGGGCAGGATGGCGATCAGCGCGAGGAGGGAAAGCATTACCGTGGCAAACCTGCGGAAACGAACGACGTCGTTGCCCTTTGTGTGTATCATCTTATCGTTCACCTCCTAAAACAGCGCGTTTTCGCGGTCCAGTTTGCGCACCAGCGCGTTGGCCCCAAGCACCAGCAGCAGCCCGATCACGGATTGGTACAGCGCCGCGGCGGCGGACATGCCCACGTCGTTTAATTCCATCAGCCCGCGGTACACGTAGGTATCGATGGTCTGCGTCACGCTGAACAGGCGGCCGGAGTTCTGCGGCACCTGATAGAACAGCCCGAAATCGGAATAGAAGATGCGCCCGACGGCCATCAGCACCATAATGATCACGGTGGGCTTGAGCAGCGGGAGCGTGATTTTGCGGATCTGCTGTACCTTGCTCGCACCGTCGATCTGCGCGGCCTCGTAGATATTCTGGTCGATCCCCGCGATGCTTGCGATGTACACCACCGAGGACACGCCCATGTATTTCCACAGGTAAACGAGAACCAGGATCACCGGCCACGGCTCCGTGGTTGAGTACCAGCTGAAGGGCTCCAGATGCAGAAGCGGAAAGATGGTGTTGTTCATAAAACCGGTGTCGGCGTTTAAGAACGCGTACACCACGAAGCCGATCACAACCCAGGAAAAGAGGTTGGGCAGCATCAGCGCGGACTGGAAAAACCGCACCCTGCGGCGCTGGCCGAGCTCGTAGAGAAGTACGGCGATGAAGATGGCGGCGAGCGTGCCGATGACGATGAACGCGGTATTGTAAAGCAGCGTGTTTCTGGTCATCAGCAAGGCGTCGCGCGTTTTGAACAGGAAACGGAAGTTGTCCAGCCCGTTCCAGTCGCTGCCGAAAATTCCCTTGAAGTAGTTGAAATCCTTGAACGCAAGAAATACGCCGAACATCGGCAGGTAGTTGTTCACCAGAAGGTATAGGATGCCCGGCAGCGCGATCAGCAGCAGGGGACCTGTTTTCGCCAGGTGCATTTTACGGCGTTTACCCATGATCGTTCCTCATCTGTCGTTTCGGTGGGACGGGGAATGTGGTTGCAAGCATATACGGGGTATGCGCAACATTCTTGCGGGGCGGCTTTTCGCCGCCCCGCGTGTTGTTTGTTTCCGGTTTACTTGGAGGCTAACCAGGCGTCCAGCTGGGTCTGTTTGGCTGCGATGATCTCATTCAGGCCGGCTTCCGCGAGCCGCTCCAGGAATACGGGGATTTCCGTTGCCGGGTCTACGCTGCCGCATACCAGGCCGGGCAGATACTGCTCGATCACGTTGGTAACGGCGGTGTATTCCGTTTTCACGCTGCTGCTATCAAACGTGAAGCCCATGGCAACGGAGGTTTTCGCCTTCTGGTTTTGCTCCAGCTCCCACGCGAGGGATTCCACGTTGGTGCCCGCCATCGGGTACATGATGAAGAAGTTGCCCAGCGTTCCGCAGGAGAGCTGCGCCGTGTAGGGCACGGTGGCGGCTTCCTGGCCTTCGGGGTAGCTCATGAAGCCCGCTTCGTCCAGCACATAGTCGCGGTCCTTCAGGCCGTAGATGATCAGGTTGACGACGTCGGGATCGGTAAAGGTGAGGTTTAAGAACTTCACAGCCGCTTCGGGGGTTTTGGTGGTCGAAGCGACGCACCACGTGAGGGCGTTGATCGACGTGGTATCCAAAAACGCGCTGCTGACGATCTTGGCGCCCAGGTCATAGCCGCCGGTCTGCGCTTCCAGGCTTGCGGCGGTATCCGCTTCGGGATAGCTGTAGGACGCAAGATAGGCAAAGTAGTTGCCAGACGACATCAGTTCCGCTGCGGCGGAGCTGGTGGTGGCGGCGTCTTTCATCACGAGGTTGTTCAAATACCAGCTGCGCGCCGTGTTGCATACGTTGGCAAACGCTTCGGAGGCATAGAAGTCCACAACCGTGAGTTCGTCGTTCATCAGAACGCCCTTGGGGGAGAAGTAGTTGTCCGTCAGGTAGTCGACGTTGGGCACGGTCAGCCCGAGGCCGATGTTGCCGGTGTTGACGGCCGCAAGGGGCGTCATGTCCGGATAGGCGGCTTTTACGGCTTCGAGCACTGCGGTGATATCGGCAACGCTGTTGACCTTGGTCATATCCAGGCCCAGCGCGTCGGCGATATCCTGCCGGTAAATGAGCATCGGGGTCAGGGCGATGGGCTTGTACGTGGGGAAGCCGTACAGCTTGCCCGCGAAGCTCGTGGCCGCGAGCCACTTTTCGCCGATCAGCGCCAGGGTTTCCTGGGCATTGGCGGCGGCCAGGTCGGTGATGTCCATGCACATGCCGGTGCTGATGCCCGTGTTCAGGTCGCCCAGGGTCTGGTAAATGTCCACCTGCTCGCCGCCCTGCAGCGCAAGGCTGACGGTGGAGGAATAATCCCAGATCATGATGGGCTTGAGTTCAACTTCCACGCCGATCTTCTCGCGCGTGATCACGTTGATGGCCTCTTCCACGCTGGCCAGGGTTTCGTCGGTCGGAATGTTGTTGAAGGTGGCGTAGGCGTATACGATCTTGTCATAGCCTTCCGCCGCCGCGGTGGATACGGTACCCAGGGAGGCAACCAAAAGAACGACCAGGGTCAAGAGGGAAACGATTTTTTTAGATGTCATAAAATGACCTCCTTTTCTACATCGAGTATACCTGTATCCAAAAGGGGTCGCTATCAAATTTAAGCGTTCTTGTTTCGTTTTTGGGTGAATATCAACCAGAAATGACTGGTTTTCGCTGCGCGTGCCCGGTTACTCCCCGGGATGCGGCTCGCCTTCGCGCTGGTATTCCTGCGGCGTTACGCCAAACCGCTTCTTGAAAACGGTGGTGAAGTAGGAAAGATTGTCAATCCCCACGGCGCCCGCCACGTCCGAGATGCGCACGTCCGGATCGTACAGCAGGCGCTTGGCCTGTTCCATGCGCTGGTTCCAAACCGCGTCCTTGAGGGAATAGTGGGTCTGCCGTTTGAAGAGCTTCGCCAGGTATTCCGGCGACAGGTGAAATTCCGCCGCAATCTCGTTGCGGCCGATATCCTCGTGATAATGCTCGCGGATGTAGGACTGGATCTTCTCCACCAGCGTGCCCGCCCGGCGGAGCTCGTCCTCAAAATCGAAGGTTCGCTCCAGCAGGTAGTTGGCCCAGCGCAGCATATCCACGGACGAGCGGCAGGCCTGGTCGGACAAACGCAGCGAATCCTCGTCCGCAAACAGGCGGGTTGCCTGCACCCCGGCCTCCGATAGATGGGCGTACACCGCCTGTAAAAATTCCTGCTGAATCAGGTGCAGGGTACGCTCGCTGAGCGTTTTCAAAGCGGTCCGGTCGGCAAGCGTTTTCTTTACGGTGTTGAGGAGGCGGATTTTATCGTGGGCTTTGAGCATCTGGTCCAGCTTGGCGACGTCCAAAATCTGGCTCTCGGAATCGGCTGCAACCGCTTCGTCCTGGGTAAACGCCTGCCCGTAATAGGCTACGCTGCGCTCAATAAGCGCCTGCAGCGCGGCCGGTTGGTCCGCAAGGGCTTCGATCGGCGTCGCGCGGCTGATGCAGCAAGTCGCCTTCACGCGCACGGCCTCGGCGCAGGCCTCGATCATCTTTTCGCAGCGGCCGCGCAGCTGGTCGTCCGGCAAGTCGTCCACGGCGGTGAAAAACCAAAGCCCGTTCACGCCGTAGCGGTGCACGGTACGCCCGCTTTCCTCGCTGCCGCACAGCAGGCGGCCGTGGGTGTTCTCCAGAACGTAGAACAGAAAGCTCTGGCCGAGCTCCTTGTCCTGCGGCTCGTAATCCATCACGCGGGTGGCAACCAGCCGGTACTGGCGGTTGGGGTCCACGGGCAGGCTGCGGGCGCGGATCTCCCGGGAAATCTGTTCCCGGCTGCGCATGGCAAGGCCGGAGAACAGTGAAAGCCAGAAGTTCTGCTCCTCCTGCCGCGGGTTTTCCAGGCGCCATTCCCCGTACCGGCTGCCCTCCTGCAAACGCCGCTTCTCCTTGATCTTGGCGACGGTTTTCTGCAGCGACAACGCCATCAGCCGCGCGTTGAACGGCTTGGTCAGGTACTCGGCCGCGTCCAGCTTCAGCGCGCTTTTAGCGTAATCGAAACGCTCGTGGCAGGTCAGAAACAGAAACTCCACGTCCAGCTCCTGCGCGCGCACCCACGCCAGCAGCTGCAGTCCCGAACCCTGGGGCATTTCGATGTCGCTGATGACGACGTCCGTCTGCCCGCGGCGCAGCACGCGCCGTGCCTGCGCGGCGCTGTAGGCGGTCTCCACCGTGTCTATTTCCACGTCCGCCCAGTCGATGGCGCGGCGGATGGCTTCCACCGTCGGGATGTCGTCGTCTACGATCAGCAGGCGCATGCGGTTCTCCTTTTCATGGGCGTTACGCGCCGGAGCCGGCGTCGGCGCGGTTCTCGTTTACGGGGGCGATGGGCACGCGGATGAGGTTGAGGCAGCCGTGCGGGTCCACGTTGCTGAGCTCGATCAGATCCGTACGCTCGTACATGAGCTCCATCATGCGCTTCACGCTCCACAGGCCCACGCGCTCGCCGTCGTCGTTGGGGCGTTCGGCGTCGCCGTTCATGTAGCGCAGCACGTCCTGCGGGTAGCCTTTGCCGTCGTCCTCGATGCGGATCTGGAGCATGCTTTCGCCCTTGTATGTTTCCGCCGACAGGTGGATGAGCAACGTCAGGACGCTGTCCATGGATACGGCGTACTTGAACTCGTTTTCCACGAACGTCTGGATCAGCATCTGGGGCACAAGCCAGCCGTGCAGCGCCTGCGGCAGATCGATGAAATGAAAGATGCAGCCCGGGTATTTGCATTCCTGCATGTCGAAATAGTTCTCGATGTGCCGGATCTCCTCTTCCACAGGCACCGTATGCAGGCCGGATTTGAACATATAGCGGATGTTGCGGGAAAGCGCGTCCACATAGGTTTTGATTTCCGCGTCCCTGCCCTGGCTGGACAGGCTGGAGATGGTGGTGATGGCGTTGAGGAAGAAGTGCGGCTTCAGCTGCAGGCGGATGCTTTTGAGCTCCATCTCATGCAGCGCGATGCGCTTTTCATAGGATTCGATCCTGAGCCGTACGATCACGTCCATCAGACTGTTGAACGTATCGCGCAGCAGGGAAAACTCCTGCGTTCCGTATTCGTCCCGGATGCGCAGCGTGTGCTCCCCGCCGTCAATCCGCCGCATATCGGCCACCATCCGGTTAAGCGGCCGTACCATTTCCCGGCTCACGTAGCGCACGATCAGCGCGCCAAAAAGCAGCGTTACCACGATCACCGCCAGCGAAACGGCCATCAGGATGCGCGTCTGGTTCCATACGATCACGCTTTGTATGCGCAGATGCAAAAGCACCTGCCCGTCCGCCAGCGTATAGGCGGCGGTCTGCGTGCCCATGGCGGGGAGATCCGCAAGGTTTCGGCCCAGCTGATCCTGGGACAGCGAATCGCCTCGGAAATCCGCAATCACGCCGTCCCCGTCGGTCAGGATGAGCGTCTGCCGGATATCGCCCGCGGCAGGCACGTTCTGCAAGAATACGTTGGTCGCGGTGAACGCGCCCGCGGCGCGCCCGTCGTACACATACAGCTTGCACAGGTAGGCGCGGCCGTTGAGCGTCACGAAGCGCCAGGTCTGGGTGACACCGCCCGCGGCGGCGCTTTCGATGGTGAAGCGGCGCATGGCTTCGCGGTCCCAATACGTGACGGACGACGCCTGCGCGTCCACGCACAGATCGTAATCCACGTCCGCAACCACCAGCGCGCCCACGCCGGTATCGTTGAGCATTACGTCGGAAATATAGTTGTGAATATCCTGCAGGGCGTAGAAGCGGTTCGTTTCGCTGCCGCTTTTCAGAAGCTGCAGGTTATTGTAGTTTTGCAAAAGCAGGTTGTGCAGCACGCCGTCCATCCGCGCGAGGCGGCCCTTCAGGGTGCTTCCGTATACCTGAACGATGCCCGCCGCCTCCTGCTCCAGATCGTCGCTGAGCACGGAGTAGGAGGAGAACGCATAAGTAGCGAGCACGCAGACCAAAAGCAGAATGAGCACGCCCATGTACACCACAATCCGCTTCACCAAATAGCCCTTGCGCACGGCTGCTCACCTTCCTGTTGTTACGGGATTGACCTTATGTCAATCGTACCACATTCGTCAAACGGGCGCAATGCGGGACGCGCCCCGGCCTTTGGGCGAAGGAAACGGCGGCCCGCAGCAGAGGCGGGCCGCCGTTTCAGGCGTAAGCGCAATTCGGGTTTCAGCGGGCGAGCAGGTACAGGCGCGCCGCGTGCGGGGCAAGCGCCGCGGTCACCGCGCCGCTGATTTCCATGGTTTCCCCGGTCCACAGCTCGGCGGCCGTCCGGCAATCGGCCATGCCCAGCTCCGCCGTTTCCCGGCGGAGGGTGAGGGGCGCGTCCGAAAGGTTGAACAGCGCAAGGTAGAGCCCCTGGCCGTCCGTGCGCGGGGCCACCCACGCGGCGCTGTCCGCCCCGGTGTACAGCGGATGCGCGCAATGCGTTGCGGTCAGGATGGCAAGCGCCGCGTCGTTGGTTAAAAGCCGCAGGGTGAAATCGTCGTTCTTGGTCAGTTCCGCGCCGATCATCAGGGGCGAACGCAGCATGCACCACAGCGTCATCATGGTGATCTGCTCATCCTTTGTAAAGCGGGTGCGGTTCGCGGGATTTTCGCACTGGCGGATCGCGCCTACGGGCAGCATATCCGCGTCCGGCCAGTGGCCCGGCCCGGTATGGATGCACCAGGCGGCGGCGCGCTCGAACATCGCTTTGAGCAGCGTCCAGTCATCCCAGAAATCGTCGGTGATCCGCCACATGTTGGCGTTTTGTTTCAGCGTTTCGCAAAGGGCAAGCGGCGCGGGGCCGGGGGAGAGGCTCAGCACCATGTCGCGCCCGCAATCGCGGCAGGCGGCGGAAATCAAGGAAAGTTCCGCTTCGCAGCGGGGTATTTCCCGCGCGATGTCGTCCACCTTCACAAAATCCACGCCCCACGATGCGTACAGCTTGAAAATGCTGTCGTAATAGGCTCTGGCTCCGGGCTTGTCCGCCCGCACGCCGTACATATCCGGGTTCCACGCGCATACGGACGCCGGGTCGGCAATCTTGGCGCAGGTGGTATCGGCGCAAAATACCGGCAGCTTGCCGTGCGCCGCCATGCGCGGCAGGCCGCGCATGATGTGGATGCCGAACTTGAGCCCAAGGCTGTGCACGTACTCCGCAAGCGGCTGGAATCCCTTGCCGCCCGCGGCGCTGGGGAAGCGGTTTTCCGCCGGGGTCAGCCTTCCGTAAGCATCCATCCGCAGGGCGGCAAACGACTCATAGTCGTGGCTGTCCGCCGTCGGCTGGTACCATTGAATGTCCACCACCACGTATTCGTACCCGTGCGGTTTCAGGTGCCGCGCCATGTATTGCGCGTTTTGCCGCACCGTTTCCTCGGTCACGGCCGCGCCGTAGCAATCCCAGCTGTTCCAGCCCATCGGGGGCGTTTTGGCGATCATTGCGCATCCTCTCCATATTCTCGGTTTCGTTGTCGTGCCAGTATACCATCGAAAAACGCGGCCCCGCAAGCGCCGGCCGCAAGCCGCCGCCGCGCTCCCGTGGTAAAATTACCGTTGACAGCGGCGGGGATGCTGTTGTATCTTGCTACTATATATAAATGTGAATTAATTCGGTGCGGCCTAAAATAAAAACTCCACGGGTTCCGGCAGGCGGCGCGAATGGAATAGAAACGGGAGGATTACCATGCTGCATCTACGTTCACTGCGGGAAGGGCTTCCCCTGCTGCGTGCGCTCGGTTCGGACGTCCGCATTACGATCCTGGAAAAGCTGGCGGAAAACGGGCCGATGCATATGTCCGAGATATCTGATCACGTGGGGATTTCGGACGGCGCCCTCACCCCGCACATCAAGGCGCTGGAGAAAAGCGGGATCATCTCCATCGAGGTCGCTTCCGGCCGCCACGGCGTGCAGAAGGTGTGCCGGATCAGCGAGGACCGCATCTTAATCGAGCTCCAGCCAAGCGAGGACCCCGGCAGCGTGTTTGAAACTGAAATCGGCGTGGGCCAGTACACGGCGTATGAAATCTATCCCACATGCGGCCTGGCAACCCGCGAGCATCTGATCGGCGAGGTGGACGATCCCCGCCATTTTGCCTCGCCGGAGCGGCTGGACAGCGAAATTCTCTGGTTCGGGCGCGGCTATGTGGAGTACATGATCCCCAACTTCCTCTCCGCGGCGCAGGAGCTGGTGGAAATCCAGCTGTCCATGGAGCTGTGCTCCGAGGCGCCTGGAAGCGCGGAGGACTGGCCCAGCGATATTCATTTCCACATCAACGACCATGCCCTGGGTTACTGGACTAGCCCGGCGGATTTCGGCGCGACGCCCGGAATCTATAATCCGAAGTGGTGGTTTCGGCACTGGAACCAGCACGGGCTGTACAAGCTGCTGACCGTCAACGCCGCGGGCACGTTCATCGACGGCGGGAAGATTTCAAACGTCTCCGTCGGCGAGCTGGGCATCGAGCGCTGCCCCAACATCACCTTCCGCCTCTCCGTGCCCGAAACGGCGCAGCACGTGGGCGGGCTTACGATTTTCGGACGTTCGTTTGGCAATTACCACCAGGATATCAAGGTGAGGATCCGTTATAAAAGCAAAGGCGCCGCCCGCGCGGCGCAGCGGGAGTAGACGATGGACACGCTGACGAATTTCCGGCTGGGCCAGGGCTTTTGCATGCGTTTGGAAACGCTTACGATCGAGGAAATGCTCCCCTACCAGGAACGGGCGCTGTACGATGAAATCGAGGGCGCTGAAAAAAGCCACGCGGTGGAAAACTTCCGCCTCGCCGCGCAGCTGAACGAAACCGGCCGCTGCGACGGCGCGTTTTACGGCATGGTCTTTCAGGACAGCGACGTTGCCAAGTGGCTGGAAGCCGCGGCGTACGCGCTGCTGCACCGGCCGGACGAACGGCTGCTCCGCCGCGTGCGGGAAGTGGTCGGGCTGATCGGCAGGGCGCAGCAGCCTGACGGCTATCTGAATACTTATTTCACCGTCAAGGAACCTGGCAGGCGCTGGAGCAACCTGCGCGAGGCGCACGAGCTGTACTGCGCCGGGCATATGATGGAAGCGGCCGTGGCGCTCCACGAGTGTGTCGGCGAAACGGAGCTGCTGCGCATTATGTGCCGCATGGCCGATCATATGATCGACCACTTCCGGGGGGAGAATGCCGCGGCGTTTCCGGGCCACCCCGAGGTGGAGCTGGCGCTGTACCGCCTGTACCGCTGCACGGGGGACAGCCGGTATGTAAAGCTTTCGCAGCAGTTCGTCGACGCGCGGGGAGCAAGTGATTTCTACCACCGGGAGCTGATGAATAACCCCGCGGTGATCTGGTCCAAAGAGGTGGGAAATCCTGCGTATTCGCAGGCGCACCAGCCCGTGCGAGAACAACATGACGCCGTAGGCCACGCGGTGCGGGCGGTGTACCTGTATTCCGCCATGGCCGATCTGGCCGCGGAAACGGGCGACGAAGCCCTGCAAAACGCCTGCAAGGCGCTCTGGCAGAGCGTTACGCAGCGGCGGATGTACATTACCGGCGGCATCGGCTCCACGGCCATCGGAGAAGCCTTCACCGAGGATTACGACCTGCCCAACGATACCGCCTATGCCGAAACCTGCGCGGCGATCGGGCTGGTTTTCTTCGCGCGCCGGATGCTCAATCTGGAAATCAACGCGGTCTATGCCGACGAAATGGAACGCGCCCTGTACAACTGCGCGGCGGCCGGCGTTGCGCTGGACGGCCGTTCCTTCTTCTACGTCAACCCCCTGGAAGTCGTCCCCGGCATTGCGGGGGAGGCGGCCACCCACCGGCACGTAAAGCCGCAGCGCGCGCAGTGGTTTGCGTGCGCGTGCTGCCCGCCCAACGCGGCAAGGCTGTTTACATCGCTGGGCCGGTATGCCTGGAGCGCGGAGCAGAATGTTGTTTATTCCCACCTGTACGCAGCCGGTACGCTGAACCTTCTTGCCACCCACGGGCTGCAAATCACGCTGGAAACCGCGTATCCCGCAGACGGCGCCATGATCTATCACGTGGAAAAGACGGAGCAAAGCCCGGACGTGAGCCTGGCGCTGCGGATCCCTTCGTGGAGCAGGCGCACTGCGGTGCTGCGCAACGGAAAGCCCGTTAAGCCTGCGATCAAGGCGGGCTACGCGTATCTGCCGCGCCTTCAAAACGGCGATACCATCACCCTCGCCGTGGATATGGAACCCCGCCGCGTATATACGTCCCCCAAAGTGGCCGCCAACTCCGGCCGGGTTGCGTTCATGCGCGGGCCGCTTGTTTACTGCGCCGAAGGCGTGGACAACCAGGGCGACGTGCTTGGCCTTTGGGCGCTGCGCACGGCGCCGATCCAGACTCTTACGGCGGATACGATTTCCGGCCTTCCCAAGCTGCGCGTCGCGGGCAGGCGCGAGCGGGACGGGGGCGCGCTGTATGCCATGCGCCGGCCCGAATCCGCCGCCTGCGACATTACCCTGATCCCGTACTTTGCCTGGGCGAACCGCGGCGTTACGCAGATGCGCTGCTTCCTACCGGAGAAAGGGTGATCGGATGATCAAAGCATACCTGGGGATCGAGCTGGGATCGACGCGCATCCGGGCCGTCGTGATCAACGAGGCGCATGCGGTGATCGCGCAGGGAAGCTCCGCCTGGGAGGACAAGCTGGAAAACGGCGTCTGGACCTACCCGCTGGAGGAGGTCTGGTCGGGGCTGCGCGCGGCCGTCGGTGCGGCGCTTCGGGCTCTCCGCGGGCCGGTATCCATCGCCGGAATCGGCATATCGGGCATGATGCACGGCTATATGCCCTTTGACCAGGAGGGCAGGCCGCTGACGGCGTTTCGAACCTGGCGCAACACCTTCACCGGCAAGGCCTCCATGGAGCTGTCGGCGATGTTCGGGCGCAGCGTGCCCCAGCGGTGGAGCGTCGCGCACCTTTACCATGCGGTCATGGCCGGCGAGCCCCATGTCAACCAGATCCGGCGCATCTGCACGCTGGCCGGGTATGTGCACCACCGGCTCACGGGCGAGTTCGTCACCGGAATCGGCGACGCCAGCGGCATGTTTCCCCTGGACGGGGATCGTTACTGTATGCGCTGTATGGCGCAGTTTTCGGAGATCTTGGCCGATTTCCATTTGTCCTGGCAGCTGGACGGGATTCTGCCGGAAATCCGCAAGGCGGGGGAGTACGCGGGCGTGCTGACGGAAGACGGCGCGCGGCTGTTGGATTCTACGGGTAAGCTGAAGGCGGGAATCCCCATGGCTCCGCCGGAAGGCAGCGCCGCCACGGGCATGGTATCGACCAACAGCATCGCACCGACGACGGGTATCGTTTCGGCTGGCGTCTCCATCTACTCGATGACGGTGCTGGAAAAACCGCTTTCCCGCCCGTATCCCGAGATCGACATCGTGGCGACCCCCACCGGAAAACCCGTCGCCATGGTGCACTGCAACAACTGCACCGCGGATATCAGCGCCTGGGCCAAAACCTATCAGGAGTTTTCCGGCCTGGTCGGCGCGGCGATGGACGAGGACTCGCTCTACGCCATGCTCCTGCACCAGAGCGTCGGCGGCGATCCGGATTGCGGCGGCGTTACGGTGGTCGGCTATCTGGCGGGCGAGCACGTAACGGATTTTGCCTCCGGCTGCCCGCTGGTGCTGCGCGGCAACGCAAGCCGGTTTACCCTGGCCAATTTCCTGCGCGCGCAGGTGTATTCGGCGTTCGCCTCGCTGGCCATCGGCATGCGCATCCTGCGGCGGGAGAACGTATCCATCAGCCGCATTACGGCGCACGGAGGTTTTTTCAAAACGCCGGAGGTCGGCCAGCAGTACCTGGCGGACGCCGTAAACGCCCCCGTGGCCGTGATGGAAATCGCGGTGGACAGCGTCGCGTACGGCATGGCGCTGCTGACGGCGTTTCTCGTGCAGAAAGGCGCCGGAGAAACCCTGGAGAACTATTTGGATCAACGCGTGTTCGGGGAGGTGCGGCGCGCCGTAATCGCGCCCTGCGAGGAAGGCGTGAAAGGATTTCAGGCCTATCTGCAGCGTTTCGAACGGGCGCTGCTGGTGGAACGCGCCGCCGTGAACGGTAAGTTTTCGCAGTAGGCGGGCGCCGGCCTATTGACGGAATATGTCCCTGGCTGTACAGTATGCGCTGTCGTCCCGGCCCCTGATCAGTCCAACCCAGCCGATCAATGAGATTGAGGAGAATGCCGATGCTCCAGTACCATGAGAACCCCAAAACGCTGCATGTGAATACCCTGCCCGTCCGCGCGTATATGATTCCGTATCCGGACGCCGAAAGCGCCCTGCGGGGCGTGCGGGAAACCTCCCCCCGCGTTACGATGCTTTCCGGCGACTGGGATTTTGCCTACTTTTCCAATGCCGCGGACATGCCGGAGGACGTGCGTTATACGCATACGCTTCCCGTACCGTCGGTGTGGCAGCTGCACGGGTTCGATCAGAACATGTACACCAACGTGCGCTATCCTTTCCCGTACGATCCGCCGTTCGTACCGGCGGAAAACCCCGCGGGCGCGTACCGCAGGCGCTTTACCCTGCGCAAGCGGGCGGGGCGGCGGTATCATCTGCATTTCGAGGGCGTGGACAGCTGCCTGTACCTGTACGTCAACAGCACGTTCGCGGGCTTTTCGCAGGTATCCCATTCCACCAGCGCGTTTGACGTAACCGAGCTTCTGTCCGACGGCGAAAACACGCTGGAGGCCCGCGTGCTCAAGTGGTGCTTCGGCAGTTATCTGGAGGATCAGGACAAGTTCCGCATGTCCGGTATTTTCCGGGACGTGTACCTGCTGGAGCGCCCCGAAACGTGCGTGGAGGATTTCGTTGTCTCCACCGCGCTCCAAAAGGGCGCCGCGGAGATTGCCGTACGGCTGGAAACCACGCAGCCTGCGCCCGCGGTGCGGCTTACGCTCCTTGCGCCGGACGGCGCTCTGCTGCATAGCGAAACGGCGGGGGAAAGCACGGCGTTTGCCGTGGAACACCCCCTGCTTTGGACGGCGGAAACGCCTAGCCTGTACACGCTGGTGATCGAAACGCAGGGCGAGGTCATCGCCCAGAAAGTCGGGGTTCGGGAGATTGCCGTGACGGACGGCGTACTGCGCCTGAACGGCGTTCCCATCAAACTGCACGGCGTGAACCGCCACGACAGCGACCCGGATACCGGCTACGCCATCACCCCGGCGCAGCTGATCCGCGATCTTACGGTGATGAAACTCCACAACGTCAACGCCATCCGCACCAGCCATTACCCCAACTCCCCGTGGATGCCGGAGCTGTGCGACGCGTACGGGTTCTATCTGATCGCCGAAACCGATCTGGAGTCGCACGGCACCGTGGAGCTTTTCGGCGAACAGCCCCTGTTGGGCGAACGCCTGAAGCAGAAGTTCAGCATCGTTCCCCGGGATCCGATGTTTGAGGAAGCGATCCTCGACCGCGTGCGCCGCAACGTGCTGCGCGACCGCAACCACGCCTGCATCCTGTTCTGGTCGCTGGGCAACGAAACGGGGTATGGCCCGGCCATGGAAAAGGCGGGGCGGTGGGTGAAAGCGTGCGACCCCACGCGGCTGCTTCACTACGAAGGCGCGTTCTACGCCCAGGCGGACAGCGATATTTCCATGATGGACGTCGTCAGCCGTATGTATTCGCCCCTGACCGACATTCTGGATTACTTTGATCATCACCGCGACCCCCGCCCGTTCGTGCTGTGCGAGTACGTACACGCCATGGGCAACGGCCCGGGCGGCGTACGGGAGTATTTTGAATTGATGGATCGCTACCCCGGCTTCTGCGGCGGGTTTGTGTGGGAATTCTGCGATCACGCCGTCAGCGCGGGCATAGCCGCGGACGGAAGGCGGATGTACCATTACGGCGGCGATTCCGGCGAAACCCTGCACGACGGCAACTTCTGCGTGGACGGGCTGACCTACCCGGACCGCAGGCCGCATACGGGCTTCCTGGAGATGAAGAACGCCGCGCGTCCGCTGCGCGCCGAGCTCCTCCCCGCAGACGGCGTAACGGTGAAACTGACCAACCGCATGGATTTCCTGTACGCGGACGCCGTAGCCGATCTTACGTACGAACTGGTTTGCGACGGGCGGGTGACCGCGGAGGGCGCCATGGCGCTGCCCCCGATCGCGCCGCACCAAAGCGCGGAGCTCCGCCTGCCGGTGACGGTTCCCCAAAGCGGCGCGGTGCTTTTGAACCTGTATTACCGCACCGTGCGGGAGTTCCCGCTGGTGCCCGCGGGGCACGCGCTGGGGTTTGATCAGCTCACGCTGCGGGATTCCCGCGTGGTACCCGCATTGCCCAAGGCGGCGGGAGGCGCGCTGGCGCTTGCGGAGACCGAAACCCATTACTTGGTAACGGGCAGCGGCTTTGCCTATCGGTTTTCCAAGCGCCTTGGGGCGTTTGACAGCCTGCTGGCCGCGGGCGGCGACCGGCTGGCGGCGCCGATGACCTACAACATCTGGCGCGCGCCCACGGATAACGACCGGAACGAGCGGGCGGCGTGGGAAAACGCGGGATACCGGGACGCGCAAACCCGCGTTTCCGGAGCGCATGCCGAAATGCGCGGCGCAAACGCCGTGCTGACGGCGAATATCACGCTGGCCGCCGTTTACCGCCAGTGGATCGTGCGCATCGGCGCGGAATATACCCTAGACCCGCTGGGGACCATCCAAATGCGGCTGTCCGTCGCAAGGAACGCGGAGCTTCCGTACCTGCCGCGCTTCGGCGTGCGCTTCTTCCTGCCCAAGGCGTGCGCATCCGTGCGGTATTACGGCTTCGGGCCTACGGAAAGCTATGAGGACAAACGCGTGGGCACGCGGCTTGGGCTGTTTGAAACGACTGCCCTGCAAAACCACGAGGATTACATCAAGCCGCAGGAGAACGGAAGCCATTTCGGCTGCCATTTCGTACAGGCTGCCGATCCGCGCGGGGCGGGGCTGTGCCTGCAATCCGCGGCGCCGTTTTCCATGAACGTATCGCCGTATACCCAGGAGGAGCTTACGGAAAAGCGGCACAATTACGAGCTGACCGAGAGCGGATATACGGTGCTGTGCGCCGACATACGCAACAGCGGACTTGGCACCAACAGCTGCGGCCCGGCGCTTCCCCAAGCGTACCGGCTGAACGAAACGCAGTTCGAGTTCTGCCTGCGGCTGGATCTTCTGGGCTAACCGGCACACAGGCGCACATGAAAAAGGGCGGCGCGTTTGCGTCGCCCTTCGCCTGTTGATAAACCCCGATCTGCGTTGTCAGCTGCGGGAGGGCAAAAGGCATCACTTACAAACGAGTAAGCTCAACCTCTTGCCCCCCTTGCTTCCTAGCAGATCGGGATTTCTGAACAGGCTGGCGTCTCGTTTCCAAACCAAGGTTTATCAGCGATCTAAGGGCGGCGCGTTTGCGCCGCCCTTTTTTTGTTGCAACTCTATAGAAACTTGCGCCTGCCCAGCTTCACGCCGCAGGATTCGCGCACCACCAAATGGGTGTCCAGCTTGTGGTAAAAATTCTGGCCCTTCTCCCAATGCAGCAAATAGGTCATCGCGCGGCGGCCGAGCTCGCTGATGTGCAGGTCGACGGTCGTCAGCGGCGGGTTGGTATAGGCGGCGAAAAACTGGTTGTCGCAGCCGATGACCGCCATATCGGACGGCACCTGGATTCCCATGCTGTTGAGCTGCCGCAGAATGCCCATAGCCACCAGATCGTTGATTGCGATCACGGCGGTGGGGCGATTTCCGTTTGGGAACTCCGCAAGGAGCTTCTGAATGCCGATGACACCGTCCTCAAGCCAGTAGCCGGATTCCAGACGGACGCAGATGTTTTCCTCCAGCCCGAACGCGGTCATTTGCTCCCGGTACCCCTGTTCGCGTTTGGTGGAGCCGCGCTTTTGCGATTTGCCCCCCAGAAACGCGATGCGCTTGTGGCCCAGCGTGTGCAAATGCCGCACGGAAACGGCGGCGCTCTCGTGCATATCGCCGGAGATGCACACGCACGGGAAATTCTCCACCGGGTCGCCCACCAGCACGATGGGCATATAGTTGCGCAGGTGGTTTAATATCGTGAGCCTGTCCTTTTCCTTGTCGTCCTCCACCATGCCGCCCGCAAGGATCACGCCGTCCGGCCGCCGCTCGATCAGCTGATCGAGGAACGCCTGGTAGCCGCTGCTGCTGTCGGGGATGCGCGAGATGAGCAGGGAATAGCCCTTGGCTCTGGCTTCATCCGCGGCGGCGGAAAACATTTCGCTGTAGAATGGGTGCGTGATTTCCGGCAGCCCGATGCTGATGAGCTTGGAATGCCCCTGGTTCAACCCCCTGGCCGCGACGCTGGGTTTGTAGTTATATTTCTGCACCACTTCCAGCACCTTGCGCTGCCTGGCGGATTTTAGGTTGGGCGTATCGCTGAGCGCGCGCGAAACCGTGGCGATGGATACGCCCGCTTCGGTGGCAATGTCAAAGATGTTGATTTTCTTAGTGGGCATATAAAACCTCATATCGATCAAGTATTTGCCGTGCTTCGGCATGATGTGGCGGAGTGCGCCGGAGGGTCTGCCCGGTTGCGGCCCAAACACTTTTCTTATTCTACTATTGTTTGCAGTCAAACGCAATATATTTGAAAACGTTTCTCAATATTCCAGTGAACCGCAGGAAACCGATCTACGCGGACGCATGGCGCAAACCATTGTCCCGTACTGATTTCCGGCATATTGTGTTGTTATCATAGACAATAAATGATTAAAAAGTTCCATAACTTACATACAACTGTTGACAAAGGAAACGGCTTGCGCTATATTGTAGAAAAGAAAACGTTTACAAAAGGTGAGGTGATTGCGTTGCATGGAGCACGCTTTCGAAACGGTGAAAGCGCGGCGGTTTCCGTTCCGGCGGATTTAAGAAAACATACGCTTTGGAAAAATACGAAGCAAAGCAAAACGCTGCTGCTCATGTGCCTGCCGGCGATGCTGTTTTTTATCGCGTTTTTCTACATCCCCATGCCGTTCAGCTATATCGCTTTTACGAAGTTCAATTATGTGA
>JAEWTC010000011.1 GCA_023459675.1 Bacillota bacterium | reverse complement strand
CACGCGGGAAAACACGTCCCTGGGAACGCCGCTCATGGCGATTTTGCCCTCCGAAAGCACCAGCACGCGGTCCGCCTGGGCGGCTTCCTCCATGAAATGGGTGATCCATACCACGGAGATTCGCTTTTCCCGGTTCAGCCTGCGCGCGGTTTCGAAAATGCCTTCGCGCCCGGCGGGGTCCAGCATGGCGGTGGCTTCGTCCATCACCATGACGTCCGGCTGCATGGCGAGCACGCCCGCGACGGCGACGCGCTGCTTCTGCCCCCCGGAAAGCATATGCGGGGCCGCGGCGGCGTAATCCTGCATGGATACGGCCTCCAGCGCGCCGTCGATACGCTTGAGCATCTCCTCGCGCGGCATGCCGATGTTTTCCAGGCCGAAGGCTACGTCCTCGCGCACCACGGTGGCGACGATCTGGTTATCCGGGTTTTGAAACACCATGCCCGCGTGCCTGCGGATGTTCCATAGCTCCTGTTCCTTGCCGGTGTCCAGCCCGCAGACCAGCACGCGGCCGGACGTGGGCAGGTACAGCGCGTTGATCAGCTTGGCCAGCGTGGATTTGCCCGAGCCGTTATGCCCGAGCACCGCCACGAACTCGCCCTCCTGCACGCCAAACGACGCCTGCGTAAGCGCCAAGGGCGCGCCTTCATCGTAACGGTAGCTGACCGCGTCGAAGGTCACCTGCTCGTTTTGCGGAAACCCGGCGTTCGTCTGTTTCAGCCACTCCCGGGCGTCGTCGCGGTCCTTGGCGATGGCTTGGCCGAGCGCCTCCATGGAGGCGAACTTCCGCTCCGGCCGGAGGTAATGCAGATAGGTTAAGGCAAGGTCGCGCCCGTAGAGATCGCCGCCGGTATAATCCAGCAAATGCGCCTCGATGGTGGGGTTATCCTCGGGCTTGGCCGGGTGCAGCCCCTGGCTTAAAATTGCATGGTAATGCCGCCCGTCCAGCCGCGCAAGCGCAACGTACACGCCGCTTTCCGGCAGGTTTGCCCCGTTTGGATAGGATAGGTTGGCGGTGGGAAACCCAAGTTCCGTTCCCATCCGTTTCCCCGGCACGGTGACCCCGCGCACGGTGAAGGGAAGCTTTGCGGTCACACGATACCCTCCTTACAAAACATGCAGACAGACTGCAAAGTTATATTATATAGCAGCGTGTTTTATGCGTCAATCTTTGCCCCATTTGGGGCGGCGCGGGCGAGCGCTTGCGCATTGCGCCCCGGCGTTATTCTATGGTACAATTTGGCTTGCGGCCGGGCGGGAGGAACCGATCCCGGCGGACGATAACACCACGCCGGTTAACGCCGCTGCGAAGGGGGATCTGCCGGACATGCTGATTTTGGTCATCGACGGCCAGGGCGGAGGCCTGGGCAGGCAGATCGTTGCCGCGCTGCGGGAGGATGATCCGCGCTATACCCTCCACGCCGTGGGCGTGAACAGCATCGCGACGGCGGCCATGCTCAAGGCCGGGGCGGATACCGCGGCGACGGGCGAGAACGCCGTGATCGTGGGCTGCCGGAAAGCGGACGTGATCGTAGGCCCGATCGGCGTCGTGATTGCGGACGCAATGCTGGGCGAGGTTACCCCCGCCATGGCGGCGGCCGTGGGCCAAAGCCGGGCTAAGCGGGTGCTGATCCCGATGAACCAGTGCGATAATACCGTGGTCGGGGTGTTGGAGCAGCCGGTCGGCCAGCTGGTGCAGGCCGCCGTGCGCGCCGTTGCGCTGGCGGCGCAGGAAATACGGGGCGTATGACGGAGTTTATCGCCGTCGCGCAGGCGCACCGGCTTCGCTACCCGCTGATGCAGCCCGTGGATTTCGGCAAGCTCGCCTTTCAAAGCGAGTTCGGGGCTGAACACCTGCTTGCAGACGAGCAGGCGGTGTGGCGGAGGATCCGCGAGGAGTGGGAAACGTCGCCCATGGGAGCTCCGACCCTCAACCCCGAACCGCTTGGAAACGGGCTGTGCCGCTTTCACCTGACGCGGGAAAGCTTTTCCCCGGAGGCCGTAACCCTTTTGACCCGATTGTTCATCCTTGCGGCGGCGGAACACAAGGGCACCGCCGAAGGGCTCGACGCGCGGCTTGCCGCGCTGGAAGGCCTGCCGGTGGACGGCATACGCGCCTGGCTCGCCGCATACAGAGCGCAGGGATGCCCGCCCGTACACCACAGCGAAGCGTACCGGCTTGCGTACCAACCGCATTACCGCGTGCTGACCGAAGCCCGCGCCAAGCTCCTTTTACCGTTATGATAGAAACCGGCGCTCCGCATGCGCCCAACGCCATTTCCCCGCGCCGCCAGGAAGGCGGCGGCGGGTTTTGATAACCGGTTGCGCTTGTCATGAAGACAGTGAGCCTTGCCTGAAGCAATGCAGAAAATACTTTGGGAGGTATCACCTTGAAGATTTCCGTGAAGACCCTGACCCTGAGCGCCATGTTTCTGGCGCTGGCGCTCGTGCTGCCGTTTCTGACCGGGCAAATTCCACAAATCGGCAGCAGCATGCTGCCGATGCATCTACCCGTGCTGCTGTGCGGTTTTCTGTGCGGCTGGCCGTGGGGCCTCGCGGTCGGGTTCATCGCCCCGCTGCTGCGCTCCCTGCTGTTTGGCATGCCGCCGATGCCCGGCGTTGCCCTGCCCATGGCGTTTGAGCTTGCCGCCTACGGCGCGCTGACGGG
>JAEWTC010000010.1 GCA_023459675.1 Bacillota bacterium | reverse complement strand
GGGAGAAGCTGGAACGCCTGCTTGCCGCCGTGCCCAACAAGCGCAACGGCGTCACCCTGTGCACGGGCTCGCTGTCCTCCAACCCGAACAACGATATTCCCGCCATCATCCGCGCCATCGGCGACCGCATTCACTTCGTGCATCTGCGCAACACCAAGCACACCGCCCCCGGCGTGTTCGAGGAAGCCGCCCACTACGCGGCGGACGGATCGCTGGACATGGTGGAGATCATGCAGGCGCTGATCGACGTCGGCTTTGAAGGCCCCATCCGCCCCGACCACGGCCGCGCCATCTGGGGCGAGGTCTCCATGCCCGGCTACGGGCTGTACGACCGCGCGCTGGGCAGCCAGTATATCCTCGGCCTGTACGACGCGCTGATCCGGCAAAAGGAGAAACGGCAATGAATTTGTCCCTGCAAGCGCTGGAAGCGCTGGCCCGGAAGGGCTACCTGGTACCGAAGTTCGACGTTCCCGCCATGCGCCTGAAGACCGCGGCGGCGCCGCGCTGGCTGCATTTCGGCGCGGGCAACATCTTCCGCGCGTTTCCGGCGGTGCTCATGCAAACGCTTTTGGATACGGGCGCGGCGCAGAGCGGGCTGTGCGTTGCGGAGTGCTACGATGAGGAGATCATCGATCGCGGCTTTGCGCCGTTTGACAACCTCACCGTCGCGGTGACCTTAAAACACGACGGCGGCGTGGACAAGCGCGTGGTGGGCTCCATTGCGCAGGCGCTGGCCTGCGGCCGGGATGTTCAACGCATCCGGGAAATTATGACGGCGGAAAGCCTGCAGATCGTTTCCATGACGATCACGGAAAAGGGCTACACGGTGCGCGACCCCGCGGCGGAAACGCCGGACGCGCCCGTAACCATTATCGGCAGGCTCTGCGCGCTTTTGTACGCGCGCTTCCGGGCGGGGGCTTACCCCGTGGCGATGGTGAGTTTGGATAACTGCTCCCACAACGGCGATCTGCTGAAGGCGGGGATTTTGTCCGTAGCGGAAAGCTTCCAAAAGCGCGGCATCGTGGAAGCGGCCTTTCTTAACTACCTGAACGACCCGGCCCGCGTGTCCTTCCCGTGGAGCATGATCGACAAGATCACCCCCCGGCCGGCGGACAGCGTCATCGCCATGCTGCTGGCCGACGGCCTGACCGGCATGGAGGTTGCGCAGACCGCGAAGCACACCTTCGTCAGCGCCATGGTCAACGCCGAGGAGTGCGAGTATCTGGCGATCGAGGATTGGTTTCCAAACGGCAGGCCGCCGCTGGAAACGGCGGGCGTACTGTTTTGTGACCGCGAGACCGTGAACAAGATCGAAAAAATGAAGGTCTGCACCTGCTTAAACCCCCTGCACACGGCGCTGGCGGTGTTTGGCTGCCTGCTTTCGCACACGCGCATCAGCGACGAAATGCGGGACCCCGTTTTGGTGGAAATGATCCGCATCATCGGGTATACCGAGGGCATGCCCGTGGCGGTGGACCCGGGAATCCTGTCGGCGGAGGCGTTCATCGGCGAGGTGCTGAACAAGCGCTTCCCCAACCCCTTCATGCCGGACACGCCCCAGCGCATCGCCTGCGATACCAGCAAAAAGCTGCCGGTGCGCTTTGGCGAAACGCTCAAGGCCTACGTTGCGCGCGGGGAAACGGATTTGTCCTTCCTCACGATGATCCCCATGGTGTTTGCGGGTTACGCGCGTTATTTAACCGGGATCGGGGACGACGGCCGGCCCTTCGCCCTTTCCCCGGACCCGAACCTGGAAACGCTGCAGCCGCTGGTCACGGGGTACGAGCTTGGAAAGCCGTTTGATACGCGCAGGCTCCGCCCGCTGTTTGCCAACCCCGAATACTGCGGCGTGGACCTGTACGCCGTCAACCTTGGCGAAAAGGCCGAGGCGCTTTTCACCCAAATGAACGAAGGCCCCGGCGCCATACGCCGCACGCTGGAACGGTATGCGCGGGCGTAAACGGATTGTTTTCCTTTTGCATATTTCAAATGAAAACTGGATAATTGCCCGCACAGATGATATACTATTTGAACCAGTGGTGCGTTGTGCCGCACTGGGAATAAGCGAGGCAGCGAAGCATCGAAACAGCGAAAATCGAACGGGAATGCCGCCGGTTTCTGCGGCGTGATAACTGAACAGGCATCCGGCCCCGCCGCGGCCGGACGGGAAAACCGGCGGATCAGCCCGCTTGTTTTCCTTACGCACAACGGACAGCGACGCCGTATCGATGCATACCAGATGCTGTGGATTGACGAAATTTGAGAATATATGGTAAATTCTAATACTGTGCGAACCCTTTGGTACAGGCGCATCGGTTGCGCGGCGGGGGGCGCCGCGCGCGCACGGTTGTCGGAGAGAATATAGAATGAAGCACCTGGCCAACACGCGCCGCCTGATCGCCTGCGGCGATACGAAGGCGCATTACCTGCAGCAAGTGGCCCTGATCGTTTGTATCGGGTGCCTTAACGTTGCGTCCGCCGCCGCGCTGGGGCTGGTAACCAGAAGCCTTACGGCGGGCGAAGGCCAGAACCTGGCGCGCAACTTCTGGCTGCTGGCGGCTGTGCTGATGCTCGCGGCGCTGGCGGACTGGTTCCGCTCCGTGCGCATGACCAGGCTCACCGAAACCGCCGAAAGCAATTACCGCAAGATTACCGCGCGCGCGCTGCTCCATGCGCGCTACGAAACCATACAGAAAATGGAGTCCGGCGATCTCATCAGCCGCGTGGTGTCGGACTGCCGCTTTGCCGCGTCCAACAGCGCGCTGCTGATCGACGGCCTGCGAAACATTCTGATCCCCGTGATGCTCATCGGCGTGATGTTCTGGGTGGACTGGCGGGTGGCGCTTGGCTATATGCTGCCGTTTGCGCCGGTGGTGCTCTACCCCAAGCTCAACAAGAACTCGCTTTCCGAGATCCCCGCCTACCGCAGCGCGTTTTCCGCGATGAACGGGCAGGCCAAGGATCTGGTCAGCAACCGCACCACCGTGAAGGCCTACCGGCTGCAAAAAATGGCCGACCAGTGGGTGGGCGAAGCGGTGGAGGACTACCGCAAAAAGGGCGTCCGGGGAATCGGGAAAATTTACACGTCCAACATCCCCTCGCTGGCGGTGAACGTGCTGCCGCTGTTTGGCTGCGCCATCGTGGGCGCGCTTCTTTTATACCGCGGGCAGTTTTCCGCGGACGGCTTCGTAACGGCGGTGATGCTTGCGTCGGTGGCGACGGAGGAGCTTTTGAAGCTCCCCAACGTCATGATCAACTTCCCGTCGGGCGTCGTGGCGGCGGACCGCCTGTTTGAATTGTGGGATTTGCCCGCGGAAACCGGCGGCGCGGAAACAAAGCCCGCCCCCGGCGCCGCCGTGGCGTTTGCAAACGTGGCGTTCCGCTATCCCGAGCAGGACGCGGCCGAGGCGCCGCTTTTAAACGGCTTGAGCTTTACCGTGCGCGAGGGCGAGAAGGTGGCGCTGGTGGGGCACTCCGGCTGCGGGAAAAGCACCGTGCTCAAGCTGATCACCGGGCTGTACCGCCCGGCGGAAGGCGCGGTGAGCGTGCTGGGGCGCGGCGTGGAGCAGTGGGATTTGGAAGCGCTGCGCAGGAACATCAGCGTGCTGCAGCAGGAACCGTACGTGTTTCAGGCTTCCATCCGCGATAACATTCTGCTGGGCCGCCGCGGCGCAAGCGAAAAGGAACTCGCCCTGGCCGTGGAACGCGCCCGGCTTTCGCAGTGGATTTCCCAGCAGACGGACGGCTGGAATACCGATACGGGCGAGCACGGGTCGCTTTTGTCGGGCGGGCTTCGCCAGCGGGTGGAGCTTGCGCGGCTGTTTTTGAAGGACGCGCCCATCGAGCTTCTGGACGAGGCCACCTCGGCGCTGGACGCAAGCCGCCAGAAAGAGGTTTTGCAAACCCTGCGCGAGAACGGGGAGAACAAAACGCGGATCATCATCGCGCACCGGCTGTCCGCCGTGACCGATTGCGACCGCATTCTGTTTTTGCACAAGGGCAGGATTGCCGAGGAAGGCACGCACGCCGAACTTCTGAAAAAGCGCGGGCTGTACTTTGGGCTGTACACCGCGCAGGAGGAGGGACGCGATGGAGAACAATAACCGGGACGTCCGCTTCGGCGCCGTGATGAAAACGGTCCTGCGCATGATCCGCATGGGGATGCCCAAATACCTTCTATGCATGACCGGGGTCACGCTGGCCGGGCTTGGCAGCTACCTGATGGCGCTGCTGTTCGGGCTGATCTTAAGCGTGACGATGCGCAGCTTCGAGGTCGGCACCACCGCGGTGCCCCGGCTGTTCGTGCTGCTGGGGATGCTCGCGTCGTTCATTCCGCTGGTGGTGCTTGGCTATCACTTTAACCTGCGCGGCGGCCTGGGCATCCGCGCGTCCATCCAGAAAAAGCTGTTGTCCGCGTGGCTGCGCCAAACCGAAGCCTACGCCGCGCGCCGCCATTCCGGCGAGGCGATGTCGCTGCTGACGGCGGACATGCAGGTGCTGGAGAACTTCTACTTTCAGGGCCTGATGCAGACGTTCTTCATGCCGCTGGTGCAGGGCGCGGCCTCGCTGTTGACGATTTCCGTGGTGAGCGGCTGGCTTGCGCTCGTCCCCACGCTGTTCGGCCTGTTGGCGCTGGGGATCGCCATATGGACGGGCGGGCGCATCCACAAGCGCAACGTGCGCCTACGCATGGCGACCGACGGGGCCGTGAGCCGGTTTTCGGATTTGCTTTCGGGCAACGCCTCCCACCGGTATTGGGGCGCGGTCAACGAGGAGCTGAAGGCGTACGAGGCGGTATCGGATCATCTGGCCAAGGACGGCGTATCCGCCCGTAATTTGGACGTGCACGTGCGCTCCACCGGGGCGCTGCTGTCCGCCGTTTCGCTTGCGGTGTTCTTCGCGGTGGGGATCACGCTCATTCAGAAGGGCGAGATTGCCTTTTCCGCGCTTCTGCTTACGTTCCCGCTGCAATCTTCGGTGTTTGAAATGATCAACTGCCTGGGCAACACCTGGCGGCTTTTAATCACCTCGGCCGTTTCGGGCGGCCGCGTGCTGGACGCGCTCCACGCGCCCCAGGAGGACTTGGATACGGAACAATGCCTGCCGGAAACGGACGATTCGCTGGTGCTCAGCGACGTGAGCTTCGGGTATCAGGCGGACGAAACCATGCTCAGCGGCATCTCCTTTTCCGTGCGAAAGGGCGAGAAAGTGGCGCTGGTGGGCGCATCCGGCTGCGGGAAGACCACGCTGTTCAAGCTGCTGCTGAAGTTTTACGAGCCGGATTCGGGGACGATCGTCCTGCACGGAATCCCGTCCGCGGCGTGCTCGCCCAACGTGTGGCGCGGCAAGCTGATCTATCTGGAGCAGCGCGCGCCGCTTTTGCACCGCACCGTGCGCGAGAACATCGCCATGGGGCGCTACGGCGACGGCGAAACCCCGGCGGACGAGGACGTGATCAAGGCCGCGAAAGCCGCAGGCGCGCATAAGTTCATCACCGCGCTGCCGCAGGGCTACGATACGGTGGTGGATGAGAACGCCGAAAACCTCTCCGGCGGCCAGCGCCAGCGCATCGCCATCGCGCGCGCGTTTCTGGCGGGGGCTGATCTGCTGCTTTTGGACGAGCCGACCGCGGCGCTGGATACCCAGAGCGAGCAGGTGGTGTGGAAATCGCTGCAGAAGCTGATGAAGCATAAAACCGCGCTGATCATTTCCCACAACCTGGAAAGCCTGAAAAGCTGCGACCGCATACTGGTGATGGAGGACGGCCGCATCAAGGAAAGCGGCACACACGAAGAGCTGCTGGCCGCGGGGGGCAAGTACGCGGAGTTGTATCTCAATCAGTTCGCCGCGGGCGACGTGCAGCTGCGGGACGCACAACAAAAGGCCTGACGAGCGGGCCGGGGTTCTCGCGCGCCGTATGCGGCCGGGTGACGAAACAAAAAAACAAGCGCGGCTACCGCGCTTGTTTTTCGTTTCTTGGCGTTCCGCTATTCCACCAGCGAGGTGAAAACGCCGTAGCCTTCGCGTTCCATGTCCTGCAGCGGGATGAACTTCAGCGCGGCGGAGTTAATGCAGTAGCGCGTGCCGGTGGGGGATTCCTGGTCGCCCGAAAAAACGTGGCCAAGGTGGGCGTTGCCCGCGCGGGAGCGCACTTCGGTGCGGCGCATGCCGTGGCTTTCGTCTGAAAGCTCGGCGATCACGGCGGGATCCACGGGCTTGGAAAACGCGGGCCAGCCGCAGCCGCTTAAGAATTTATCGGTGGAGGTAAACAGGGGCTCGCCGGTGGTGATATCCACGTACAGGCCCTTCTCCCGGTGCTGCCAGAGGGCGTTGAGGAACGGGGCCTCGGTGCCCGCGTCCTGCGTAATGCGGTACTGCTCCGGGGTGAGCTTTTTCTTAAGCTCGTCTTTGGCGGGGCGGGGATACTGGCCCGCGTCCACGCGCAGCCGCGCCGCCCTTTGGAATGCCGCGGGCGGAATGTGGCAATAGCCGCCGGGGTTTTTATCCAGATAATCCTGGTGATAGTCCTCGGCTTCGAAGAAATTTTCCAGCGGCTTGATTTCCACGTAGAACGGGCTGTGCCGCTCGCGCTCGATGGCCGCGACGGCTTCCACGGTCTTCTGCGCCTCCGGGTCCGCGTAATATACGCCGGTCTGGTACTGGGTGCCGATATCGTGCGCCTGGCCGTTTTTCTGGGTCGGGTCGATCACGGCGAAGAACTGGAACAAAAGGGTTTCCAGGCTGACCAGCGCTGGATCGTAGGTCACCTTTACGGTTTCGCGGAAGCCCGTTTCGCCGCCGCATACGGTTTTATAGTCGGGCTTTGCGCCCTCGCGGCCGTTGGCGTAGCCGCTGACGGCGGTGAGAACGCCGGGGATGGATTGCATCAGCTTTTCCAGGCCCCAGAAGCATCCGCCCGCCAGATAGATGGTTTTTTGCATGGGTTTGTCTCCTTGTCGCGTGGTTTCGGGGTTTTCATTGCGCGCCGCGCGTGCGGCTGTACATACACAGAGTATACCCAACTTTCCGGCATTTGAAAATGGTTTGTGCGTTGTTGAATTGCATGGTGCGCCGGATTATAATGGAAAAAAAGGGCGGGAGGCGGAAACGTGACGCTGGATACGGTGATGGCCTATTGCCTGGGCAAGCCCGGCGCGTATCCGGACACTCCGTTTACGCCGTTTCTGCCCGTGGTGAAGGTGAAAGCCCCCTCGCAGGCAAAGGGGCGCATTTTTGCCCAGCTGCTGGTGCAGGGCGGCGTGGCGAAGGTGACGCTCAACTGCACGCCGCAGGCGGCGGCGTTTTACCGCCAGCGCTACCCCGGCGCGGTCACGCGGGGCTGGCACTGCCCGCCCGTGATGCAGCCGCATTTCAACACCGTTTTACTAACCGGCGAGGTGCCCGACGACGAGCTGTACCGCATGATGGACCTCGCCTATGAAACGGTGACCGGGAAATATCCCAAACACGTTCAGGCGGAGCTGAAGCGCCTGTCCGCAGCGCCGTAAGCGCGCCGCACGCCTTGGAGGTCAACATGCGCAAACCGACTGTCGAAGACCCGGAAACCCCGCGCGGAAAGCTGACCGGCGCGGATTTGCAGGATACGGACTGTTTGTTTCTGCCGCCGGAAATAGACCCGCTGGGCATACCCCGCCGCCCGCTGACGCTTGCCGGGCTCAGGCTTTCGTTTGAGCTGGCGCGCATGGCCTATACGCTGGACGTGGAACCGTGGATGCGCGCGGGCTGGACGGATTTTTCCATCCAGATTGACAACCAGCTGACCACGGGGCTGAAGGCGCGCGAGGAGGACGGCCTGGCCGACCGCGTGCAGGGGCTGATCGGCAGCCTGAAGGTGACGCGGGCGCGGCTGCAGATGGTGGAGCCCAATCCCCTGTCGCAGCTCACGGGCGCGCTGCGCCAGCGCGGGGTGAGCGATACCATCAAGGCCGTGGTCATGGTGCGCAAAGCCGCGGCGGAGCGCTATGTGGTGGCCGTCGGGTTCATGGGTACGGGTATGCGCTTTTACGATTGGTTCTCCAACTTCCGCCTGGGCACGGAAGACGGCTTCCACAAAGGGTTTGCGCAGCTGACGCAGGCGTTTGTAAAAAACGAGAACCTGATCCAGTTTCCCGATACGGCGGAAGCGCTGGGGCTGGAAAAGCTGACGCTTGCGGATATTCTGACCGAGATGCAGGCCGGTTCCGGCCGTTTTTCCCTGTGGATGGCGGGGCACAGCCAGGGCGCGGCGGTGATGCAGGCGTACTGCAGCCGGCTGCTGCACGGCATGGGGATTGCCGGGGAGCGGATCTTCGGCTGCGGGTTTGCCTCGCCCACCGTGGCGGTGAGCGGCGCGGCGCTGGAGGGCGAGCGCTTTCCGCTGTATCATGTGCTCAATGCCGACGATCTGGTGCCGCGCATGGGGGCGGCGGTGCATTTCGGCCTGTGCCTGCAGTTTACGCCCGACGAGGCCTTCCGCAGCGCCGCGTACGGCTGGAACCAATCGCCGGAGGCCGCCCACGCGCGCAAGGCCGCTGAGCGGCTGACTTTGCACATTACCGATACGCCGTCGTTTCTCACCGCGCTTGCGGCGCTGCTTCTGGCGGTGGGCGCGGAGAAGCCGGACGACGAGCTGTTTGGCAGCTCCGAGGGGCTTTTGTCCATCGGGCCGATCGACCGGGTGGTGTCCTTCGCGGGCAAGAAGGCCAAACAACGGCTGCAGGCCATGATCGCCTACCTGCAAAAAACGTATGCGGAGATCACCGGCACGCCGATGGAGGAAGAAGCCGTGCGTTTCCTGACCGAGCGCTGCCGCCCGATTGTGGCGAGCCTGCCGATGAAAAGCCTGCTTTCCGCGCTGTTTGAACGGCTGTACCCGCCCCATAGCCTGGTGGGCAGGGCGGGCGGCGGCGGGTATCTGCGGATTGTGAACGAGGAAACCGCGCGGCTCTCGCCGTTTGTGTGGCAGGAGGGCGGCGGCGCGCCGCCGCGCAGGCTGTACGCCAAAGGGTTTTACGGCTTCCGGGGCGCGCAGCGCGCCGCCGGGCCGCGCAGGCAGAGCGAAACGAAAAAGCGCGCGCGCACCATGCCGCGCCGCCGGGCGATCCATCTGCCGCGGTAAACCGCCGCCAGGTTCGCGGGCGCGTACCAGCGACCCATACAACACATGAACGCCTCCCATGCGGGAGGCGTTTGCATGTTTCAAACCGGCGGCGCGTTCAGCGCTTTGCCTTGGGCTGCAGCGGAATGTTGCGGCGCGTGGCGGAAAAGAGGATGCTGCTGATCATCAGCAGCAGGATACACAGGATGATCGGGTCCAGCAGATATTCTTCAAAGTGGGTATAGATTTTATCCGTGGCCCACTTCCAAAAGAAGTACGCGAAGCTGAGGGCTGCGAGCAAAATGCTGAGCAGGCGGTACAGGAAGAACCGCACGGGGCGTACTTTGCGGTATTTCTTCACCTTCTGGTGCGTGTCGAACGCTTTCTGCCGGATCGCGACGCGCCTTTGGGAGGAGAGCGCGATCAAAAACAGCAGGGGAACGGCGACGATGAGAACGCAGAACACCTCTATGTCGATGGTGCCGTCAAGGCCCAGGCGGTAATACGCGTACCAATCGCCGGCATAGTACACCGAAAGCCCAACGGCGGCGAGCAACAGCAGCAGGGCAAACCAGCGAAGGATTTTCACACGGCGGCGGGCTTTTTCCACCTTTTCGTCGCGAACCGCGTCGTAGGTTTCCTTCCGGCGGCGGTATTCCGCGGCCTTCACGCCGGCGTCGCGGGTATCCCGCGCGGCCAGGAAGGCGTTCTCCACGACCTCGAAATCCTCTTTCAGCACGGCCTTTCGGCTGAGCTTTACGGCCTGCTGGTAGGCTAGCTCCTGGCTGAACGTCAGGCAGGATTTGGCCTGCAGCTGGGAATCCTTGTAGTTCCCCAGCGCTTCAAACAGCGCGGCCGCCGCCTGGCTGCACCCGGAAGCCATTTTCAGGCTGCGTTCCACCGCGGCCTTGTACACCTTCTCGCAGCAGGTTTTCTGGATTTCGTCCACGTTCTTGTAGCCGGGCATCAGCCGCATCAGCGCGATGAGCGGCAGGCAGTCCTCCGCCTTGGGAACCTTGGTCCACGAGGTGAGAAGCGTGCGGTAAACGCGTTCCTTCAGCGTTTGCAGCTGGTCGTCCGCGTCCTTATATCCGGCGAGCTGCTGGAGCATTTGCATGGGTTCCAGCATTTCCTGCGGCATCACCGCCTTGCGTGCCGCCTGCAGCGCTTTTTCGTATTGCAGGTCGTGCAGATAGCCGTTGAGCTCGGCGCGTAAGGCTGCGTCCGCGTAGCGCAGCGCCCGCTGGAAATTGAGCTCGTCGGGCAGCTTTTCCACGCGGGAAAGCTCCGCCCGCCTGCGCAGTTTCTTTTCCGCCATCAGCTGGCCCACGTAGGCGTGCGCGTCCTCCGGGGCGGCTTCCAGAATGCGCTGGCTGTACCCGCCCGCGGAGTTGAAATCCCCGTCCTCCAGCACGATGTACATGCGCTTGATCAGCGCGGACACATCCGCGGCCGGGGCGGGGGCGGGCTCCCGGCGGGCCGGTTCCGCGGCGGCGGCGGGCGTTTCCCGGCCTGCGGCCAGCACCTTTTTCATGCCGTGGAGCAGGTCCTGCAAAAACCCGATCTTGCCCATGTCCTGCGCCTGTAGGTAGGAAAGCTCCTCGGGCAGGTCGTAGGGGCTCATGTCCTGGTAGCAGGGGATCAGTAGCCGGGTGCGATCCTGCTTCATGAGCGCCAGAAAGCGGCTCCACTCGTTTTTCACCCAGACGGCGCTAAAGTTTTCCTTCTTCGCGCCGATCACCAGCATCACCCGGGCGGAGTGGAGCGCGGCGAAGATATACGGCTCGTACTCGCGGCCGATTTTGTTTTCCAGCGTGATGCGCGCGAAGAACACGCGATACCCCTGATCTGTCAGCGCGTAGTAGATTTCCTGGGCCTTGACGCTGTCCTTGGTGCGGGCGCCGCCGCGGGCGGATTCCTTGTAGCACAGGAAAACGTCGAACGGCTCCGTTTGTTCGGACACCGCAAGGATGCTGCGCTGGATCTCCGCGATGGCCGCGCCCTGCTCCCTGTACAGCGTCTGGCTGCGCTCGTCGGGCGCAAAGCGGCAGGCGGCGAGGAAATCCGGGTCGGTCAGGAGCGGCTCAAACTGCGCGCGGTGGCAGGTGGGGATGCGCTGGCGCGTATCCGGGTCCTCCACGTACTCGATGCCGAAGCGGCACAGCAGCGCGCCCCAGTGGGCTTCGGCGTTTTCGTTGTCCTCCAGCAGGATGCTTTCGTAGGCGGCCAGGGCTTTGTCGAACTCCCCGGAAAGCCGTAGGTAGTTGGCGCGGTTGAAGAGGTTTACGATCCGCTCGTCGGCGGCGCCGGGCAAAGTCATGGCGGAGCCGCATGAATCGCACACGCCGAAGCTTTCCCCCTGGGCGGCGTTTACGTTTCCGCCGCACATCTTGCATTTATACAGCTGCATGCCGTGCCTCCGGTCGCGCTATTTTGCGGCTTTCACTTTCTGGCTGCGTTCGTTTAACAATCGTTTCAGCTCCGCGCCGATTTTTTTGGCGCTGGCGGGGCTGCTTTGGCTCAGCTTGAGCGCGGAAACCGTGTCGGCAATCTCGCGCTCCAGCGCCGCAAGCTCCGGGCCGCTCATGGGATCGGCGAAACGGGCGTCCTCGCAAAGCGAGAGGAACATTTGCTGGAGCTCCGGGTCCGGCGCCATCTCCGCCATCGCGGTAAGCTCCGCATACAGCGTTTCCAGATAGGCGCGCTTGTTCCCGGTTTTCCGGTCGATGTGCGCGGCAACGCCCACGGCGGCGCCCGCGGTGACCAGCCCCAGCAGCATGAGCAACAGGAGGATCAGGTTCAAAAGCAGCGAGAGCAGGGGCGAGAGGAAGGAAAACAGCATTTCCACCCCGCCCAGCACCACCTGCGCGCAGGCGTAGATCAGCACCACCGTGAACGGCGGAAGGCCGTAGAATTTGCTGCGCAGCCCCGGCTGCAGGAACTCCGTAACGCCCGCAAGCACCGAAAGCGCCAGCGCGCCCATGGCGAACCCGTACCCAAGCCAGAAGCTGCCCTCGCGCGAGAGCGGCAGCAGGAATACGATCAGGTTGATCAGCGCGGCAATGAGCAGCCCCGTGAACAGGATGACGGCGTTTGCGTATGCTCTTTTCATTGGTACCCCCCCTTACAGCTGGGAAAGGAGCTGCTGCTTCGCCGCTTCGAATTCCGCGTCGGTCAGCAGCCCGCTGTTTTTCATGATCAGCAGCTTGTCCACCTTCTGTTGGAAATCGGCAATGCCGCCCGCGGGCGCCGCCTGCGCCTGCGTAACGGGCTTGAGCGCGTCGTTGGTCATCCCCGCGATGCCGCTTCCCATGCCTACCGCCACGCCGCCCATCATGCCCAGGCCGATGCCCGCGCTGGAGAAATTGCCCGCGCCTTCGTTTTCGGCCACCTTCTGGGCGACGTCGAAACCCCGCTCCTGCTGGTAGGAATAGCCCTCGATGCGCCGCTTGTCCGCAACGCCCTGCGCCTGGATTACCGTGCGCTTGGCCTCGGTGGTCTGGTCGATCACGCCGACCTGCTGGCGGATCTCGGCCTCGGTTACGTCCGCAAAGCGGCGCAGATGCAGCTCCTTGAACTTTTCATACAGCGGGTCGCCCTCGGGTTTTACGATGGTGGTGACGAAGAAGCGCACAAGCTCCAGCCCGTAATCGGCGAAGTCCGGCGCGAGGCGCTGCTGCAAGCCGCCGGAGATGCGGTCCATCTGCGAATCCGCGTCGAAAATGGACAGGCGGCTTTCCAGCATCGTCTGCGCCAGATAGGGCTTGACCTTGGACATCAGCAGCGCGCGGAACATGGCGGTCAGCTTTTCGCGGTCGAACGCCTTTTCCGTGCCCACGAGCTTTACAAGCAGCTTGCGCGCGTTGCCCACCTTGAGCGACATGCCCCCCGATGCGCCCAGCTTGAGCGGGAAGCCGTAGGTGGGGTCGAGGTATTCCACATGGCTGTCCGTGCCCCACTTGATGGGCATCTGCTCGGTTTTGTTGACGAAGTATACCTCGCAGTGGAAGGGCGTCTGCCCGCCCGTGGGAATGCTTTGAATTCTTCGCAGCAGCGGAATGTTCTGCGTTTCCAGCGTATGCCTGCCCGGGCCGAACAGGTCCAGCGCCTGCCCGTTTTGGAAGAACACCGCCTCCTGGGATTCGTGGACGATCAGCTGCGTGAGCGTGTTGAAGTCCTCGCAGGGATGCTTCCAAATGAAGGTGTCGTTATCACCTTCATAGCGGATGATATCGATTGCTTTCATGGGTGGAACCCTCCGATTTGGCTGTCGGTATGCTGCAACTGAAACGAGAATTTGCTGCTCACAGTATAGCACTGCGAACGCCGCCGTACAATAGGCGCGTTGGAAGATACTGGCTGTTCCCGCGGAAACCGCGGGCGTTTGCGCGGCGCGGCGCGGGGCCACGGCGGGGGCGGGGGCTTGTGAACGGCGGGGATTGTTGGTATAATGAACATTGGCATATTCATGCGTACAATCAATCACCCTAGGGTATAAGGAGTGCGTAACGTTGAGCGATTATCATAAGCAAAACCCCAAGCAGTTCCAAAACGTCAAGCCGCCGGAAGCTTCCTGGGAGCAGGAGCCTTTTGCGCCGTATGATGATCCGTTCATCAACCCCGAGGGCACCGGCGCGCCGTTTGCAAACGACGAGCAGGCCGACGCCTTTCAACTGGGAGGCCGCATGGAACCGTTAAACGCGCCCGCGCCCAAGCCCGCGAGCCCCGCGGCGGACGCGCCCATGCCCGCAGGCCCCGCCGGGGATGCGCCCGCGCCGCGCCGTTCGGGCCGTGTGGCCCGCCTGCACGAAGGCGCCGTAACCCCGGCCCCCGCGGAGGAGAGCACCCAGCCCGTGCGCAGGCAGGCCGACCAGAACGAGCGCCTGCAGGGCATGCGCACCGCCGCACCCACGGCCGGCGGCAATCTGCGCCAGGCTCCGGCGGAAAACCCGTACCGCAACCCCGTGCGCGCCGACGCGCCCCAGCGCCCCCGGCCGCAGGCGCAGCCCCAGCGGCCCATGCCGCCGGCGAACCGCCAGCGGGACAACGCCTACGGCTGGCCGGAACCCACCCAGCAGCCGCCCATGAAAACTCCGTTTGACAGCCGCAAGCCTCCCCGCCGCAGCGGCAAGGGCTGGCTGATTTTGCTGCTCGTGCTGGTGCTGCTTGGCGGCGCGTTCGCGGGCGTTTGGCTGCCCGATTGGGAGGGCGTTTCCGGAACCGTGGGCGAAACCATGCGTTCCCTGCAAACGACGCTCAAGGAATTGATCATGCCCGAGGAAATCGCCATCCGCTCGTTCTCCGTACAGCCGGACGCGGGCACCGCGCCGATGGAGCTTTCCTTCAGCATTCTTGCGACCACCGCCACCCAGGCGATCCGCATTGTGGACGACATGGGCGGCGTGGTGCTGGAAAAAACCATTACCGATCAGGACCGGCTGTTGGGAACGGTCACCAAGAATTCCGACGGCAATATCTGGAAGCTGCGCGCCACCTTTGAAACCGCCTATACCGGAAACCTGACGGCGCAGGCCATGAACAAGGACGGCACGTGGGACGAAACCAGTACGTTCCTGCAGCCGGTGCGCATTGATCCGCCCATGGTGTTTGAGCCGCCCGTACAGGACTTCCTGGTTTCCACCGTAGCGGACGAGGTTCCCGTCAACGTGAGCTTCTCCGTGGTCACCAGTTTGGACGTTTCTGCCGTGCGCGTGGTGAACGATTACGGCGACGAAATTGCGACCCTGACCGTAAACGACGCGGGCATGAATATGACCCAGACGGACGATACCCGCGTTTGGACGCTGGAAGCGCTTATGGACGAGCCTTACGCCGGTTCGCTGTACGTAGGCTATGAGCTGCTGGTTGGCGAAGGGTTTAAGCAGGCGGATTTCCACGAGGACGTGGAATACGCGCCCGCCCCGATCCCGGAGGACACCGCCGCGCCGGAAACCCAGGCGCCCGCCGACGTTACCCTGGCGCCCACGGTCGCGCCTACCGTAACACCCGAGCCCACCCCCTCGCCCACGCCTACGACCGAGCCCAGCCCCACGCCCACGCCTGAGCCCACCCCGACGCCCAGCCCCACGCTGATGCCGCTGTTGTCCGTCGCGGCGGATACGACCGAAGGCTCCGGCGTGGTGAGCCTGAAAACCACGGCGTACGACGGCACCACCAAAACGTCCGATTTCAGCCGTACGGCGCTGATCAACATGCTTGACGCGGACCGTTACGCCATCTGGGATCAGTCCGGCGTGCTCACCTTCCGCGGCGGCCCCCTGCGCCAGAACGCGGCGTTTGGCACTGCGGAAGTGGAAAAGGGAAAACTCTCGGTCTTATGGAAAACGCCCCTGGAAGGCGCCATGAAGATGAACGGCGCAACGCTGACGGGCGTCGGCTGGCCCGGGCAGGCGGCCATTGTGAAATGGCCCATGGAAGTGCGCCAGCTGTTGAATATCACACAGGAAATGAAGGACAAAACGGCGCTCAAGGAAGTGATCGTAGGCGCGCAGAACGGGAAGGTGTACTTCCTGGACCTGACCACCGGCGAGCAAACGCGCGAGCCCATCAGCCTTGGCTGGCCGTCCAACGGCGCGGTATCCGTGGCGACCGACGGTTCCCCCATCGCGGCGTTCGGGCAGTTCTATTCCATCAAGGCCGATAAAACCAAGCTGGACAACGGCCTGCATATCTATAACCTGCTCAACGGCAAGGAGCTTGCCCTGCTCAACGGCCGCGGCAAGCCCGTGCAAACCAACTATTCCGGCTTCTCCGGCGCTCCGCTGTTTGACAAGAACACCGGCGCGATGATCGTGGGCGGGCAAAACGGCGTGCTGTATCTGGCCGATTTCAACACGGCGTTTGATTACACCGTAGGAACGCTCACCATCAGCCCCAAATACCAGCGCTATACCTGGACCGCGCCCGGGCAGGCCGCCAAGGAAACCAACATCGACGGTTCCGTGGCGATGTACGGCCCCTACGCCTTCTTCGGGGACGCGAAGGGCGTGGTGCAGTGCGTGGACGTGAACACGCTGACGGCCATGTGGGCGGCGAAAACCGGCGACCAGATCGAAAGCGCGGTCGCGCTGGTTTTGAACCCCGCGGGCACGGAGCTTTCGCTGTACGTGGGCAACACCGTGAAAAACCAGGGCAGGGACGGCGTCGCGTCGTTCTTCCGGTTCGACGCGCTGACGGGTAAAAAGCTCTGGCAGTTCGATATGACCGGCCTGACCTATTCCTCGGCCAACGCCACGGGCGTTTACGCAAGCCCGGTGATCGGCCAAAACCACGTGAGCGACCTGGTATTCTTCACGGTCACCAACGGCGACACGGGAGCCACGCTCTACGCGCTTAAGAAAACCGACGGTACCGTGGCCTGGTCGGCCGCGCTGAGCGCGCCCACCCAATCCAGCCCCGTGGCGGTGTACAATACGGCGGGGGACGCGTGGATCGTACAGGCCCTGTCCGACGGAACCGTGGTGCTGCTGGACGCGGCAAGCGGCGCCGTGAAAGACACCCTGCAGCTGGAAGGCCAGGTGCTTGCGTCTCCGGCGGCGTACCGCAACGTTTTGATACTCTCCACCACGGGTGCGGATCCCAGTTACATTTACGCGATCACGCTGGAGTAAGAAACGATGAAAATTTATCTGGATGCCATGGGCGGCGACAACGCGCCGGATTCCACCGTGGGCGGCGCCAGGGAAGCGCTTTGCGAGTTCCCCGCGCTGGAGATCGTGCTGGGCGGACCCAGGGAGATTGTGGACGGGAAGCTCCGCGAGCTGTTTTCCGACGCGCCGGAGCTGCTGGCGCGCGTTACGGTGGAAGATTGCCCGGAGCTGATCGCCATTGAGGAAGCCCCCGTGATGGCCGTGCGCAAGAAAACGCGCAGCGCCATTGTGGACGGACTTCTGAAATTAAAGGACAAGCAGGTGGACGCGTTCGTTTCCGCCGGTTCTACGGGCGCGGTGCTCGCCGGCGGAATGTTCCGCCTCGGGCGCATTCCGGGCGTTGACCGCCCGGCGCTCGGGCCGCTGCTGCCCAACGGAAAGGATTACTTTCTGCTGATCGACTGCGGCGCGAACGTGGATTGCAGGCCGGAGTATCTGGTGCAGTTCGCGCAGATGGGCGACGCGTATATGCGCAACATGCGCGGCGTGAAAAACCCCCGCGTCGGGCTGGTGAACAACGGCGCGGAGGCCGAAAAGGGCTGCGAGCTGACGAAGGCCGCCTATAAGCTGCTTTCGGCCAGCGGGCTGAACTTCGTGGGCAACGTGGAAGGCCGCGACATCACCCACGACCGGGCGGACGTCGTGGTGTGCGACGGGTTTGTGGGCAACGTGATCTTGAAGTTCATGGAAGGCGTGGCAAGTACGCTGCTTTCGATGATCAAAAAGGAGATCACCGCCAATTTCAAATCCAAGATGGGCGCGCTGCTCAGCAAGGGCGCGTTCCGGCGCGTGAAAAAGACCATGGATTATTCCGAGGTCGGCGGCGCGCCGCTGCTGGGCGTGAACGGCTGCGTGATCAAGGCGCACGGCTCGTGCAGCGCCCACGCGATTGCCTGCGCCATCCGCCAGGGCGTGCAAATGGTGACGGCGGACGTCGTAGGCGCAATTACAAACGGGATTCATCAGCAATTATAAGGAGGACGTATTCATGGTATTTGACAAAGTGCGGGACATGATCGCAGAACAGCTGCAGGTGGACGCCAAAATGATCGCCCCCGAAAGCAGACTTGTGGAAGACCTGAAGGCCGACAGCGCCAACGTGATGGTGCTGATCCTCGAGCTGGAAAGCGAATTCAACATCGAGGTGGAGGACGAGGTCATTCTGGGGCTGAAAACAGTCGGCGACGTGGTGAAATACATCGAAGCCAACCAGTAATCGCCCGCAGGGCGGCGCCGCCCGCGCAAACGGGCAGGCGCGCCCGGCGTTTGATGCCGCCGCCATGCGCCGCACAGGCGGCGGACGAACGGAAGCTTTCGCGCGCCGCGGCGTTCCAATGCGCAACAGCGCCGCGCCCGCTGGCGGCGAAGCGGTTCTTCCGGGCGGCTGAATAACCACGGGCATCACCGGGCTGCCCCGCGCGCGGCGGCGGCCTGGCAGAGGAGGGAAACCATGCGCACGCTGGAAGAAGCGCTTCAGTATACGTTCCGGGACCGCGCGCTTTTCAAGCTGGCGCTGACGCACCCCTCGTGCCTGGAGGAAACCGATAATCAGCGGCTGGAGTTTTTGGGCGACGCGGTGCTTCAATACTGCGTCAGCGATTTGCTGTATCAAAAATATGAAACCGCCGGCGAGGGCGAGCTGACGGCCCGCCGCGCCGCGCTGGTATGCGAGGAAACGCTTGCCTATCTGGCGGAAACAGTTGGGCTAGGCCAAAGCCTGCGCATGGGCTACGGCGAGGAGCAGACCGGCGGCCGTGAAAAGCCCGCCATTCTGGCCGACGCGATGGAGGCGGTGATCGCCGCGGTGTGCCTGGACGGCGGCATCGGGGCGGCGCTCGCGCTCACCCGGCGGCTGTACCTGGACGATCAGGCGCTTGCCCTGCTCAAGGGCAGGGACGACAAGGGCGCGCTGCAAACCTATTCGCAGGCGCAGGGGCTGGGGCTTCCGGAATATGCGCTCGTGGGCGAGGACGGCCCTCCGCACGACAAGCGTTTCACCGTGGAGGTGCGCGTCGGCGGCGCCGCAGCGGCGCGCGGTACGGGCGTTTCCAAGAAAACGGCGGAACAGGCCGCCGCCCGGCTGGCGCTTCAGAGCATGAAGAAGCCTTGAAACGATTACTACAAGCGGGAGCGACGAAAGAATGCGTTTGAGCAAGCTGGAGATCTACGGATTCAAGTCCTTTGCCAAGCGCACGCTGATTGTGTTTCCCCAGAACGTAACGGGCATCGTGGGCCCCAACGGCTGCGGGAAAAGCAACATTGCGGACGCCGTACGCTGGGTGCTGGGCGAACAGAGCGCCCGGCAGCTGCGCGGCAACCAGATGACGGACGTGATTTTCAACGGCACGCAGCAGCGCAAACCCATGAACTACTGCGAAGTCACCCTGACGTTTGACAACGCCGACGGCGAGCTGCCCACCGATTACAGCGAGGTTGCCATCACAAGGCGGGTGTTTCGAAGCGGCGAGAGCGAATACATTCTAAACGGCAGCGCCTGCCGCCTGAAGGATATTATCGACCTGTTCCGCGATACGGGGCTTGGCCGCGAAGGCTATTCCATCGTCGGGCAGGGGCGGATGGACGAGATCCTGTCCAACAAAAGCGAAGAGCGCCGCGCCGTGTTTGAGGAAGCGGCGGGCATCAGCCGTTACCGCGCCCGCAAGGAGGAGGCGGAGCGGCGGCTTTCGCGCAGCGATGAAAACCTAAGCCGCGTGCGCGATCTTTTGGAGGAACTGCAGGAGATGCTCGGGCCGATGGCCGCGCAGGCGGAGGTCGCGCGCGAATATCTGGCGCTGGCGGAAACCCTGCGGGAGCTGGATGTGACGCTGTATCTGCTGCGGTTTGACCGCCTGCGCAAGCGCACCGCAACCGTGGAGGACGCGATCCAGGCCGTGGCCGAGGAGATCGAGACGGCGACCGAACAACTGAAAACCCTGGCCGACAGCCGTTCGGAGCAGGAAGCGGACATGGAACGGCTGCAGGAGGCCCTGTCCGAGGCGCACCGGGCGCTTTTGGAGCGCAAGGACGAGCTGCACCGGGCGCAGGAAGAGCGCCAGGCGCTTTCTTCCCGCGCGGAAGCGGCGCAGGAGACCGTAGCGCGGCTGGAGACGGAACGCGTCGCCGTGGAAACCCGCATGAAGATGATTGAGGCGACGGCGGACGAATCCAAAACCGGCGCGGTAGAGAGCGAGCGCCTGCGGGCGGAAGCCGAGGCGGCGCTGCAGGAGCGCAAAGCCGTGCACGAAAAAACGGCGCTTGCGGCGGAAACGCTGGAAGAACAGCTCTCCGCGCACAAAACCGAAATCATCGAAACCATGAACCGCCAGCAGGAGCAGAAAACCGCGCACACGCGGCAGGCGACCATGCTTTCGCAGATGGAAAAACGGAAAGCGGAGCTGGAAAGCTCGCTGACGGGCGACATGGAAACCGAAACGGCGCTCCGGCAGGCGCTTGTACAGGCGCAGCAAAACCTGCAGGCCGAGAAACAGCGCCTTTCCCAGTGCGAGGAGGAGCGTTCCGCGCTGGAGCTTACGGCCAAGCGGCAGACCGGGGAGGCCGCGGACCGCGGCGCGGTTGCGGCGGGGCTTGCGCAGGAGGCCAAGGCGCTGGAGCTGCGCATCGAAACCCTGCAGGAGCTGGCGGCGGGCTACGAGGGCTACCAGACCGCGGTCAAGGAAGCGCTCTCCTATGCCAGAGAGCGCAATCTGCGCGGCGTGCACGACGTGGTTGCCAAGCTGATCGATATTCCGGCGGCGCTGGAAACGGCGCTGGATATGGCGCTTGGCGCGGCGGCCCAGCACATTGTGACCGATACGGAGCAAACCGCGAAAACCCTGATCGAATACCTGCGGCAAAACCGGTTGGGGCGCGCCACGTTCCTGCCGGTGGACGCGATGCTGCCCCGCACCCTGGACGCGCGGGAGCGCGAGGTGCTGACCATGAAGGGCTGCCTGGGCGTGGCCAGCGAGCTGTGCGATTACCCGGAGGCGTTCCGGGGCGTGATGGAAAACCTGCTCGGCCGTACGGTGATCGCCGAAGATCTGGATTGCGGCGTGAAGATCATGCGCGCGGGGGGCCGCCAGTTCCGGCTGGTGACCCTGGAGGGCGACGTGATGCACGCGGGCGGCAGCATGACCGGCGGCAGCGTGCAGCAGAAGGCGCAAAACCTGCTGGGGCGCGACCGCATGATCCGCGAGCTGAAACGGGAGCTGACCGAAAAGAGCGCGCAGCTGGAAACCGCCGTGGCGGCGATCGGCGCGCTTACACGCAGGCAGGAGGAAACCACCGCGGCGCTTTCCGCCGCGCGCTACGCCCTGCAGCAGCAGGAAATCGCCGTGGTGCGGGATACCGAACGGCTGTCTTCCGCCAAGGCGGAGCTGGACGCTCATGCCGCGCGGCTTTCCGCCGTACAGGACGCGGTAAACCAGCTTGCCGAGGACATTGCCGAGCTGACGGCTGATCTGGAGCGCATCCGCAAGCAGGACGCCGTAGGCCAGCCGGACATGGAAGCGATGGCGGAGAAAACCAACCGCCTGAGCGCGGAGCTTTCCGCCGCGCGCCGGGAGCGGGAGCGCACGCAGGAAGGGCTTACCGCCGCGATGCTTTCTCTCCAGCAGGCCGAGCACCAGTGCGACCGTATCCGCCGGGATTCGGGGCGGCTGGACGAGGAACGCAAAACCTGCCGCGCCGAGCTGGAAACCCTGGCCCTGAAAAAAACGCAGGCGAGCAAGGCCATTGAAACCGCCGAGGCCGACCGCGCGCTGGCCGACCGGCGCATTGTGGAGATCACGGGCACGGTGAAGGAAGCGGAGGAAACCGTTGCCGGGGCGGAACAGGCGCGCGGCGCGGCGCAGAAAACCCTGAAGGAGCTATATGCGCAGGCCGAGGAAACGCGCCTGCTGCTGGATAAGGCCGTGGAGCGGCAGCACCGGCACGAAATGAGCCTGGAACGCGCCAGGGCGGAGCTTGCGCAGCTGGATCAGCGCCTGTGGGATACCTACGAGCTGACCTATGCAGGGGCGAAAGCCGCGGCTGACGAATACCTTCTGGTGAAGCGGCAGTCCGGCGCGGACGAAGCGTTTGACGAAAAGGCGGGCGAGCTTACGGCGCAGGAGATCCGCGAGCGGATCAAGGCCATGGGCTCGGTCAACGTGGCGGCCATCGAGGAATACGCGGCGCTCAGCGAGCGCGTTGCGGAGCAGACCCTGCAGCAAAACGACATCCTCAAGGCCAAGCAGGACCTGGAAGCGCTGATCACGAGCCTGGAAAAGGAAATGCGCAAGGTGTTCTGCGAGCAGTTCGAGCTGCTGCAATCGCTGTTCGTCACGAGCTTCAAGCGGCTGTTCGGCGGCGGGCACGCGGAGCTGAAGCTGACCGACCCTGCCGACCCGCTGCGCTGCGACGTGGAAATCATCGTGCAGCCGCCGGGCAAAAAGCGCCAGCTGCTGAGCCTGTTCTCCAGCGGCGAGCGCGCCCTGACCGCCATCGCGCTGCTGTTTGCGATGCTCAAGCTCCGGCCCTCCCCCTTCTGCATTCTGGACGAGGCGGAGGCGGCGCTGGACGAAGCCAACGTGGGCAGCTTCGGCGATTACCTGAACGAAATGGCCGGAGGCACGCAGTTTATTGCGATCACCCACCGCAAGGGCACCATGGAGCGGTGTGATTCGCTGTTTGGCGTGGCGATGGAGGAACGCGGCGTGAGCGATCTGGTGAGCGTGAACCTGAAGGATTACCAATAAGGGTGAAGCAAATCCCAGCCTTTCACACGATCGTCTTCCTTCGGCTTTTGCCCGCACGCTTCGTCGCAAAACTTTAGCAGCATCCGGCTGCATCTGCGTTTCTTCTCCCCGATTGCGAACCATGTGCCCGCAATCCGAATAGTTTGAAAGATTGGGTTTTGTATACTATGGCAAACGGATTATTTGCAAGGCTTCGGGAAGGACTTTCCAAGAGCCGTAACCATATCAACGAAGTGGTGGGCGAGCAGCAGGTTGCCGATGAAGAGTATCTGGACAACCTGCTGGAAGCGCTTCTGTTGTCGGACATGGGGGCGGCCTGCGCCGAAAGCGCGATTGCGGAGCTGAAAAAGCGCGCGCGCGCCGCTGGCGTGAAGGACGTGGCGGGGCACCGGCGCATTCTGCGCGACGTGCTTGTGGAGATGCTCGACGCGCCCAAGGACCCTTTGCGCTGGCCGATGGTGATGTTCGTGGTGGGCGTCAACGGCGTGGGCAAAACCACGACGATCGGCAAGCTGGCGCTGCGGTTTCAAGCGCTCGGGCGCACGATTACGCTTTGCGCCGCGGACACGTTCCGCGCCGCCGCCGCCGAGCAGCTTGCCATTTGGGCGGAGCGCGCCAAGGTGCCGCTGATCCGCCACCGGGAGGGGGCCGATCCGGCGGGCGTGGTGTTTGACGCCGTGCAATCCGCCAAGGCCAACGGCACGCATCTGCTGATCGTGGATACGGCGGGCAGGCTGCACAACAAAAAAAACCTGATGGACGAAATGGAAAAAATGCGCCGCGTGATCGACCGCGGCTTTCCCGAGGCGGCGGTGCGCTGCCTTTTGGTGGTGGACGCCACCACCGGCCAGAACGGCCTGCAACAGGCGAAGGCCTTTGCGGAGGTTGCGGGCGTTAACGGCGTAGCCTTGACCAAGCTCGACGGAACGGCAAAGGGCGGCGTGATTTTCCCCATCGTGCGGGAGCTGAAGGTGCCCATCCTCTACGTGGGCGTGGGCGAAGGGATTGACGATTTGCAGGCCTTTGACGCCAAGGAGTACGTGGACGCGCTTCTCAATTAGGAGGAAAGCATGTTTTTAACCAGCTATATCTTCAAAAGCAAGGCGGTCCGCAGCCTGAAGGGCAACTGGCAAACGGCGCTGATCGTCAGCTTCATCGCGGCGCTGCCATCCACCGTGAATGCGCTGCTGCGCTCCACGCAGCTTCCGGACGTCTCCTACGCCATGACATATGAGGAGCTTTCGGCCGCCGTTGGGCAGATTTCCCTGCAATCCGTGTGGCTGATTACGATCGTGGGGCTTTTGACGTTTCTGATCACGCCCGTGCTGAGCGTGGGCTGCTACCATTACTTCATCCGGCGCATTCAGGGCGAGGAGCTGGGCGTTGCGGGGGTGTTCTCGCGCCGCGCGGTGTTCCTGCGCGCGCTGTGGCTGTATGTGCAAATGGCCGTGCGCGTGGTTTTGTGGTCGCTTCTGCTGATCGTGCCGGGCATCGTCGCCGCGCTGCGCTATGCGCTGGCCCCGTACTTTCTGGCCGAAAACCCGGAGCTTACGGCGGCGCAGGCCATTGAAAAAAGCAAGGAAGCCATGGCGGACAAGAAGTTCAGCCTATTCATGCTTTTGCTCTCGTTCATCGGCTGGGCGCTGATGGCTTTGGCCGTGCAGGTGATGCTGCTGGGGGTCAGCGCCATTCTGGCGCTGGTGGCGTACCAGTTTATCGAGCTGTTCCGGGTAACGTATATGAACGCGTCGGTGACGGCGTTTTACCTGGCGGCTTCGCGCGCGGAGGGGATTGTAAAGGCCAAAAAGGAGGCGGACGCGTTCGTTTCGAGCCTCCAGGGCCGCATGCCCTTTGGCGGCGGGGAAGAGCCGGACGACGCCCAGGAGCCGGACGACGCGGAAGAACCGGACGACGCGCAGGAACCGGACGACGCGGAGGAACCCGACGATAAGCCGGGCGATTCCGCAGACAGGGAGCGGTAGCGTATGCCCGCCCTGGAGCCGTACGATCAGGCGCTGCCTTACAGCTATGCCGCGGGCGTGTATCCAAGCCTTGTTCTGATGGAGAAGGCGCCTGGGCGCGCGCTGCGGCTGCTGCTTTCGGATAAGGCGTCCGGTACGGGCGTGGAGAAGCTGCGCGAACTGTGCGCGGCGCACGGCGTACGCGAGGAGATCGCCCCCCGAGCGCTTGCGAAAATCCTCGGCAAGGAAAACGTCTACGCCGCCGTGGTGTTTAAAAAGCAGACGGACGCGCTGGCAGCGGACCGTTCCCATATCGTGCTGCACCACCCGATGGACGAGGGCAACCTCGGCACTATCCAGCGCACGATGCTGGGCTTCGGGCTGACCGATCTGGCGGTGATCCGCCCCGCGGCCGATCCGTTCGACCCCCGGGTGGTGCGCGCTGCGATGGGGGCGCAGGCTTCGCTCCGCATCGCGCTGTACGATGATTTTTCTTCCTACCGCGCGGCATACCCCGCGCACGCGCTGTACCCTTTCATGCTGGGCGGCGCGCTGGAGCTTCCGCAGGCCGCGGCGCAGGCGCAAACGCCCTGGGCGCTGGTGTTTGGCAACGAGGGCGCGGGGCTGCCGCCGGAGTTTCAGGACTTCGGACTGGCGGTGAAAATTCCCCAGTCCCCGGAAATCGACAGTTTCAATCTTTCCGTCTCGGCCGCGATCGGCATGTATGCGTTTACGCGGTAAGCCGCAATACCCGGCGGTTGCCCGGGGCTTACGGCGCGCAGGAGGTTTGGTATGGACAAACAGGTGATTTACGATCAGGTGTGCCGCTGTGTGGAATATCTGCGCGTGCAGGCGAAGCTTTTGCCCGGCGCGGTGATGGTACTGGGCTGTTCCTCCAGCGAGGTGTGCGGGCAGACGATCGGCAAGGGCCGCAACCCGGAAATCGGCCGGGCGATTGCGGAGGCGTTTCTGGAAACCTGCGAAAACATGGGCATGGAAGGGGCGGTGCAGTGCTGCGAGCATTTGAACCGCGCTTTGGTGATGGAGCGCAAAACTTTGGAACGCCTGCGCCTTACGCAGGTCAACGCGCGCCCCGTGCCGCAGGCGGGCGGCTCCACCGCGGCGGCGGCGTATGAGCTGATGAATGAGCCCGTGCTTGCGCAGGCCATGCAGGCGGACGCGGCCATCGACGTCGGCGATACCTTGGTGGGCATGCATCTGCGCCCCGTGGCCGTGCCGGTGCGCATCGACGATCCCTTCGTGGGCGAGGCCCGCGTGGTGATGGCCTATTCCCGCCTGCCGCTGATCGGCGGCGAACGGGCGGTGTACCCGTAACCGCCGCGGCGGTTTGCGGCTATACGGATAACCATAATCGCAATGAAACGAAACGCCGCATGGAAATCTCCATGCGGCGTTTATTCTATTTAATATTGGGCGGAGTTTACTCCCACCCCTTGCACACGTCCACCCAGGCGGCGAAGCCGGAGGTCTGTTCCAGTTCCGGGATGGTGAGCTCGATGGCGCTATTGGCGCTGCCGCAGGCGGGAAAGACGGTGGCAAAGCGCTTGAGGGACACGTCCAGATATACGGTAACGCCCGGGTTGACCGCAAAGGGGCACACGCCGCCCACGGCGTGACCTACCAGCGTTTCGGCCTCCTCGGGCGAAAGCATTTTGGCCTTGGCCGCGAAAGCGGCTTTGAACTTTTGGTTGTCCACCTTCGCGTCCCCGGCGATGACGATCAGCACCGGCGCGCCGCCGACCAGGAAGGACAGGGTTTTGGCGATCCGGGCGGGCTCGCAGCCCACGGCCTGGGCGGCCAGCTCCACCGTAGCGCTGGACACCGGGAATTCCAGAATGCGGTGTTCCATCTGCCATTGCCGGAAATAGGTTCTCACGCGGTCGATCGCCATGCTCGGTCTCCCTTTCGTCCCCGGGCAGGCAGCCCCCGCGCCGGGCGGTTGATACCGTGTATCATACCATGGTTTGGAGGATTTTGGCAAAGTAAAGCCCGCAGGCTTGCGCCTGCGGGCTGTGTCGATCTGCAGTATGTTGCTGATCAGAATTCCTGACTACGATGCTTGGCAAAGCATTCGCTGCAATAGATCGGGCGGTCGCTCTTGGGAATGAAGGGAACAGTGGTGGGCTTTCCGCATTCTGCGCAAACGGTTTCATACTGTTCACGCGGTGCGCTTGCGCGCGTGGCCTTGCGGGCCGAGCGGCAGTCCTTGCAGCGGGTCGGTTCGTTCTGGAATCCTTTTTCAGCGTAGAATTCCTGCTCACCCGCGGTGAACACAAATTCTTGGCCGCAGTCGCGGCAGGTGAGCGTTTTGTCCTCGTACATGATTTGGGCTTCCTCCGTATTATTAGGATATCGTACCGGCTGACCTGGTCTTTGTCCCCACACTCGCCGACAGGAAGGTTTGCTCATCGCAAGAGCGCCCTACGCCCCTTCTCTCAACTTTTCTGTTGGTCGGACTTACGTCTAGAACGCGCCATGCTCATTGAGGCATCGCTCAACTTACGTGGACCGCTTTGCCCGCGTCTGGCTTCGGTTTACAACCACAGACCCGAATACGATTGATGTCATTATAGCGTCCTAGTGAACTAAACGCAAGTGATTTTTGATAAAATGGCCAATATTTGTACACAATATCTATGAAAATGTGTGAATTTCTTTGATTTTGCTGCATTTAACTTGTATTCGCCCTGCGGTTTCGCCTCCGGGCGGCCTGCTTGCGCCGCGGCGGCAACGGGTTGCGTGTGCCCGGGCACGTTCTTTTTTCTTACCTGCGCCCCAATATGCCGCGCACAAAACGGCCGATTTGGTACCAAAGGGTGCGGGAACGCTTCATCGCCAGGGAGGCGTCCAGCGCGCCGCGCCGGTAGCGGTTTTCCTCGGGCTCCAGGCGCACGGCCTGCCGGAAGCTTTGGTAGGCGGTATCAAATTGGGACATCTGCATTAAAATCTGGCCCTGTAAATAGAAAAAGCCCGCGTCCTTATGATCGGCACGGTTCAGCTGTCGTAATGCGCTTTCCAGGCTTCCCTGTTCAAAAAGCTTTTGGGCGAAATGCATGGCTTCCTGGGTGGATATCAGGTTAAAGCCTACGCGCTTGCCGCCGCAGATGCGAAGCGCGTCCTTATAGGCGAGGTTCAAGACAATCAGCCGCTCCTGCGCGGCCTTCTGCTCGTCCGCGTTCTGGAAGAGATCCGGGTGGCATTCCTTCACACGCTGCCGGTACGCCTTGCGCACCGCGGGGGCATCGGAAGCGGGCGGGATCTGCAGCACCGAGAAGGGATCGTGTTCTTGCAAAGGCTCACCCCTTTATCCGCGTGCGTGTCCTAAATTGCGCCGCCTTACGTGGTTTCCCGCCAGATGTCCGCCCCCAGCGAGCGGAGCTTGTCCTCGATGCGTTCATACCCCCGGTCGATGAAGCCGGTTTCATAGATTTCCGTGGTGCCCTTGGCCATCAGCCCCGCGATCACCAGCGCCGCGCCCGCCCGCAGGTCCGTAATGGTGACCGGCGCGCCGTAGAGCGTGTTCACGCCCTCCACAAGCACCGTGCGCTCCATCAGGCGGATGCGCGCGCCCATGCGCCGCAGCTCGTCCAAATGCTTGAAGCGCTGCTCGAAAATCGTTTCCTGGATGGTGGAAGTGCCCGTGGCCATGCACAGAAGCGAGGTCATGGGCTGCTGCAAATCCGTGGGGAAGCCGGGGTACACCTGCGTTTTGATGTTGATGGCCCTGTGCTGGTCCTCCGCGCGCACGCGGATCATATCGCCGCCCTCGGTCACCTGGATGCCCATTTCCAATAGCTTTGCGGTGAGCGCTTCCATGTGCGTGGGGATACAGCCGTGAATGGTGACGTCGCCATGGGTGGCGGCGGCGGCGATCATCAGCGTGCCGGTTTCAATCTGGTCCGGGATCACGGTATAGTTGGTTCCGTGGAGCGTTTTCTGCCCGGAGATACGGATGACGTCGGTGCCGGCGCCCTTGATGCGCGCGCCCATGGAGTTCAAAAAGTTGGCAAGGTCTACGATGTGGGGTTCCTTGGCGGCGTTGTAGATGATGGTCGTGCCCTCGGCCTTGGCGGCGGCGAGCATGATGTTGATCGTGCCGCCCACCGTGACGACGTCGAAAAATATATCCGCGCCGATCAGCCGGTCCGCCTTCGCCTCCACAAAGCCGCCGCGTTCGGCCATAAAGGCCCCCAGCGCGGACAGGCCCTTGATGTGCTGGTCAATCGGCCGGGAGCCGATCTCGCAGCCGCCCGGGTAGGCGACGGTCGCCTTGCCGCTGCGCCCCAGAAGCGCGCCCAGCAGGTAATAGCTGGCGCGCAGCCTGCTGGTGAGCCGGTAGGGCACGTGGAAGGTTTTGATGGGGCGGGGGTTGATGGTGAGGTACTGGTCGGGAACGTAATCGCATTCCGCGCCCAGCAGCTCCAGAATTTCAATCAAAGCGTGTACGTCGTCAATATCGGGAAGGTTTTCAATGGTGCTGGGTTCGTCGCTTAAAATGGCGGCGGGAATCACGGCGACGGATGTGTTTTTACCGCCGCTGACTCCGATCTCGCCCGTCAGCGGGTTGCCGCCCTTCAGGAGCATTTTGTCATTGCCCAACATCAACTTCTGCGCACCGTCCCCGTTGTTTTGTGTGAAAAGTCCAAAGCTTATTATACACGGTCGGCCTATGATGCGCAACTTGCCCGCCGCGGGCGGCCCGCAGGGGCGAAGCGGCCATGCGGGCGTTTGCGCGCGCCCCCGGCGCAGCGTGGGATACTGCCGCCGGAGGGCGGCCGATTTGTTACAAGGATGAATGGCAAAACGCGGCTCCGGCGGGCGTACACACACCCGCAGGAGCCGCGCGACATGGGAGAGAGAGGGTTGTAGGGATACGCGGCGGGGTACCCGCCGGCGCGTATCCGGGGGTTTATTGCAGCTGGAGCGCCAGATAGCTGTTCTCGTCCGCGGTTTGGGCGCCGCGCACCGCTTCGGCAACTGCGCTTCCTTCCGGGCACACCACGGTGAGCGCGCCGGTGAACGCGTTCTCCCCGACGGCGGTTACGCCTGCGGGCAGCCGCAGCGTAAACCGGTCGCTGGAAAAGCCAAAGCCGTGGAAGGCTTCCGCCTCAATGGTCCGCAGGGTTTCGGGGAAAACCATGTCGACCTTGTTCCGGGGGTCGATGATGAGGCGCACCGCACGCGCGGCAACGGTGGTAAGGCCTTCGGGGAACGCGGTTTGCGCGTCGAACCGCTTGAATTTGGGGACGGATACCAAAGTGGTTTGATCCTTGGAGTACAAAACCCCGTCCACCGCGCAATAGGCCTGGTTGTCCTCCGCCACTTCGTAGGCGCTCAGCACGAAGCCGCCCTCCCGCGCGGCGGGGATATCCATCACGGCAACGCTTGCCGGAACCACGAGCGTTTCCGCGGACGTGTCAAACACCGCGGCGGTGATTACCGTAATCCCGTCGGGGATCGTCATGGTTTTTGCAAGCGTCAGCACGCCGTTCTCATCGGCAACCGCCTCAAAGCAGGAGGGGTTGACGGTGTAAAGCGTTTTGCCGTCCTTGCTGGTCAGCATGCCGTTTAACGCCGCGAACTGGGCGTTACTCTCCGCCACGATATAATCGCAGTAGAGGGACGGGTTGCAGCCGAACGTTTCCAGGCTTGCGGGAACATCCACGGCCGATACGCCGGAAAGGCCCGCGCCGCCGGAAGGCTTAGATACATGATCCTGTGCGTTATTACCGGGCCTTTCCTTGACAACGGAATCATCCGCGGCCGGTGCGCCGGAAAGAACGGCGCCGTCGGAAAGCTCGATCGCGTAATCCTGCACGTGCAGGGTGCCTTCGGGAATGACGAACACCGTACCGGGCGCGACGTAGGCAAACACGAGCGTGGAAAGGTCCTTGGAGTACAGGCGGCCGTCCAGGGAAACATAGGCGGGGTTCTGCGGGTCTGTGTCCACACGTTCCAGGTTGCCGCCGACCAGCTGCACAAGGCCGGTGACGCTTGCCGGGAGGTACAGCGCGCGGATCTCGCTGGGCGGATCAATTTTCAGCCGCAGGGTGACTTCGGTCACCGGCAGGCCGTCGATCGTTTCGGGCAGCCGCACCATGGGCGCGATCTGCTTAACGGCGATGATGCGAACGTGATCGGCATAGGTTGTATATACCAGGTTTTCCGGCTGGGCAAGCTGGTACTCCTCCAGGCTGGGCGCTGCGGCGGTTTCAGCCTCGGCGAAGCCCAGAAGGCCGCCGATCAGCAGCAGGCAAACGAGAAATATGGACAGAATGGGACGCGCGTTCGTCATGGGGATACCCACCTTTTCATTCAATTATTGTGCGTGGGGAGACCGTTATTTGACCTTGGGAATTTCCAGACCGCCGACCAGCAGCACGGATACCACGCTGACGGTGCCGTCGTTATGCACCAACTCTTCGGGGGTGTCTATATACAGCCCCACGACCAGCATATCGGGATTGGTGCTCGAGGGCGTGATCTTGAGCGTGTAGAGGTTGGTGGGCTTTAGGTACACGGTGGTCGTGTCCGGCTGCACATAGGCGCCGTCCTTCAAGATGATCGCGGTCACGTCCTTCACGTCGCCAAACGTGTTCTTCATCAGCACCATGCTCAAATCGGAATAGTAATCAAAGCGGTTTTCCTGGCCGATTCCGTTGTAATCGAAATGGCCATCCGCGTTATCCACAAGCGCGCGGGGGATATAGACGTCGAGGGTGCTGAGCACGTCGCCGTAGTTGTTCACGGCTTCGAAGGTATATTGATACTCGCCTCCGGCTGCGGCGTTGCCGTGGGCGGAGATGTGCTGCCCGGTGAGGGTATAATCCAGAAACTCAACCTGATCGTCCACCACGTAGAGGATGCGGTTGGCAACCCCGGCATCCCCGTCCGCAACGGCTGCGAAGGGAAGCACAAGCACAACGGCTGCCAGAAGCGCGCAAATAGTTTTTTTCATGAAACGGTATTCTCCTTACCTCAAAGTTCTTCCATTATATGGGACTCCCGATTGGCTGTCAATGCGAATTGTATCACAAAAGCGGGGAAAACCGGCTTATAGGAAGAAAAAAAGGATCGGCGCGGGGCCGTACCGAATTGCATACGGATATACGACGAACACGCCGCGGCATAGCCCGCGCACAACGAAAACGGGGAGGGGTTTCAATGAAGGAAACGTGTAAGGCGCTGGTCGCCGGCTTGTTTGCGCTGTGGTTGTGCGCCGCGCCTGCGCTGGCTTTCTGCGGGGAGCTGCCAAAGGAACCGGCAGCGGAAACGACGGCGGCGCCGGACGCGCTTTTGGCGCCGGACGCGCTTCCCGATTCGGACGCGCTTACGGAGCCGGAGGAAATCCGGTATACGTTCGCGTACGGGAACGAGGCGTTTGACAAGCGGCTGCAGGCGATCTTCGATGCGCTGGGCTCCTCCTACGTGATGGGCGAGGAACCCAACATTGAAGGGGCGTTCGAGTATCATTTCCCCGGCAACGTGTACGCCAAAACCTTGTCCTACGAGGGAAAAATCGAGTATGTGCTGGTGTTCCTGCCCATGGAAAACAGCGCCGGCCAAAGCGCGCTGTGGCAGTACGCCGCCTATATGGCCGCCGCCGCGGGAGATATCTCCGCCGCAGATTGGGCGCAGCTGCTGCTCAAGGCGTCAACCCTGACGCTGAACGCCGAGGAGACGGGGGTGTGGTATCTGGGCGCCGGGAACACGATGATGATCTGCCAGGCCGACGCGGAGGCGGAGCTGTTGTACGTGATTATCGAGCGGCAGGAGTACGTGGAGGACGAGCCGATGGACGGCAGCTTTCAAACCGGCTGAGCGTGCCGCCCTGCAGCCGCGCGCGCCGCGCAGGAGTTTTTCCGCGCGCATGGAACGTTATGAGGATTAACCGCAAGTTTTCACGTGGAGGGAACGGGATGAACAGACTGGGTAAAGCGCTTGTGACCGGGCTTTTTGTATTTGCGCTGGGAAATGCTTGCGCGGCGGCGCAGGCCATTCCGGTGGCCGCGGTCACCGTTGCGCCTCCGCTGCGCCCCACGCCCGCGCCGGTGGCTTCGCCGCTTATCGTGCGGGATTACGTTTTGGGCGACAGCGGGGAAGACGTATATGCTTTCAAGCAGCGCGTGCAGGCCCTGGGGTATTTTGACAAAACCGCTTCCCTGTCCGATTCCATTTCCCAAACGACGCTGGAACGGGTGAACCGGCTGCTGGAAGACAACGGAATGGAGCCGGTTACCACGATCACCATAGAGCTTCAGGAAATCATCTACACGCGGGATGATTTTGCCCTGGCGCCCCTGCCCACGCCCTCGCCTACGCCCCAGCCCATCCTGGCCCCGCAGGGCACGCCGGCGCTGCCCGCGCTGGACGAGCAGGGCTTTCTAGCGGACGCGGCCGGGGAGTATGTTTTTCAGGATCCGGCGGACGGCCTTTGGTATTACATTTCCAATACCCTGTACGTAAACATCCGCCGGTATACCGACCCGGAGGAGAAGAGCGTCTGGCTGGAGACCGAGGTGCGGACGCGCGGCGAAACGGTGCTGGAAAGCCTGGGCGGCGAAAAGGGCGCCGGTACCCAGACGCCCGTTGCCATTGCGCGGGCAAACAAGGCCGTGCTTGCCTTTACCGACGATTTTTTCACCATGCGGGAATACGGCGTGGCGATTCGCGGCGGGGAGATCCGCAGGAATTACATCCGTAAATCCTCCGGCTCCTACCCGCGGGGGGATACCCTGGCCGTGTTTGCGGACGGCACGATGCGGGCGTTTGATTACAACGAATATACGGCGCAGGAATACCTGGCGATGGGCGTGCACGACGTGCTTACCTTCGGGCCGTGGCTGGTGCGGGGCGGCGAGATCAACCCGAAGCTCCTGAACGGCACCTATATGCACTACCGCGAGCCGCGCTGCGCGCTGGGGATGATCGCGCCCGGGCATTACCTGATTTTGACCGTGGACGGCCGGTATGACGGCGCGAAGGGCACGTATATCGACTGGCTGGCGGCGCGCATGCACGAGGCGGGCGTGACCGAGGCCATTAACCTGGACGGCGGCGGCACCACGGCGCTGGTGTTCATGGGTACGCAGCTCAGCCGCGTGGCCTCCGCCAAGCCCGACGGCGCCAACACCCGCAAGGTGAGCAGCCTGCTGGGGTTTGGAACTTCGAGCGCCGTTCCCGATTAGGGGCTGCGCGGAATAGAACCCGCACAGTGCGGCGGGTGGAATTGCTTATTTCTTGGCTGATTAACCCCAGTAAGGTTGGCTTAGCACTTGACGATCAGTGAAGCGGCGGAAGTGTTAAATAGGCCGTGTGATTATTTGGGACAAAGTGCTTTCCGGATCCGAGATAGGATTATCAATCGGATTATACTCGTCCCAAAACGTCCTTAACTTCTCAAATTCTGGAGATTGTGAGAGCTCAAAGTGATAGGTCTTCAATAGCTCCAGCGGTTGATTTTCAAACATACATTCCTCACTGCTTTTATCTGTTTTGCATTGAGGCTTGTTAATGTTGTGCAGGAAAAATTTTCCAGCTGCTATCTTTGTTGAAATAGCATGATATCCATAAAGGATGATGATTGGGCGACCGTCAATGGAAATTTGTATTTTTTCGGCGGAATTTCTATTTTTTAGATTTTTGTCTTCATCTGGCGCAATGACCCGGCCAAGATGATTCCCGTTGATAAATCCCTCAGCGCCTACTAAAAACTCGTAATGGTCTCTGTCTTGATAGTCAAACTGGTTTTCTGCAAAGCCAATATGCATCAAGTGATCGGAACAGTCCGACCATCGATGGCGGTTTATGAGATGGCATTGTGATAGATTCTGCTCGGCACCTCCCAGAAGAACTACGATTCCAGAATCTTCTTGCGCAAGATTATCAAGCGGCAGCTGATTATTATGCCGATCTTTGGAGGGCTGTAGAAAAAGGCGTTTGACTGGAATGTGTATAGGACCACTTGCGCTTATGCTTGAACATAAGTTTTTCCATGGCGTTATGAGTAGCCTTTTCATCATTCCGGGGAATGTGAAACGGGTAAATGGCATGCTGCGTTCCAGCTCCCGTATCTGATAGCGTTCGATACGCATAATAACCGAATAGTTATCTGGAGTTGTATCCTGGTCAGAAAAGATGAAATCATATACTCCTGTGAAGAATTGAATGGAGGACTTCATTTTTCTCCGGTCTCTTTCCGGAATATTTCGCAAGTCTATATAGATTTTCTCGTTTTGAGTGCCGTATTTCTCTTTAAACTCCTTTAGGTAGAGAGATGCAAAGAGTAGACCAAACACACAATTGCTCGTTTGGCGCCTGTTACCGCCGCTCGCCGAGGAAGGGTTCATTTTATGAACTGCAGTTGCGATGATTTGCTCCGAGGCATATTTCACGAGGAACTTGCGATAGTGTCTGTGGATTAAATGTCTTTTAATAAAGTGCGTTGGCTTTTTGAAAACCCAACGGATATCAATGCTGTCCAACAGGAAATGTGAAGCATGCGGTTCGCCTGTGTATTTTAAGCTGCATACTGCGGAATTTTTCTCCTGCCTTTTATGGAGCAATCGTTCAGCGAATAACGCAATTTGACCGTCAATCGGACTGATGGGGAACAGATGCCAGATATCGAGGGGATGTCTTGGCAATCGCTTTTCGATTAATATTTGTAGCAATGCCCGCAAACTTATTATTTCCTTTTTTGCGCGCATACACCGCCGCCCGATATCGCACATAGTGATAACTATGCAAGGAATGATGAAAGACCATAATATTGTTGTGCTGGTTTGTGGAGAAAGTAGGCTTTCGGCGGTTTGTATACTGGTATAGATACCTACCAGAATCGCAAAGATGAATGAGACGAAAAATAACAGGATGGGCGGAAATGCGATGATATTGGCAGACCGTATAAGCTTCCTAATATCTTTATCTCTAGAAATGATCTGATAGAGGTATGCTTGATTACGTTTATCAAGATGGCATCCCGACATGAACAGATAGGCTACATGTGCCGGTTGTGTAATTTTCTCATTATCCATATACTCATCGCTTTCCTTTCGCAAGCTGGCATCGCAGATCTTGAGGCAATTTGTACATAAAAATTCCATTAGCACTATATCATGTAAAATGACGGAGGTAAAGCATAATAAACGAATATGCCCTCTGGGTAAGGGATTCCATCGTTTTGGTAAAGGAACATGTTTATTTTTTCTACTATCTGGATTGTGCCAGTGTCACATGTAAACGAATGGGCGCATGCCGTGCGATAGGCATAAGTATTAATGTAATATAGGAGTGATTATTAGGTTTGCGAATGTTATTGCGTTTCCGCTCGATGGGCGAAGATTGCCGCGTGTCCCATGGACGCGGCGCGTTCAGTTGGCGCTGTACACGCTTACCGAGGGGAAGGCCATGGAAACGCCGGTTTCCTTGGCGGCGCGGAGGATGGAGAGGTTGACGCGCTCTTTGACGGTGAGCATTTCGTAGTATACGGTTTTGGGCGTGCGGTAGATGACGCATACGTTGAGCGACGAGGCGGCAAAGGCGTCGAACCAAACCTTGATGCTGTCGTCCACAACGTCCGGATCGGTAAACAAAAGCTTGCGCACGGCGGTGATGAACGCTTCCAGCGCTTCGAGCGGGGTGCGGTACTCCAGGGCGACGGTCAGCTGCACGCGGCGCTGGGTGCGCTTGGTTTCGTTGTACACCACGGCGCTTGCGAGGTTTGCGTTGGGTACGGTCACAAGGCTCCCGGAGGGCTGGCG
>JAEWTC010000009.1 GCA_023459675.1 Bacillota bacterium | reverse complement strand
ACTTACGCGTTGTGCTGAAAGAGCAGCGCTTTCACCTGCGCTTCTTTCTCAAACAGGGCGCAGCCGCCCGTATGGTTAGCGTCCTCGGCATTCAACGCGCGAACCTGCTTAAACAGCGGCGATTGCATGGCTTCCAGTAGGGTATGGTCACGCAGGCTTAAGTCCGAATACGGGGAGAATGGGCAGGGTTCGGCGTCGCCGTAGGCGTTGATGTGGAAGAAGCCGCGGCCCGCGGCAAGGCAGCCGCCCATGTGCTTCTCATCGCCCGGGAAGGAAAGGAACACCATGCCAGGCAGTTCCTTGCGCAGATTTTCCTGCGCCTTCTCGATGAGCAAGCGCTGTGCGTCGTCCGGGGCGAGCGCTTCGGTGCCGGGAGCGACGGGCACGTACTCGATGAAAAACGCGATGCGGCAGCCCTTTTGGTACAGCGTGCGCATGAACGCGGGAGACATCACCTCCGCGCGGTTTTCCGTGGTTACGGTCAGCGACGCGCCGAATAATAGCTTACGACCCTGCATTTCGTGGAGCGTCGCCTGCACCTGCGCAAACGCGCCTTCGCCGCGCCGCAGATCGGTGGCCGTTTCCCCGCCCTCGAGGCTGACGACGGGCACCAGATTGCGGCTGCGGTCGAACAGATCCAAGAGCTGCGCGTCAATCAGGGTGCCGTTGGTAAAAATCGGGAACAGGATTTCCTCATGCGCCGCGGCGGCCAGCAGCACGTCCCGCCGCAGCATGGGTTCGCCGCCCGCCAGAAGCACAAAGCCGATTCCCGCGTCCGCCGCCTGGGTAAAGACGCTGTTCCACTGCTGCGCGCTGAAAAGCGGTTTCCCGCCGCCCGCGCCGCATTGGCCGTTGGCGCGCGCGTAACAGCCCCTGCAAAACAGGTTGCAGGCGTTGGTAATGCTTGCGATCAGAAACATCGGAATGTGCCGCCCCCCGGCTTCCAGCGCCGCGCGGCGGTTTTCCATGCCCTTCTGGGCGTTATAGTAGCGGCGGATAAACAGCGCTTCCCTGGGGTTTCTCAGCGTTGATTTCAGGATATCCAGCACCAATTGTTCCGCGCCCCGGTTCAGGTAAGCCGTTAAATCGAACTCCGCCATATGCCGACGTTTCCTCTCCGCCTCTGGAATGGTGATTTTTCCTTCCCAGTATACCCGGCGCGCGGAGGACTGCAAGGTGAAAAACATTAAAATGTCTTGAGAAGCCGATGAAAACCGCGGTACGGCGCTCAAGCGTTCAGAGGCCCGCTTCGTCAGTTGGTTTCGCTTTCAATCACGGAGCGAATCTCGCGGCAGCGGCTGCCGCTCAGCCTGCCAGGCGCGCCCGGCATCCGCCGGATATCGTATGCCCGCCTCACGGCAAGCCGTTTGCCACACTGCAAGGAAGAGCGCAGCTGGTATGCGCAGCCTTCGCCGGGAATATACGTAACACAACAAGCTCCGGGGATTCTTTTTGCAGAAAAGCCCCCGGGAAACGGCAGGTTTTGCCGCCCGGAGGGGTGCCGGTATGCGATAGGTAAAAGTGTGCGAAAGAATAAGCCAGAGATGAACGGAGACCTCTGCGGAAAGGTTTTGGCGCGAACGCTATTCTGTTATCCGTGCTTGATGAACGTTCCGCTGCGAAGCTCGGCAAACGCCTGCGAAAGCTCCTCCTCGGTGTTCATCACGATGGGGCCGCCCCAGGCGATCGGCTCGTGCAGCGGTTCACCGGAGAAGAAGAGGAACCGAACGTCGCTATCGGGCAGCGCGGACACGGCAATATCGTCGCCCGGGCCGAAGAGCACGGCGGTTTTCTCCGCTACCGGCGTATCGCCGATACGGGCGCCGCCCAGAATGGTAAACACGAACACGGTTTCCTCTGGTTTGGTTTCCAGCGTCAGCTCTTTGCCGGCGGGAAGCGTAACGTCGAAAATCGACGCCGCGATATGGCGCGGCTGAACTCCCTCGGTTCCCTGCAAGCGCCCCGTCAGCACGCGGATTACCGCGCCGTCCGTGGAAACCGTGCGGATATCGGCTTGCGTGATGCCAAGGTACGCCGGTTCCGCCATTTTTTCCGCCCGCGGCATATTCAGCCAAAGCTGGAAGCCGAGCATCCTGCCCGCCGCCTGGGGCATTTCCTGATGCAGAATTCCGCTGCCCGCGGTCATCCACTGGCTTTCGCCCGCCAGGATCGCGCCTTTGTTGCCAAGGCTGTCCTCATGCTCGATTTTGCCGGAGATCAGGTACGTGATCGTTTCGATTCCCCGGTGCGGATGCCAGGGAAAGCCCGCGGTGTAATCCGCCGGGTTTGTGGAATCAAACGAATCGAGCATCAGAAACGGATCGAAATCATAGACGTCCGCATGCCCAAGCACGCGCACAAGGTGTACGCCGGCGCCGTCGATCGCCCGCTGGCCGCGCACCATTTTTACGATTTTCCTTCTTTTCATACGTTTCCCCTTTCTGTAAATAGGTAGCTTGTCATGGACAGAGAGCCGAATACGCAGGAGTCGTTTAAGACGGTCAGCTGATCGCCGTCTTCCGCCGCGCCCAGCACGTAGAGAAGCGGCGCGAAGTGATCCGCCGTAGGAACCGCGGCAGCCGCCGCAGCTCCCGCACGTTCGTAGGCGATCACGCTTTCAAAATCACGGTTTTCAACGGCGGTGCGAATGGTGCGGTCGAACGTTTCCGCCCAGGGGAAACCGCCGTGTATGGAAAAATCCACTGCGGCAAGGTTATGCACAACGTTCCCACTTCCCAGGATCAGCACCCCCTGGCTGCGCAGCGCGCGCAGCGTTCGGCCAAGCGCAAAATGCGTTTGCATGGACGCCCGCCTGTTCACGCTCACCTGAAATACGGGGATATCCGCCTGCGGATACAGCCTGCGCAGCACCGACCACGTTCCGTGATCCAGCCCCCAGCCGTTATCAATCTGCGCCGCGCCGTGAAGAAGCTCCAACGCCAGCTCCGCCTGGCGCGGGGCGCCCAGCGCGGGGTAGTTCACGCGGTACAATGCGTCCGGGAAACCGTACATATCGTAAATCATCCGGGGTTTTTCCGCGTTGGATACTCTGGTACCCTCGGTAAACCAGTGTGCCGAAACCGATAGAATGGCTTCCGGTTTGGGCAGCCGTTCTCCCAGCGCGATCCACGCGTCGGAAAATTCGTTTTTCTCAATCGCGTTCATCGGCGACCCGTGACCGATAAACAGTGATGGCATCAAGCCCATGCCCGCATCCACCTCTTCCCGCGCAAACAAGCCGCAGCATTCCCTCATTCATAGTATACCATGGTTGGGTACATTGAACCAAAAGCGCCATAGGTTTGCCTGGTACTTGCCGGTTGCCGAAATGTTGAAAGTGATCTTTTTACAGATAGCACTCGCCGCCGCTCAGCGCGTGCAGCCGCCGTAAACAGAAAGCAGGAGAGCGGGAAACCGCTTCCGCGCAACAGTTTCGTATAAAAACAACCGCGAACGATTGCATCGCCCGCGGTTTTGTTGGTCTGGGTGAAAGGATTTGAACCTTCGGCCTCTTGAACCCCATTCAAGCACGCTACCAAACTGCGCCACACCCAGAAATGTGCTTTTTGCGCGAGTTGTAGTGTATCACAGGCGGAAAGGGCGTGTCAAGGCATCGGGAGGCGCTTTCAAGAATTTTGCCGGAGGTTTGCATTTTTCCCTCCGGCATTGAAAACGAAGGCCGCACAGGCTATACTATGCGAAACGGGAATTGCGAAAGGTTGTGCCGCGCCATGGCTGTACTCACCCGCAGGAAGACGCTAACCACCGTTCTCTGGGCCGCCGTTACGGCGCTGCTGCTGGTAACGTTTGGCTATCTGTGCTTTGGCAACCTCGGCCAGTTTCACATCGCGGATTTCGATGAAGCCATCTTCGGCGTGAACGCATATGAGATGATTCAGAACAACGATTATCTGATTCATACGTATAAAGGCGAGATCGACCTGGCCAACACCAAGCCCCCGCTGTCGTTCTGGCTAATATCGCTGGCCTACCGGATGTTTGGGTACAACGCGTTCGCGCTGCGCTTTTTCGCCGCCCTGTCCACGTTGGCTGCCGCCATCCTGATCGGGCTGTTTGCGATGCGGTATTACAGCCGGTGGGCTATGCCGCTGATTTTGCTGATCTTCGCGGCGAACTCCATTCTGTACGGCAACCATTTCACGCGCTTTGGCGACGCGGATTCCCAGTACCAGCTGTTCTTCACGCTTTCCATGCTCTGCCTGCTCATGAGCCAGAAAAAGTTTGCATGGCTCTATGGCAGCGGGTTGTTCTTCAGCCTCGCGTTCATGGAAAAAAGCGCGCACGCGTTTGTAATTCCCGTCGTATGCTTTATTGCGCTCCTGTGCACGGGGCGGCTGAGGGAGCTGACGTGGAAACGCGCGCTGCTTTTACTTGCCTCGGGGCTTACCATCATACTGGCGTGGCTGATCGCCCGCGTCGCCCGAAACGGGTTTGCGTTCTTTACCAATTCTCTGGATCAGGACATCGTCAGCCGCATCGGCGATAATGCGGAGCCCTTGTTTGCCAATCAAAACGTGGTGTTTTACAATTTCCTGGCGGTATTCGGCAAGCCGACGACGTTTTTATGCCTGCTTTTGTGCGTAGGCTGCGCGGCGGTGATCTGGAAAAAGAACATACAGTTAAGCCCCTTCACGCAGCACGCGGTGATCGCAACGCTTGCGTGGCTCTTAGCGCCCATCCTTTTCTACACGCTGGCCAACGTGAAATTCCGGTGGTACGTCTATTCCGGGCTTCTCGCCCTGCCCGCGCTCACGGCGATCCTGCTATTCACCGTTCTCAAGTCCGGCGTATTGAAAAAAACGCGGATCGCCGTGCTCAGCGTGTTTTGTGCGCTGCTGCTCGTGATGACCGCGGTTAACGGCGTCTACATTGCGGGCATTCATTTTGACCATACCATGCAGGGTTTTATACAGGAAGCGATGGACCGCGATCTGGACGGCGGCAAGCATGCCTACATCCTCTACGCGGAGGACGGCTATAACCGCTGGATGCCCGCCGATATTCTGACCGCGCAGTTCTACGGCGATCTGATCTGCAAGGACGGCGGCCTGGAAGGCTTCCGCGCGGACGAGGAGCCCAGCCTTTTGATTATCGCGCGCACAAATAACGAAGAGCTCATTGAAGAGCTCTTAGGAGAAGAAGCCGAATTCTATTCGAATTATTACTGCGTGGCGCTGGAGAAGTATTAATCCCCGAAGCTGATGCCGATGCTTTTCGCCGTGGCGACGATGTTGTTGTCTTCTTCTACCAGCTTAGGCGCGCCCGCGATATCCGACAGCTTGTTATGAACGATCTCTTTGCCCGACAGCGCAACGGTTACGCCATATTTTTCGTCGCGGATCAGCTCCGCGGCATGCACGCCGAAGCGCGTGGCCAGCACGCGGTCAAACGCGCAGGGGCTGCCCCCGCGCTGAATATGCCCGGGAACCACGTTGCGCGTATCCACGCCCAGCATCTCGTTCAGCTCCGCGGCGATCCGCTTGGAAATGCTGTCGTGCTGGGAGGTTCTGCGGATCTCTTCCCGCTCACGCTTCTTGAGCTCCGCTTCCTCTTTGGTCATGGCGCCTTCGGCCACGGCGATAATGGAGAACGGCTTGTTGCTCTTGCCCCGGGTTTCCACCGCCGCGGCGACCTTTTTCAAGTCGTAGGGAATTTCGGGAATCAAAATCACGTCAGCGCCGCCCGCGATGCCGGAGTAGAGGGTGAGCCAGCCGGATTTGTTTCCCATGATCTCGATGAGCATACACCGCCCGTGGCTTGTGGCGGTGGTGTGGATGCGGTCGATCACCTCGGTGGCGATATCCATGGCGGTATGGAAACCGAAGGTAAAATCGGTGCCCGTGATGTCGTTATCAATGGTTTTGGGCAGGCCGATCACGTTCAGCCCCTCCTGCGACAGGAGGTTGGCCGTGCGGTGCGTACCGTTTCCGCCCAGCGTCACCAGGCAGTCGAGCTTGAGTTTTTTGTAGTTCTTTTTCATGGCGGACACCTTGTCCTGCCCGTTTTCATCCACTTCCTGCATCTTGCGGAAGGGCTGGCGGCTTGTGCCCAGAATGGTTCCGCCCAGCGTCAGGATGCCGGAAAACTTGTCGCGGGTCATTTCCTGGTAGTCCAGCTCGATCAAACCGCCGTAGCCGTTATGAATGCCGACGATTTCCACGTCGAACAGCTCGTAGGCGGCCTTGGCCACCCCGCGGATCGCGGCGTTCAGCCCCGGGCAGTCTCCCCCGCTTGTGAGAATTCCAATTCTTCTTTTCATCTTCAGGCCTCCTCAGTCATACACCCATTATACCACGCGGGGCGGTGAAACATCAACGGCCGGGCCGCGCATGCAGCGGCGCGCGCCACGCGAACGCCGCCGGGATGGCAAACGCCGTAACCGCCAGCGTGCGGTGCGCGTACCAGTAGTGAATGTAGGTATGGTTGCCCGCTACGAAATACCAAACGAACGGGATCAGCGCCGCAAGCGCGAGCGGCAGCAGCGCGCCGCCCGCCCATTGCCTGCTTACGCTGAGGGCGCCGCCGGAAAGCGTAATATGCTCCCGGCCGAAGAAAAGCGCGTAACCGGCCGTGCATAAAAGAAACGGCCCGAGGTAGATCCAGTGGTTGTAGGCTTCAATATTGCGCTTGACGACGTCCACCCAGCCAAACGTTTCTTCCAGCGTTGCGTTGGACATCCGGGCCAGGATATTGCCCTGCACGGTCATAAGCACGTCCGAGCCGGTGAGCAGGCCGCACAGCAGCCATTTGCCAGCCCACATGCCCACGTAGCCGATCCCCCACGTGAGGGACAGGCCAATCACGTCCGCAAGCGAGGTTTTTAAGCTCTCCCGCCCGCGCAGGGCAATACACAGCGCCAGTGGCACGCCCAGCGTAAACAGCGGATACGTGAGAAAATCCACGTAAGAAGTGGCCATGCCCGTAAACAGGAACACCCGCCACAAGCCGCCGGCCGCCGCGAGCTTTTCGAACCGGAGAACCAGCAAAAGCACGGCCGCCGCGGTAACGTAGAAGATCCAGGAGAACTGGAAGGACTGGAACAGCGCTGTGGGCGTGAGGAACAAAACCATGAGCAAATACGGAAGCATAAGGCGTTTGCGGCCCCTGCGAAACATGGCGTAGAGCACCAGGAGGTTGAGCAGGCATTGCAGCACGGCGTTCAATATCCGGATATGCCCGTAATCAAATACCAAAAGAAGCGGCTTCAGCCACACCAGGTACCCGTGCCAATAGCGCGCGTAACTGTGCGTCTGCATGCCGTCCGTCGCGCCCGTGGCCCATTTCACCAAGCCCTGTGCCGGATCGTGGTCCGCAAACCGGGTATAGGTGCTCAGCATCGCGTTTTGCACTAAATTCCCGTCGCCCGGATAGGCGGCGAGGAGGAGCATGATCGAATCGGTAAAGTTATCCAGCCGCGTGCTGCGCCAGTTTTGATACAGGAACGGGTAGCTTCCCTCCCGCTCCACCGTTTCCGCGGATTTGCGCACGTTTTGCTGTATTCTGTCCACCGGCAGCAGGTAGGAAGCCGTGATCAGTAGGAAACCGAGCAGAATGCCAGCGGCAAGCGCCGCCAAAAGCCGCGGTAGAAAGCGGGCGGCCTTGCGAACGCTCCACGGCGCGGCAGCCGTATCCGCCGTTGGCGCGCCGCCGGAAAGTTTGATTGCCAGCCGTTTTTCGGTGACCAGTACAAAAAGAAGCGGCAGCAGCACCGCCGCAGCGCACGCGGCCGCAAAGTAGAACGTAAAGCTAAGCGGCGCGGAAAACCAAGACCAGAAGCCGGCCGCCGCCGCGCCGCGCAGCAGCTTGAACCCGCAGAGCGCGCCGCTGATCAGCAGCGTATACGAAGCATAGGTAAGCAGCCCGCGCAAACCCTTCCGCCGGCCTTTCAGGCCGTAGTGCAGCGCCGCGGCCAGTACGCCGGGCAGGAGCAGCAGCACCAGAGAAGCCAATCTCTGCATCGTTCCTATCCCTTCCATTCCACGGTGTTTGTTACTCGTATGGTAACACACAATCGGCGCATTTCCAAGCGCCGCGAACGCAAAGTTCCCCCAAGAGCTTCTTTTCACAAACGCGTTTTTGTGATATGGTAGGAAAGGTTAAGAAGCGGCATTGCAGGCGCGCAAAGACGACGTCTTGCGTGCCGCGTTTTCGAAAACCGCTGGAGGGAACGGCATTGATCGGAATCCTGAGTTACGGAATCGGCAACGTGGGCTCCATCCGCAACATGCTCAAAAAGGTAGGCGCGGCCAGCGCGATCGTGCAGACGGCGGAAGAGCTTTCCGCGTGCGACAAGCTGATTTTGCCGGGCGTCGGCGCGTTTGACACCGGCATGGACCTGCTGGAGCAAAGCGGCATGCGCGGCGCGCTGGACAAGGCTGTGGAGAACGGAAAACCTTTGCTTGGCATATGCCTGGGCATGCAGATGCTGGGGCGGCGAAGCGAGGAAGGCAAGCGCCCGGGGCTTTCGTATGTTCCGTTTGACAACATCCGTTTCCGGCTGGACAGCGCCCAGTATAAGATTCCGCACATGGGCTGGAACTACGTCGCCGTAACCAACACCGCCGATCCGCTGGTGCAGGGCTTTGAGCCCGCGATGCGTTATTACTTTGTGCACAGCTACCACGCCCGGTGCGAGGACGCGGGCGACGCGCTGATGCTGTGCGATTACGGCTATTCGTTTGCCGCTGCGGTGCGCCGGGGAAACGTTTGGGGCACCCAGTTTCACCCCGAAAAAAGCCATCGGTTCGGCATGGCGCTGATGAAAAACTTCGCGGAGGGCTGCTGAGATGTACACACGCCCGCGCTTGATTCCCTGCCTGCTCCTGTCGCAGGGCAATCTCGTGAAAACGAGGAAATTCAAAGAGCCCACCTATCTGGGCGACCCGATAAACGCCGTGAAAATTTTCAGCGAGAAGTGCGTGGACGAGCTGTGCATTCAGGACATCGAAGCCAGCAAGACCGGCGCGGGGCCGGATTTCGAGCTGCTGTCCGAAATCGCGACGGAGGCGTTCATGCCGCTGAGCTACGGCGGCGGTATCACGACGCTGGAGCAGGCGCGGAAATTATTCCACATCGGGTTTGAAAAGGTGATTTTGAACACCGCCTGGCAGCGCAACCCCGCGCTGCTGACGCAGATTTCCGAAACGTTCGGCGTGCAGAGCGTGATCGCGTCCATCGACGTGAAGCAGGACCTGCTGCGCCGGTACCGCTGTTATTGCAACGACGGCACGGAGCCCGTGGAGGGCTCGCCCGTTGAGCTTGCCCGCCGCGCGCAGGAGCTTGGCGCGGGCGAGATATTGCTCAACAGCATCGATCGGGACGGCAGCATGCAGGGCTACGATCTGAAGCTGATCCAAACGGTGTCCGAAGCGGTAGGAATTCCGCTGATCGCCTGCGGCGGCGCGGGCGGCGCGCCGGACATGAAGGCCGCGTTGGGCGCGGGCGCGCACGCGGCCGCGGCCGGCAGCATGTACGTGTTTTACGGGCCGCGCAGAGCCGTGCTCATTCACGTGCCGCCGGAAAAAGAGCTTTACGACATGGGGGTTTACCGCGATGCCTGACATCTGTTCCCGCTGCGTAATGGATACGAGCGACCCCGGAATTACGTTTGACAGCGAAGGCGTGTGCAGCTGCTGCCAACGCTACGATGCGCAGAAAGCCCTGCGCGGGTACCGCCCCGGCAAGAGCGAGGAAGAGCTTGCCGCCTTGGTGCAGCGGATGAAGGACGCGGGCCGGGGCAAGGAGTTCGACTGCATCGTGGGCATCTCCGGCGGCGTGGACAGCGCCTATCTGGCCTACACCGCCCACAGGCTGGGGCTTCGGATGCTTGCCGTGCACGTGGATACTGGCTGGAACTCCGAAATTGCCGTACGAAACATTGAGCGCCTGTGCGGCGCGCTAAAGCTGGAGCTGCACACCATCGTACAGGATTGGCCGACCATGAAGGAGCTCCAGCGGGCGTATCTGTTTTCGGGGCTTTCCAACCTCGACGTACCGCAGGACCACCTGCTGGTTGCCGCGGTATACCGCTTTTCCAAGCAATACGGCGTTCGCTTTGTATTAAACGGCACCAACATCGCCACCGAAGGCGCGTCCTCGCCGTTTTCAGCCCAGCTGAGTTGCATGGACTCCTGGCACCTGCGCAGCGTGTACCGCAAATGGGGGCGCGGCAAAAGCCTGCGCAACTATCAGACGCTTTCGCTTGTGCAGGCGCGCTGGAAATACAACGCCATCGAGCAGGTAAACCTTCTGAACCATATCCCCTACTCCAAAAAAGATGCCATCGAAACGCTGACGCGCGAATACGGCTGGGAATACTACGGCGGCAAGCATTTTGAGAGCCGGTTTACCAAATGGTTCCAGTCAGCGTATCTGCCGCAGAAATTCAAGTACGACAAGCGCCGCTATCATCTTTCGTGTTTGATCAACAACGGTGAAATGACCCGCGACGAAGCCCTGCGGGAGCTGGCGGCGCCGCCCTACGATCCCGCGCAGATGCGGGAGGACGAGGCGTATATTCTAAAGAAGCTCGACATCCCCCAAGCCGAATGGGATCAGGTGATGGCGGCTCCCCCCACGCCCAACGACGCGTATTTTTCGCAGGAAAAGCTGATCCGCTTTGCGGAAAAGCTGCTTGGCAAGCGGCGCACGGCCGCCATCAAGCAGCGGAAATCGGTATGACGGTTTATTGAAGTGCTATCTGTTTATAGCAGGTGGACGCCCTGCAGATAAATGACCACAAACCCGAGCACAACCACATACAGCGCAAACCAGTTTAGCGACGTTTTGGTAATGATGCGCAGGAAGAAGCGAATCGCAAGATAGCCGCTGACGGCGGCTACCGCCATGCCGACCAAAATGGCGGGCAGATCGGTCATGGCAGAAAATGCGCCGGCTTTGTACGCGTCGTAGCCTTCGCTGAGGAAGCTGCCCACAATAGCGGGCATGCTCATCATAAAGCTGAAGCGCGCGGCCGCTTTGCGGTCCAGCCCCGAAGCCACGCCGCCAAAGATCGTGGACCCGCTGCGGCTGACGCCGGGCAGAATGCCAACGGCCTGCATACAGCCCATCGCCAGCGCATGGACGACGCCGACCGGCTTTTCCGGCGCGTCCGCCTGCACGCGGCGCTGGGAAAACCATTGCGTGAGCGCCAGCAGCAACCCCGTAAACAGGAACCCGACCCCAAGCAGCGCGTTGCCGTTGATTAAAACCATCAGCTGATCATCCAGCACGATTTTGGCGATCAGCGCGGGAATGGACGCGAGAACCAGCAGGAGCAAGGTTTTATCCTTGATCGGGTGCAGGATCATATGCAGCCATTCGCGCCAGAACACCGCGAGCACCGCCACCAGCGTGCCGAGGTGCAGCAGAATGTTAAACAGAAGCTGACGTTCCAGATCCACGTTCAGCAAGCTTTCCAGAAGATTCAGATGCCCGCTGGAAGAAACCGGCAGAAATTCCGCAAGCCCCTGCACCAGCCCGAGAATAGACGCCTTACCAATGCCCATGGAATGCCTCCCCGATCAGGATTTGAAGCGTACCGCTACCCGCGCCACTCCACAAGCTCGTCAAGCGGCAGGCGCGGCCGCGCGGGCGGCGCTTCGTCCGCATAGCCAAGCGAAACCGCGGCGACCAGAAGGCCTTCGTGCCCAAGCCACGCGCAAAGCTCCTCGTAGGCGGAGAAAATATCGCAGATCCACAGCGAGCCCACCGAAAGCTCCTGCGCGCGCAGCAGCATGTTGCCGATCGCGCCGCCGACCGACTGCGTATCCACGATCCGCATTACGCGTTCGAGGATCGTCTGCTCGGTCCACGGGGCGGTATCGCGCGGGTTGAAAATAAACACGGTGGCGGGCGCGTCCCGCATGATACGGAAGGAATATTCGGCGCTGCCGGTTGGCCGCCCGTTGATGAACGCGTTCTTCAGCCCCGCTTCCAGACAGGCGTACATCGTTTCCCGTTCCTCGTTTTGCACCACCACAAAGCGCCACGGCTGGTTGTTTTTACCGGACGGCGCAAGACGGGCGGCGTCCAGAATTTCATTGATGGTTTCGCGCGAAAGCGCGTCCGGCTTAAAGCGCCGGATACTTCTGCGGTTTTTGACTGCCTGCAAAACATCCATAACAGAGCCCTCCCCGTTCATTGCTTGTACCAATGTAACACAGGCGAACATGCCTGTAAATAGCTCCCGCGAACAGGGCGCGGCGTTTTTTCTCCCTCCGTTTTTTGCGGTTCGCAATACGCAAACGGCAGCGCGCGGCGTTATATTTACAGTAAATTCACAGATCACCGCATACCGGGGAGCAACTTATGGTATAATTATTGCGTTCAATACGCAACGAATGGAATTGGAAGGATGTTATTTTATTGGAAACCGTGCAAAAAACCGCAATCGTAACCGATTCCGCCTGTGATCTGAGCGACGAAATACTCAGGCAATACAATATCCGCATGATTTCGCTGCGTATCATTTGCCGGAACGCAGAATACCGGGATCGCGTTGATTTAAAGCTGGATCAGATTTACGACCTTATGGATACGGAACTGCCCAAAACCAGCCTGCCGCTGCCCGAGGACATCCATGCGGTGTACACGCAGCTTGCCCAGGAAGGCTATACCGACGTCATTCACCTGAGTATATCGTCCGGCCTCAGCGGCACCTGGAACATGCTCCGCATTTTGGCCGAAGAATACAAAACCCGCATGAATATCCGCGTGATCGACTCAAAAACCCTCTCCACCGGGCTTGGCTTCATGGTGCTGGCCGCTGCAAAGGCGCTGGAAGCAGGCGCGACGCCCGAGGAAGCGGTGCAGGCCGCCATGAAGGTGCGCGGCACGCAGCTGGGCATGTTCGTGATCCGGACGCTGGAATACCTGCGCAAGGGCGGGCGGATTGGCTTGGTGGAAGGCGTGATGGGCAACCTTTTGCAGATCAAGCCTATCGTTTACGTAAACGACGACGGCATCTACGAAACGCTCGCCAAGGCGCGCGGCTACAAAGCCGCGGTGGATACCATGATGCAGGAAGCCGTGAGGCGCTTCGGCAAAACGAAAATCTGCCTGTCCATCGTACACGGGCACGCGCTGGACGAGGCGCAGGCGTTGCTGGAACGGCTCAAGCAAGTGCTCAACGTTGCGTCCAGCTTGATCGCCCCCGTCAGCCCCGTGCTCGCTATCCATACGGGGCGCGGCTTGCTGGGCATTATCGCATACGCGGCAGAATAGAACCGCCCGACATTGGGAGGAACACGGATGCTGAACTTGGCGGCGGATAAGCGCAAGTTTTGTTTTGGATTCACGGGATGCGTACTGTTGATCATTCTCCTGCTTTCCGCATGGCCCGGCATGGCCGCGGCGGACGGCGCGGGCAGTTTTTCCGGCCGCGTTTGGAACGATTATAACAACGACGGGCTGATGGACGCGGACGAACCCGGCATACCAGGTGTGACCCTGACATTGAAACGTTCGGATTCGGGCGCAGCGTTGACCGCCGTCAGCGACGAGACGGGGGCCTTTCTTTTTGCGTCGCTTGCCAACGGTTCCTACACGTTCGGCGTGGACGTGCCCAAGGGGATGCTGCTGGCGCGCTACCGCAAGGAAGGCGACCTGCGATCGGTGCTCTCCGGCGATGACAGCGCGTTTACCCGTTCGTTTCCCGTATCCGCGGCTTCCCCGCTTACGGGGATGAACGTCGGGCTGGTGGACAGCGCATTTGTGCAGGGCGCCGCGTTTCTGGACGTGAACTACAACGGCGTTTTCGATACGGGCGAGCCGCCCTACGCGGGCGTTACGATGGAGATCATCCGCAACGTGAGCGAGCGTTCCATGACCAGGCTGCGGACGGACGAAACCGGGACGTATCTGTTTGACGCGATTCGCACCGGCAACTACCGCCTGCGGGCTATTTTGCCCGACGACGGCAGCACGTTCTCCGTTGTGCCAGGCGAACCCGGCTATTATGCCAACCTGTTTTCGGCGCGCGACGGACGGCGGGAGAACTCGCTGGAATCCATAGACGTGGAAAACGGGCTGGTATACGAGTATTACGTCGGCGTTGCGCTGGGCGGAAAGATCACCGGCACGGTTTTCGAGGACCGCAATTACTCCGGCGTCATGGAAACCTCCGACCGCACGCTCAGCGGCATCACGGTGCAGCTGGTAGACGCGCAGGGCGTTGTAGCCGCGCAGACGGCCACCGGGGCCAAAGGCGGCTATACGCTGTCCAACGTCATGCCCGGCGAATATACCGTGCGTTTTCTGCGCAAGGATAATTACACCTTCAGCAAATACCGCCCGGCGGAAGCGGGCGGCAACGCCGCGCAGCTTGCCGCGGAGGGCGCGTACGGGGAAACCGAGCCGTTCCAGTTTACGATGACCGAAACGCTAGACGGCCTGAATGCCGGTTTGGTGCAGGCCGCGACGCTTGGCGGCGTGCTGTTTTACGACGCGAACGACAACGGCCTGATGGATACGGGCGAGGCCGGCTTTACGGACGGGCAGGTGCGGCTGGTATCCCAGGACGGCGAAATTACGCTGACGCAGGGCGTTGCCGCGGACGGCGGCTATTTCTTCAGCGGCGTTGTGCCCACGGCGTATACGCTGTACGTACTGCTGCCGGAGCACGCGGAGATGGCAAAGGTAACGGGCGGGGGCAACACGGTTGCGCATCAGGGGCGTGAAAACGCCGTACCCAACCTGACCCTTGCCGCGGGCAAGAGCTATGTGCAGCCGCTGATGGGCGCGCTGAAGCTGGGCACGTTCGAGGGTTACGCGTTTGACGACCTCAACGCCAGCGGCACGCAGGACGCCGGAGAGGCGGCGCTTGCAGGCGTAACGGTAGCGCTTCGGCAAAAGGATGCGGATACTGCGGCGAAGACGGTTGTAACAAGCGCGGACGGCCTGTTTTCCCTCACCGGCCTCAGGCCGGATGATTATGTTCTGGAGATTACGCTGCCGGACGGCAGGATTTTCTCAAGCGATGTCCTCGCCAGCCAGATTGCATTGGACGCAACCAACGCGTACGGCGCCCCCCTGCCGTTTGCGGCGCTGCTCAGCCGGGCAAGCAACGGCGTGGGAACGGTGGTTCCCGCCACGCTGGAAGCCTCCGTTTGGCTGGACGAAAACCGCAACGGCCGCAGAGACGACGGGGAACGGCTGCTGGACGGCCTGGAATACACGTTATACGACGAAACAAACCGGAAAACCGTAATGACCGCGCGCGCGGGCGAGGACGGCACGGCGGTGCTGCGCAACGTGCGGCCGTCCGTATATACCGTGTCGTTCTCCCTGCCTGAAGGCGCACTCCCCATTGCAGGAGAAGGCACGTTCACGCAGCGCGGGAATACGATGCTGCAAACCGGGATCACAATCCAGGCGGGCGACGCCTTGAGCGGCGTTTCCTGCGGCCTGCAATGCACCGCAAGCCTTGGGGGCGTCGTTTCCGTGGATCAAACGGAGGATACAGCGCCTGTGGAAGGCGCGAAGGTGCTTTTATACGCGGAGGGCAGCGCGGAACCGCTGCAGGAAACCGTGGCCGACGCGCAGGGCAGCTACCGCTTCGGCGGCCTGTGGCCCGGCCGGTATGTTGTAGAGGTTGTGCGGCCCGACGGGCTGGTGTTCGTCCGCCCGGACGACCCGGAGCATCTCGCGCAGCAGAGCGTCATCCAAACGATCGGCGATGAGACCGGAACCAGCGAACCCATTGAGATTTTCATGGCGCGCGATTCGCTTTTGAACCGCGTGCTGCTGACCGTACCCGCCAAGATCGGCAATCAGGCGTGGCTGGATTTGAACGCAAACGGGCTGATTGACGGCGGCGAGCCGATGATCCCCGGCGTAACCGTGAATCTTTTGCAAAACGGCACGATAGTTTACTCCACCGTTTCCGACGAGTGGGGCTATTACGAGTTTTCCACCGTGTATCCCGGCGAATACACGCTGGAGGCAATCGCCTATCCCGCGCTTGCCATTACCGCGCCGGCGCCCGGGTTCAGGATCATTTCCAGCTGCCTTACCGCCGGAGACGGTAACCGGGCCACGTCCGATCCATTCCGCGTGACCAGCGGCCTGGTGGATTTCGCCTATCATCTGGGCTACACGCTCAAGGACGGCGAAACGCTGCCCGCGGAGATCACCGAAGGCGCCCACCGGCTTTGGTCGCCGCAGGGCAACTGACGCAGCGGCGCGCGGTGAAGCGCTGCATAGACAAATAGAAACGCCCGACGCGCAAGCGCGTCGGGCGTTTTTTTCTTCTTTTTACCGGAACTCGCGAAGCAGCGCTTCCTGCATCGCGCCGATTTCGCATACGGCCTGATGCCGTACCGGCATCGTTTGCAGCGCACGGATCTGCTTTGGCACCGCAACGCCGGAAATTTCCTCCAGCTTGTCCGCGCAGGCGAAAGCATCCAGCCCCTCCAGGGCATCCCTGCCCCGGAGTGCCGCAAGCACGTCCGGCGCGAATTTGTAGGGGCTTGCGGTTGCCATGATCACGGTATGGCTGAAATCCCCGGTTTTGGTATGGTACTCCCGCTGTACGTGGCTTGCCACCGCGGTGTGCGGGTCCATCAGGTAACCGCTCTGGTTAAACACGCGCTTGATTTCCTCGGCGGTCATCTGATCGTCGGCAAAGCCCGCGGCAAAGGTTTGCTGCAGCGCAAGCAGCCGCTGTACGCCGATGCAGAAACTGCCGCTGTCCCGAAGCGACTCCATCCACGCTTTCACAATACCCGCGTCGCGCCCAGCGCTTTCAAACAGCAGGCGTTCGAGGTTGGACGAAATGAGGATGTCCATGCTGGGGGACATGGTTTTGAAGAACGTGCGGTGAGTGTAATACACGCCGTCGGCAAAGAAATCGCTGAGCACATTGTTGCGGTTGGACGCGCAGATCAGCTTGCCGATAGGCAGGCCCATGCGCTTGGCGTAATACCCGGCCAGGATATCGCCGAAGTTGCCGGTGGGAACCACGAAGTTCACCGGCTGCCCCATGCGGATTTTGCCGTGGCAAACTAGCTGGGAATAAGCGCTGAAATAATACACCACCTGCGGCACCAGACGGCCGAAGTTGATGGAGTTTGCGGACGAGGGCAGCTTGCCCAGCGCGTTCATCTGTTCATGGAAGGCGGCGCTGGAAAACAGGGCTTTGACGCCCGTCTGCGCGTCGTCGAAATTGCCGCGCACGCCGATGACATGGGTGTTTTCACCTTCGGTGGTCACCATCTGCAGCCGCTGCATTTCGCTTACGCCCTCGTGCGGGTAGAAAACGGTGCAGCTGGTGCCTTCCACGTCCCGGAAGCCCTCCAGCGCGGCTTTGCCCGTATCGCCGCTGGTAGCCACCAGAATGCTGATCTCGCGCTGCTCCTCGTTCTTCTGCGCCGCAAGGCGAACCAGATACGGCAAAAGCTTCAGGGCGATATCCTTAAAAGCGAGGGTCGGCCCGTGGAACAGCTCCATCACGTGGGTGCGGTCGTCAATCCGGCGCAGCGGCACGATGGCGGGATCGTCAAAATTCTCCGCCGAATAGGCCGCGCGTACCGCCTGGGCAATTTCCGCGTGCGAGTAATCCTCCAGGAAGCCGCGCAAAACGCGCTCGGCCGTTTGCTGATAGCTTAGGTCGCAGAAGCCGAATACCTGCTCCTTGGAATACTGCGGAAACATCGAGGGCACGTACAGCCCGCCGTCCTTGGCAAGCCCCCATAAAATAGCCTGCGAAGCCGTTACGCATGCGCCGCCGCGCGTAGAATAGAAAGACATCGGCTCACTCCCGTACATCGCCGCGGCCCCGCCGCTTTTTATGATGAAGAAGCGGAAGCCCGAAAGCTTCCGCTCGTGACTTTCCTATGCTCAGATCACGTATTTTTGAATGAAATCCGGCAGCTCCGCCGGGGCGTCGCTAATGGACAGTACGAAATCCACGTTGTGTTTCTCGCCGATCGTTTCCAGCCGCTTAAAGAAAGGTTCCGTATCCGCAAGATCCTGTTTGATGAGCTTTTTAAACGCGTCGATCAAAATCAGGCCCACGTCAAAATTCTGTGCGACCACGCCTGCCAGAAAACCGATGAACATCTGGTCGGTGTTCAGGTCATACTCCGAGGCATTCATAAAGCGCACCTCGTGACGCAGGTCAAACATGTAACGGTTATCGTCGTCGATAAAAACGATATCATGTTTGGAGTCCTGGCTGGCTTTGTTAGCCAAGTCAATGATGCGCTTTGTCTTTCCCGATCCTTTTCTGCCGGCAATCACCTGAATCAATGGTAACGCCTCCTTCAAATCTCTTCGATTTTGATTACCGCAACGTAACCATTCGTTTCACACTCATTATACATGAACCCAAACCAATTCGCAAGGCATTTCCCCCACCGTTTACAACCGCGCCCCGCCGCCTTATGGGTTCGGCTTATATTGATATCACGGCGAACCTTGAAGCGCAATAACGGCTGACCGGCACGCACGGAAGAGGTGCACGCGATACCGGTAAGCAGAGCGGCGAAGCGCAAAAAGGGTTATCCGCATTCCTCCTATAGCCGCTGCTTATGATAACGGAAACGCGCAGTGCAGCGCAATCACAGTAACCCAGCCCTTCCGAATAGGCGGCGTGCACGATGTGGCAGCGGAGCGCGGCGAAGCGCAGAGAGGATCGTTTACCATCGCCGGCATGCGCCGCATTCGAAGGTAAATAAAGGCAGTGATGCAGTATAGCACGCCTCCGGTATTCCGCGCGGGAGGCGTACGCGAAAATATGCAACGCGATCCCCCTGAAATACGGGTTGACAAACCCTTGAAAACGCGTATAATAATTTTTGCGCCATTTGCGCCCGCGCACCATTAGCTCAGCTGGTAGAGCACCTGACTCTTAATCAGGGTGTCCAGGGTTCGAGTCCCTGATGGTGTACCAGAAAACCGCTTGAAACCGATTGTTTCAGGCGGTTTTTTCGTTTCCTGCGCGCAGGCGGCGTGCTGCGGGTTGCCGGTTGACCGCCTGCAGCGGCGGTTGACATGGCAATAGCAAGTATTCCCTCCCGGGCGGTCCGGGAGAGCGACGACCGGCGGGAACATTGGTCGGATTGGATACTCTACGGAGCGTACGCAGGAACATTTTCCGGCTTTACGGAACGCCGGAAACACGGTTACGCAAGACTTGCAATAGAGCATTTTCAGGCTTTGCGGAACGTCAGGACGGTACCTCCGCAGGGTTTGCGCAGGAACATTTCCCGGCCTTACGGATCGTCAAGCCGGTACCTCCGCAGGGCTTACGCAGGCGTATTTTCCGCCCTTGCGGAACGCCGGGACGGTACATCCGCAGGGCTTGCGCAGGAACATTTTCCCGGCTTTGCGGGACGCCGGAACGGCGGCGTGCAGCCGTGAAAAGGCGCGGTCGTTTCCGGTTTTCTTTGCGCCTCCTTGGTTGACTATCCCGGGAGGATACGATAGAATGCAAAACAGAGTAAGGGGTTTGCGCTTGCCTTCCATGGCGAAACGTTTCGCTATGGATTGCGTTCGGCAAGGCCGCAATGCCGATCTCCGCCCAACGCGCGGCAAACTCAGGGAACGGCGGCGCTGCATTGGATATTTGAGAAACGCCTGGGCTTGCGCGGCACGGCAAGCGAAAAGCGGAAGCATGGCATACGCCTGCCAAGCCCAACCCGCGCTAGATTGAAGCCGGGAGAGCAGATTTTCATTTCGACCAACAACTCCGACAGCAGGCGTAAGCTTTGAGGTTACCCTGCGTAACGGCCATACGCTGACTCGCTCCCGCGTACAAATCCATTGGAGTTCGGACGTCAGGCTTGCCAGAACCCGGCTGTTGCCCCGGAACCGGCAGGCGGCCGAGCGCAAAGCGCTTAGCTGGCGGGAGAAGCTGATCATCATTCAAGCGCTGGACAGGGCCGGGCCGGAGATCAAGCTACCGCATGTTCGCGCTGCCGGATCTGCAACCGGTTGCAGCGCCACTCCCGCAAGGTTTCCCCCGGATGGTATTCCTTTGGGTTTTCCCGGCGGGCGGTAGGAACTGGTCGTCATTCACACGCTGGACGGGGCCGGGCCGGAGATTAGGCCGCCGCGCATACGCAGCTGCCGGATCGGCAACCGGTTGAAGGTACTGTCCTGCAAGGCATCCAGGGAAAGCAATACCCTGCGTTTACCCCGGCAGGCGGGGTATGCGCCCTGCATTTGATCCGCAATTGGTTACCGCTGCAACTACCCGATAAAGTATTGGAGATGGAAAGATGCGCACCCCGAAAAAGAACCTCGCGTTGACCCCGGTCCTCAAACAGATCGCCGATCACGTGCTCCGCGTGCAATACGTGCCGGCCGGCAGCCAGCCGCTCCGCAGCGCGCTGATTGCGGACGACTTTGTTCCGTCGCCTACGCACGCAGAAATTCACTTTGCGCAGCACGACGGCCATATTCAGTTTACGGGTAAAAACGGGGAGCTGCTGCTTACGGAAACCGGGCACGTGCTGGAACCCAAGCCCACCTATCGGTATACGGTCGACGGAACGCCGGTCATCCGGCATAAGCATACGGCCAACGGCGACGTGGCCTATATTGAGAACGCGCGGCAGACGCCCGGGGAAAGCGCCTATCACGGCGGGCTTTCATTCCAGATATCCGCGGACGAATGCCTGTACGGCCTTGGGCAGCACGAGAACGGCGTTTATAATTACCGCGGGCAGACGGAGTATCTGTATCAGACGAATATGAAGATCTCCATCCCGTTTCTGATCTCGTCTTCCAACTACGGGCTGCTGATTGACACCGAAAGCGCGATGACGTTTCGCGAGCAGGACGGCGTGATGTGTTTCGAGCTGGAGACCGTTTCCCAGCTTTCGTATTACGTGATTGCCGGGGAGAATTTCGACGAGATCATCGCAACGCTGCGCGCGCTCACCGGCCGCACGCCGATGCTACCGCGCTGGGCGTTTGGCTACATCCAATCCAAGGAGCGGTATCATTCGACGCAGGAGCTGCTGGAGGCCGCGGCCAAGTTCCGGGCGCTTGATATTCCCGTGGACTGCCTGGTGCAGGACTGGCATACCTGGGAGGCGGGGCTTTGGGGCGAGAAACATGCCGACCCGAAGCGCTATCCCGATTTGAAAGCGCTCACGGACGCGCTGCATACGGCGCACGTCCGGCTGATGGTTTCCATCTGGCCGAATATGGCTCCGAATGGTTCGAACTACGCAGAATTTATGGGGCAGGGGCTGCTGCTGCCCAACTCTTCCACCTATAACGCCTTTGAGCAGGCGGGCCGGGACCTGTACTGGAAACAGTGCGACGAGGAATGGTTCCGCGCGGGCATAGACGCCTGGTGGTGCGATAACGCGGAGCCGTTTTCGGACGCGGACTGGAACGGCGCAGACAAGCGGCCCGAAGCGCTGCGCTATCAGCTGATCGTAACCGATTCCCAAAAGTCCATGGATTGGACGCGCCTCAACACCTACGGCCTTTTCCACGCGCAGGGGATTTATGAGAACTGGCGCAAACAGGATAGCGGCAAGCGCGTAGTGAACCTCACCCGCTCCACCTACGCGGCCGGGCAGCGGTACGGCGTGGTGGCCTGGTCCGGCGACATCAGCGCTAAGTGGTCGGTTCTGCGTGCGCAGATCACCGAGGGCATCAAGTTCTGCATGAGCGGCCAGCCGTTTTGGACGCTGGATATCGGCGGCTTTTTCACCGTTAAGGATCAGTATGAGAACCGCGGCTGCGATCAGGCGGGCAACCCGGCGAAACTTTGGTTCTGGAACGGCGATTATAACGAGGGCGTTCGCGATTTGGGCTACCGGGAGCTTTATGTGCGCTGGCTGCAATACGCCGCGTTTTTGCCCGTTTTCCGCGCGCACGGCACCGATACGCCGCGTGAGCCGTGGTGTTTCGGCAACCCGGGCGAGCCGTTTTACGATGCGATCCTCCGGTTCATCCGGCTGCGGTACCGGCTGCTGCCCTATATCTATTCCTCCGCCGCAGGCGTTACCTTTGCAAACGATACCCTCATGCGCAGCCTGATGTTTGACTTCGCCCATGACGCAAACGTCCGCGGCATCGGCGGCAGCTTTATGCTGGGGCGCTCGCTGCTCGTATGTCCCGTGACCAGGCCGATGTACTACGGGCCAAACAGCACCCCGCTGCAGGATACGGACGAAACCTGGCCCGTGTATCTGCCGGCCGGAACCCTGTGGTATGATTTCTGGACCTCGAAGGCGTATGCGGGCGGGCAGACGGTTGTCTGCAACGCGCCGCTTGCAACAATGCCGCTCTTCGTAAGGGGGGGGGCGATTCTGCCGCTGTCCGCGCCGATCACCTATGCGGACGAGCAAAACGGCGCGGCTTCGGAGCTTTTCGTTTACGACGGCGCGGACGGCAGTTTCGCCCTGTATGCCGACGGCGGAGACGGCTACGCCTACGAGGACGGCGCCTATGCGTTGGTGCCGCTCCAATACCGGACGCAGGACAAAACCCTGACCCTCGGCCGGGCGGAGGGCAAGCTGCCATGCGATATGCGGTTTACCGTAAAGCTTATCACCGGCGGCGGGATCCGCGCGATTGGCGGCATCCAATACCGCGGAGAGCCTCAAACCGTAAGCCTTTCCTAGCGAGAGGGGGAACGCCTGCGTGCATAAGTTTATCCTCGAAAACAAGTATTACCTGAAGCTGATGCTGACGTACTGCCTGATCATTTTTCTGGGGCTGGGTCTGACGTCGTATTTGGTGACCTCCAACATGGTGGAAATCCTGTCGGACATGGAATCCCGTTTCGACAGCGAGGTGATCGCCAAGGTGAAAAACTACAGCGACGAGCGCTACCAGGACGTGAACAGCATCTTTGTGCGCCTGTACCAGAAGCAATACTTCAACAGCAATTACAGCATCGTGGATTATATCAACCCCGTGAAAGAAGCACAGAGGGACGACAGCAACAAGCGAAGCGTGATCACGGGGTACCTGCAGGATACCTGCAGCGCCAACTCGGCGATTGCGGACATTTTGCTGATTGACTACCACGACCGCGAAGTATACTTCTGCTCCAACATCCGCAACCGGGACGTATCCATCGGGTACGACTTTTACCGGCCGGATTTCATCGGCAGCGGCGCCATACGCAATCAAATGGAAATCGTTCCCAACTACATACCCGAATACATCAACTCCGCAAGCGTGAACAACGTTCCCGTGATCAGCTACAAGCTGTTCCTGTTTGATGAAAACGCCGTGCGCTTTGACGAGCCGCTGGGCGTTGCCGTCGTAAACATACGCGCCGATTTTTTCCGGGCCGCCTACAAGGATTCCCCCAGCTTTCTGGGCAACATCTTCGTGATCGGGCAAAACGGGCTGGCGATTTTCGATTCCTCGGGCGCGCTCACGGGGCAGCCGTTCCCCTACGACGCCTACATGGCCACGGGGCTGACCGACCTGAGCACCAACGACCGCTACATCGTCAACAAACGCTATTCCGAGAAAAGCGGTTTTACCTTCGTCGATATCGTGGACAAACGGATTATCAAACAGGAGACCGACCATATCCGCGTCAGCATCAATCAGGTAATCGCTGTATGCGTAACGCTGACCATGATCATCGGCCTGGTTTCGGCTTCAATGCTGGCCAAGAGAATCCGCTCTCTGGTGCGCAACATGAAGGACGTGGAAAACGGAAAGCTGGACACGCATATCGTGGTGGGCACCAACGATGAGATCGGCTATCTGGAGCAGAGCTTCAGCACCATGTGCGCGAAGCTTGCCGAGTATATCCGCAACGTGTATATTTTTGAAATCAGAACTAAAACCGCAGAGCTGAAAGCGCTGCAGGCGCAGATCGACCCGCACTTTTTGTTCAACACCCTGGAATCCATCCGCATCACGGCACAGATGAACCAGGACCAGCAGACGGCCAAAATGATCCACATTCTGGGCAGCATGTTCCGCTGGAACATCCGTACCAGCGGGTTTGCTGTGGAACTGCGGGAAGAGATCGACTATGTGCGTTCCTACATCGAGCTGCAAACGCTTCGTTACAGCAACGCGTTCGGCATCGTTATCAAGGTGGAAAGCGGCCTGCTGCGGCTTGGCATCCTCAAGCTCACCCTGCAGCCAATCATCGAAAACGCCATCCAGCACGGGCTGGGAGATCTGCCGTCCGGCGGGAGCATTGAAATTGAAGGAAGCCTCGCGGAGGATAAGCTGATGATCGCCGTAACGGACAACGGCAAGGGAATGGACCCGGACAAGGTGCGGGAGATCACCGACGCGCTGGCGCAGCATTACGACGTGCAGCCCACCGGCAACATCGGCCTGAGCAACGTTCATCAGCGCATCCGCATTTTATTCGGCGAACCCTACGGCTTACGCGTCGCAAGCCGGCCCGGCGCCGGAACGCGCGTGGAGCTTACGCTGCCGGTGATGGCGAAGGAGGAGATGGAACAGTATGTACAGGGTATTCATCGCTGACGATGAGCCGCTCATCTGCAAAGGGCTGCGGGATACCATCGAGTGGGACAGCCTGGGGCTGGAAATATCGGGAGAAGCGCATAACGGGGCGGACGCGCTGGCGGCGATGCTGCAAACGCCCCCGCATATCCTGATTACCGATATCCGTATGCCGGAAATGGACGGCATCTCGCTGATCAAGGAGATCCGTCAACGGGAGCTGAACATCAAGATCATCATCCTCAGCGGCTTCAGCGACACGCAGTTTTTGAAGGACGCGATCCGGTTGGGCGTGGACGGTTATCTTCTCAAGCCCATCGATACGGACGAACTGATATCCAACTTAAGCAACCTCGTCAGCGGCATCGACGAGGAAATATTCCGCACGTCCCAGCTGTATCACGGGCTGGAGCTGATGCGCACCAACACGCTTAACCGCCTGGTGACCAACGAGATCCGCCGGGGCGAGTTTGAGGAAAAGGCGGCCCTGCTGGAGCTTTCCCTGGATGCGGAACACTACCTTTGCGCGGTTTGCATGCTGGCCGGTGACGGCGGAATTGCCTGCCCGCAGGACGACCCCAGCCTCATGCTTACCCTGCGGGACGCCGCGCAGGCCTTGGCGGGCAGCGCCGCCGCCGCCTTTCTGGACGCGAAGGG
>JAEWTC010000008.1 GCA_023459675.1 Bacillota bacterium | reverse complement strand
ATACCTGCCGCCCGCGCCCAAGGATCCGGAAAACCCCAGCTGCGACATCGTACCGCAGGACTGACGCGCCAAACGCTTTCCCGCTTGAATCAAAACCCCCGCCCGCCGCTCTTGATAAGAGCGACGGGCGGGGTTTTTGTTACCGCTGTCCACGGCCTCCAAGCAGCCGCGCAGAACGGCTTTGCAGGCTAAGGGTACCGGCATGAGGGCCGCCAACGCAACCCGCAGGCCGCCCGGCGCGCCGCCCCGCCTAAAAGCACAGGTCGCCGGGCCGGTAGCCCGGGGGCAGCTCCTCTTCACGTACGAAGGGTAAGGAGTCGTCGCGCAGCGCCGGCAGGAACGCGGAAAACGGCGTGCGGGCAAACTCCGTCGCGTACGCGCTGGCGCCGAACCACCCGCCCTCCTTGGCGCGGAGGTTCAAATCGCGGGCAAATTTCGTATCGTTGGAGCAATCGTGCACCACCACCGGCCAGGCTTCCTGCGCGGCGGTTTTCATCAGGCGCAGCGTAAGCTCCCGGCTCCACACCGGCGAAATATACCCGTGGCGGGAAACGTACAGTGTTTCCCCTTCGTAGTTGCCGATGTTGTTGCGGTTTAGGTGCAGCTCCGCGCAGTTGATGAAATCGATCCCCGTCGCCAGAATTTCCCGCTTCCTGCGCATAAACGCCGCGAAAAACTCCGGCGTCATCGGCGTTTCCACGCCCACCTGGCCGATGTATCGCTTCGCGGTTTGCATCGCGGCAATCACGCCGTCCGCGCAGCCCGACGCGCCGAGGTTGAACCGCAGCTCGTCAAGCCCCGCTTCGCCCAGCGCGCGGAGCGTTTCCTCCGTGGCCAGCGTGCCGTTGGTGTAGAGGTGCTGGTGCACGCCCGCGGCGCGGAATTTACGGATCACGCCGTAATATTTTTCAATTTCCATGAACGGTTCCAGATACACGTAGGAAATGCCGGTGGGCTTTGGCTGGATGGAAAGGAGAAGCTCCAGGTCCTTCTCGTAAAACCGCGTGCCGCCGATCTCCCACATGCCTTCGCCGATGGGGGGAATCTGGTCGAGCACGCCGTAATCGTAGCAGAATTTGCAGTGCAGGTTGCATCGGTTGGTTTTGCGCACGGCGCTCAGCCCCGTGCCCAGCAGGCAGGAGCGGCAGCCCTGCGGAAACCTCTCGTCCCCGCCCACGTACAGCGTACGGTTGATAAGCGTCTTCAGCCCCGGAATCTCCGCCGTCAGCCGCGCGCGGCGCTCGTTGACCGCCGCCTCCAGCTGGTAAAACACCGCGAACACGATCTCCTGCTGCCGGGTAAGCAGCTCCTCGTCCTCCGGCAGCTCCGCGAAAAACGAAAACCAGGTCAGCGCGTCCCGCTTGGATATGTGCATGCTCTTTCTCCTGTCCGTACGGCGCGAAAGCGCGTACACGGGCCCGCCCTTGCGCGTCATGCGCGTGTTCCGCGGCGCGCCGCCGCCGCTGTTTGCAAACCGCCCGTCCACCCATTATAATCAATCGCAGCAAAACATCAACCAGCGCTGCCGTTCTAACCCCCGGCCGCGGGGGGAACAACGCCGCCCGCCGCAAGGAGCCGCCCGATGATTCTACTATCGCCCGTGGAAACCCCCGCGCGGAAAACCGAAATCTGCAATCTGGTCCTCCGCTCCCTCCCCGATTGGTTCGGGATCGAGGAATCCCTTTTGGACTACACAAGGGACGTGCAGCCCATGAGCTTTTGGGCCGCCATGGACGGGGACGCGCCCGTGGGCTTCGCCGCGCTGAAGGTGCACAACGCCTATACGGCCGAGATGTACGTGATGGGCGTGCTGCCTTCGTACCACCGGCAGGGGATCGGCCGGCGGCTGATCGCGCAGTGCGTACAGGCAAGCCGCGCGCAGGGCTTAGGGTTTCTGACTGTGAAAACGCTGGACGCATCGGCGGGCAGCGAGCCTTACGACCGCACCCGCGCGTTTTATTTGGAGATGGGTTTCCTTCCCGTTGAGGTGTTCCCCGATCTGTGGGGACCGCAAAACCCGTGCCTGCTGCTGCTGATGCCGCTCTAGCCGCTCAGTACAGCCCGTATCCTTCCATTTCCACGGCGGCCTGCAGCATGGCGCCGGAGCCTTTGCAGTCGTTACTGACAATCGGCTCGGACATATAATAGGCGAAGCTGCCGTCGCGCCGCTGGGTATTGCCAAGCCCCGCCACCTGGCAGCATTTACACACGATGGCGTTACCTTTGTATACCTCGATAAACTGGTCCACCGCGCCCTTGTACGCCTCCCGGAGTTCCACAGGCGTTGCGGCGGCGCAGAAACGCAGCCGCGCGGCCTTGGCCGTAGCGTAAATAAACTGCGCCGTGCAAGAGCTTTCGGCGTAGTTGCCGGGGCGGCCGGGCTGATCAAGCACCTGGTGCCACACCTTTGTTTGCGGGTCGCGGGCGCGCCACACGGCGGCAAGCAGGTCGCATAGTAGCGCCGTCAGCTTATAGCGCGCTTCGGAGCCCTCCGGCAGCACCTCCAGCGTGTCTGCCAACGCGCACGCGTACCAGCCCACCGCGCGGCCCCACACGTGCGGAGAACAGCCGGTTTCCGGGTCCGCCCAGGGCTGCACCCGGGCGCTGTCCCACGCGTGGAGGGAAAGCCCGGTCGGCCGGTGCATGGTTTTTTCGCGGATCAGGGTGAACTGGCGCACCACGTCGTCCGTCCATTCCGGATGGCCGAAGTCCCGCGCGGCCTGCGCGTAAAACGGCGCGCACATATACAGCCCGTCCAGCCACATCTGGTTTTCGTAGATCTTCTTGTGCCAGAACCCGCCTTCGGGCGTGCGGGGCTGGGAGTGCACCTGCTCGAGCAGCAGCTCCGCCGCGGCGCGGTATTTGGCCTCGCCGGTCTGGCGCCACAGATAGAGCAGGGTTTTGCCGTTGTTCAAATAGTCCAGGTTGTATTCCGCGCGGTCATACCCGCGGATACCGCTGCCGTCGGCATTCAAAAAGCTGTCCACGCCGTGCTTGATGTAATTGAAATATGCTTCGTTTCCCGTCGCCGCGTACAGCGCTTCCATGCCCTTCCACACCACGCCGTAATCGTAAGACCAGTGGGCGTCCAGAATGGGGTAAATGTTCATCAGCCCGTCCGCAATCCGCTTGTGCCAACCGCCAAAGGTTTCCTTCATTGCCGTTCCTCCGTTTTCAAAAACCGCACGGTGTCATCCGCGTCGATCCTCTCGCCTGCGCAGCCCACCACGGTCAGCCCGCTCACGTCCATGTCCTCGCAGAAGCGCAGGAACAGCCCCGCGGCCTCCATGGGCTCGATCCCGTCCATCATCGCGGGCAGGGCGGGCGCGCCGGGGCGCATCACCACCGTGCAGTTATGGATGCTCACGCGCCGGACGGGGCTTTCCGGCAGGCCGTATACGAAGCCCGCGCAGGCCGTTGCGCCCCGCACGGTAACGCTTTCGATGCGCACGTCCGTCAGCGCGGGCGTGCCCCCCGTAACGGGGCGGGGGTTTTTATCCGCAACGTGCGGCAGCTTGCCGCCCTTGCCGCAGAAATAATACATGTTGAACACGAAGGGGCACAGCACGTCCTCCATCAGAATATGTGAAAACGATAGGTTCTCCACGCTGCCGCCGCGCCCGCGCCGCGTTTTCAGGCGGATGCCGCGGTCCGTGCCCTGAAACACGCAGTTCGTCACCAGCACGTTTTTCACGCCGCCGCTCATCTCGCTGCCGATCACCACGCCACCGTGGCCGTGCAGCATGTGGCAGCCGGAGATGATGATATTCTCGCAGGGGCGCTTCATCGGCGTGTCCTCCGTGCCGGCCTTGATGGCGATGCAATCGTCCCCCACGTCGATCACGCAATCGGCGATGCGCACGTTGCGGCAGCCGTCGGGGTTGACGCCGTCGGTATTGGGGGAATCGGCGGGGTTTTGGATAGTGAGGCGGGTTAGGTTCACGCGCTCGCAGTACAGCGGGTGCACCGTCCAGCACGGGGAGTTGACCAGCGTAACGCCGTCCATGGAAACGTCCATACAGTTTTGAAAGCACACCAGATAGGGCCTGGGATAGGCGAGCGCGCCCTCCCGGTGCAGCCGCCACCACTTGGCGCCGCCGCCGTTTATTGTTCCCGCGCCCTCGATGCGCACGCTGTGCGCGTTGCGCGCGTAAACGCAGGGCATGTACGCCCTGCCGGGGATGCCCTCGAACTCCGTATCCACCAGCGGAAACAGCGTTTCGTCGTCGGTGAACAAAAGCTCCGCGCCCGCGTCCAAATGCAGCGTGATGTTGGATTGAAGCAATACCGGCCCGGTACTGTACCGCCCGGCGGGCACAAACAGCGTGCCGCCGCCCTGCGAGGAAAGCGCTTCCACAGCCGCGCGAAATGCGTCCGTCCAAAGCCCGTCCGTCGTCAGGGGCAAAAATTCCATGAGGTTCATCTCATCCGCCCCCCTGCGCCCGCGTTCCTATTCAGATACCTTATTATACACGATGCGCCCGCGAAAGCAAACGTGCAGGCCGTTTTTTCAGCGGCCTCCCCTCCGCCTCCCGCCGGGTTTGCCGTATCTTTTCCGCGCGTCCTGTGGTACAATAGCAGCCAACCCCCGCGCCGCGTTTCCCGCGCAAGCGCGCCGGACGCGCAATTTTCCTTCAAGGAGGCCCGCCATGCCCCTATTGTTTCTGTCCGCGCTGGCCGTAGGCTTTTCGGGCGCGATGATGCCCGGCTCGCTGCTGACCTACGTCATCCGCCAGTCGCTCAAGGAAGGCCCCAAGGTGGGCTTCCTGGTGATCGTAGGCCATGCGGCGCTTGAGCTTTTGCTGATCGCGGGCATTTTTCTGGGGCTGGATATCGTGCTGAAATCAAACGCCGCGCAGATCCTCATCGGCATGGTCGGCGGGCTGATGCTGTGCTGGATCGGCGCGGATATGATCGTCAAAGCCGCGCGCGGGCGTGTAAGCGTTTCCATGGAAGCGAACGGCCGCAACTCCGAAAAGCTGGTGCTTTCCGGCGCGCTGCTGAGCCTGGCCAACCCGTATTTCCTGCTGTGGTGGGCGGTGATCGGCCTTGGCTTTCTCACCCAGGCCTACCGGGATTTTGCCGTGCTGGGCGTCGCCGTTTACTTCTTAGGCCACATCGCCGCCGATTTCGCCTGGTACGGGCTCATCTCCACGGTGGTGGGCAAAACCCGCAAATTCATCGGGGAAAAGCCCTACCGGGTCATCATCATCGTGCTGGGCGCGCTGTTGATTTTCTTCGGCGCGAAATTCCTGATCGACGCCGTTACCCTGCTGGCCTGGGCGGTTTAGGCAAAGTAACTCTCAACCGCAAGCCGCAGGCCAGACGGGCTTCGCCCCTTGGGTATTCAACACCGGTTCGCACCGCCCCGCGCGTTTGGGGGGTTGCGGCCCGGCGTTTTGGTGTTATGATGGAGAAGCGCGCGCCGGGCGGCGCGGCACAACGGTTGAGGAGCGGTAAAGAAACGATGAACGGCGAACGGCTGATCAAAACGGAATTTCACCTGCACACGGCGGAAACCAGCCCGTGCGGCATGGTGCCGGGGGCGGAGCTCGTGCGCGTATGCGCGGACAGGGGCTTCGGCGGCATCATCGTAACCGACCACTACATTGCGGGCATGTTCGACAGCGAAAAACCGCGCAGCCAATATTTGAAAGGCTACCGGGAGGCCCGCCGCGCCGGGGAAGCGCTGGGCGTAACGGTGCTGCCGGGGATGGAGTTCCGCTTTGCGGACGCCGAGAACGATTTTCTGATCTACGGCATGGAGGAAGCGGATTTTGCGGCGTTTCCGGAAACCCTGTGGTATGCGGCGCTTCCCGATTTGCACGCGTACTGCCGCGCGCACGGCTTTCTTTTGTTTCAGGCGCACCCGTTCCGCTCCTGGTGCAAGGTACAGGACCCCGCATTTCTGGACGGCGTGGAGGTATGGAACGGCAACGTGCGGCAAACCAACAACAATCCCCTCGCGCTGGCCTTCGCCCGCGAGCATCGGTTGCTGGAATCGGCGGGCGGGGACGTGCACCAGCTGACCGACGTGCGCGACCAGGGCATGATGGTTCCCGAGCGCTTCCTTACGCCCAAGGGGATCGTGCAGTTCCTGCTTACGCGCCCCCCGGTGGGCGCGGCCTACGCGCCGCTCTTTCAGGAATAACCCTGTTATGGTATACTGTATCGTTCCACAGGCACGGTACGACCGTCAGGAAGAAAAGGCGGGGGAGTTATGAAAACGAAGCGTACGGCGTACGATATCGCGATTATCGGCGGGGGAATCAGCGGGCTGATGGCGGCGCACAGGCTGAGCGCAGCCAGCCCGGGGCTTTCCATCGTCATGTTTGAAAAGGGGTCCGACCTCAAAAGCCGCAAGTGCCCCATGATCTCGCAGAAGCTGGACCGGTGCGTCCACTGCAAAAGCTGCTCCATCATGGAAGGCGTCGCGGGCGCAGGCGCGTTCAGCGACGGCAAATACGTGATCTCCACCGAATACGGCGGGTGGCTGACCGAGTTTCTGCCGGAGCGCACCGTGCGCGATTATATTGAGCAGGCGGACGCCATTCTAGTGCTCCACGGCGCCACCGAGGAGCGCTTCGCCCCCAACGACGAGCTGAAGCGCGAGTGCCTGAAGCACGATTTGCACATGCAGCAGGCGGAATTAAAGCACCTGGGCACGGACAGCAACTTTGAAACGATGGTCCGCATCGTGCGGGAGCTGGAGGCGCGCATCGAAATCGTGCCCGACCAGGAAGTGACCGACGTCGATAAGGACCGCCACGTGCTGACCCTGAAAGGCGGCGGCACGGTGACCGCGGATTCCATCCTGTTTGCCGTGGGCCGCGCCGGAAGCCGCATGTTTGCGGAGTGGTGCCTGAAAAACGAAATCGAAATGACCAACAACCAGGTGGACGTGGGCGTGCGCGTGGAGCTACCGGCGATCCTCTGGGATCACTTTTCCAAGAAGATTTACGAGCCGAAAATCTGGTACCGCTCCAAGCAGTACGGCGATACCACCCGGATGTTCTGCTTCAACGAACGCGGCAACGTCGTTTTGGAAAACACCGACGGCGTGATGACCGTCAACGGCCACAGCTACCGCGGCGCGGACAAGAAAACGGAAAACTCCAACTTCGCGCTTTTAAGCACCACCAACTTCACCCAGCCCTTCAAAAAGCCCATCGAGTACGCGCGCTACGTGGCCTCGCTCGCCAACCTCATCAGCGGCGGCGGGGTGCTGGTGCAGCGGCTGGGAGATTTGGAAAACGGCAGGCGCACGGACGTGAAGCGCCTCTCCCAGTCCACCACCCGGCCTACGCTGTCCGCCGTTCCGGGGGATTTGAGCCTGTGCATGCCCAAGCGCCAGCTGGACAACATCATCGAAACCCTGCACGCGCTCGACCAGATCGCCCCCGGCACGGCCAACCACGACACGCTGTTGTACGGCGTGGAGTGCAAATATTACTCCGCCCGCCCCCAGACGGACGATTTCGAGCTCAAGGGCACCCACGGCATTTACGCCATCGGCGACGGCGGCGGTTTCACCCGCTCGCTCTCCCACGCCGCCGCCCACGGGCTGTACATCGCGGATAAAATCCTGCGCGGCCGGAAATAGCCCGCCCGCGGCATCCCCTCCGCCCTCCCGCGTGGGTTTCCCTCATTTGTGTTGCCTCCTATGGGGGCGCGGCAGCCGGGTTCCCTCCGCCAGCGCGGGCGCCCCGCGCGGCGAAATCCGCGCGGGGCGGCTGCGAAAGCTGCCGGAGCAACCTGGAACGCCGGCCGGGAGCGCCGCGAAAAACGGCAAACGAAACGGAAACCCTTCCCTGCATATAGCAAAGAGAGAGGAAGTATTGCACATGGTGGTCAGACACAGTATCCTTCCGACGATTCTGGCTTTTCTGCTTCTGCTGATCCTCAACTTCTCCACCGCGGCCTCCGTTTCCGTGATCGGCGGCAGCGACGGCCCAACGGCCGTCTTCGTAACCACGCACGCGTCGGAAATCCCGGCGGAAACCGAACCCGCGCCGTAAACCACAGCCGCGCCTAAACCCTGCGGCCCGCGCCCTCGCTGCCCACACCGTAAACCACAACCGCGCCTAAACCCTGCGGCCCGCGTCCACCCCCTCGCTGTCTACGCCGTAAACCACAGCCGCGCCTAAACCCTGCGGCCCGCGCCGCCCGCGCCTTCCCCCGCCCAACCCGCGCCGGTAACCGCGCGTCCGCACCCGCCCGGCGGTATTCCGCCCCGGCCGGGGTTTGCGGAAACACCGCGCACTTCCCCAAGCGCAACAGGCCGCTTTCTTTGCCCATCCATGAAACCATAACGCCGCTGATGCAATCGCGCCTTTCCCCGCGCGCAACAGGCCGCTTTCTTGCCGCGCCCGGTTCCAGTTTGCTTTCCGTTACGCCCTGTTCCGAACCGGAACAGGGCTTTTTTGCGGAAAAGCGGCGGCTGCTGCCGGGGCTTGCCGCGCCAAAAGACCCGCGCAAGGCGGATCCGCCGTTTGGCGCCCGGCCTGCCGCGCGGGCGTTTCGTTTCATTAGAACTTTCTGAGTTTTCTTGACAGGCGGGCTGATTGTTCCTATAATTACTCCATCAGATTGAGTAATCTGATAGAGTAATCAGTGCAGGAGGCGGTACCATGCCCATCAGCGCGGAGCTCATCCGCGGGCATCTCGACGCGATCATCCTGCGCCTGCTCATCGAGAAGGACCGCTACGGCTACGAAATCGCCAAGGAAATCGGGCTGCGCACGGAGCAAAGCCTGGACATCAAGGAGGCGACGCTCTACGCGGCCATCCAGCGGCTGGAGCGCAACCGCATGATCGTATCCTACTCCGGGCAGATCACCCACGGGCGGGCGCGCAAGTATTACCGCCCCACGCCGGGCGGGAGAGCCTATTACCGCGAAAAGCGAAACGAATGGCTGCAAATTCAACACGCCATGAACAAATTGATGGAGGATGAACCGGATGAAAATTAGAGAGTACGTTGAGGAAGTCTTTCAAAACGTCCCCGAGAGCGACGAGAAGCGCAGCCTGCTCAACGAGCTGATTCTGGACGCCGAGGAAAAAGCGGCCGACCTGATGGCCGGGGGCAAGACCGAGGAGGACGCGGTGAACAAGGCGCTGGTGGAGCTTGGCGACCTCAGCGAGATCAAGCTCGGCCTCATGAACGTGGCCGCGCCCCACGGCGTACCGCGCAGGGACCGCAACAACCTGCTGTACTCGGTGTTCGGAAGCGCGATGATCATCGCGCTGATGCTGTTCATCAACCTCTATTACTCGCCCTGGACGATCTGGTTTGTGTACCCGATGTTCGCCATCCTGTGGTGGCCGCTGACGATGCTTTTGCATTACATGAACCGCAGGGAGGGGAGCCGCAAATGAACCGTTTTCTGGCCCTGCCGCGCAGCGTGCGCGTTTCCCTGTTCTATTGGGCGCTGATCTCGCTTTCAACGCTTACGCTCAACCTGCTCACGACGCGCTACCTGTGGTGCGCGTATCCGATACTGGGCGTTTTGTGGTGGCCGCTGAGCGCTTACTTCAAGGGGCGCAAACAGCCGCTGTTGTTCGCGCTGTGCGGCGCGGGGCTTGTTACCGCCACGTTCTTCATCGCCTATCTCATCTCCAGCCCCGGCGCGCATCCCTGGTATGTGTACCCGCTGCTGGGCGTATTCTGGTGGCCGCTGTCCGTATGGGGCCGCACGGCGGGCGCGCGGAAGTTTTCCGTCGTGGCGGCGCAGTACGTAATCCTCACGGTGCTGACCATCAACATGATCACCTCCCCCGGTTACTGGTGGTGGCTCTTCCCCGCGGCGCTGGTCATCTGGTGGCCGCTGATCCTGCACTTCCCCCGGCTCCGCCGCAAAGAAGGTGACGAAGAATGACCCGCAGCCTTCGCGCCGCGCTGCTTTTCTCCGCCGCCATCCTTATCATGCTGGTGACCGTGAACCTTCTCACCTCGCCCGGGTATCTGTGGTGCATCTACCCCGCCTTCGGCGTCCTCTGGTGGCCGCTGAGCGCGTACTACAAAGGCCGCAGGCAGCCGCTTGCCTATTCCCTGTGGGGCACGGCGCTCATCGCCGCGCTGTTGATCCTGACCTACCTCATCTCCAGCCCGGGCGCGCATCCGTGGTTTTTATACCCGGTCCTCGCCGTGCTGTGGTGGCCGCTGTCCGTGTATTGCAGCCGGAAGGGCGCGCGCGCGTTCTCGGTCATGGGCGCCGCGCTGATCCTCCTCACGCTGCTGACGGTCAACCTCGTCACCTCGCCCGGCTTCCTGTGGTGCGTCTATCCGGCGTTCTTCACGCTGTGGTGGCCGCTGAGCGTGCTGCTTGGCAAAAAAGCGGGCACCGTCGGCTTCGCCGCCGCATCCGCCGCCGCCGCGTTCGCGTTTACCGTACTCATGCACCGCATCCACAGCCCGCAGGCTATGCCCTGGTACCTGTTCACGCTGATGCCGTTTCTCTGGTGGCCGCTATCCATGGTGCTGCGGCCCCGCGTGGACGGCGTCCGCCTGATGCTTTTGGGCCTTGTGGTGTTCGCCGCGTATTACACGGCGCTTACCGCGGTGCTGTACGCGCCCCGCACCCTGCTGGCGCCATGCGTTCTGGCAGGCGCCGCGTGGGCCGTTTACGCCATGGGCCTGAGCAAGCGCCGCGACCATGCCGGTTTCGCCGCCGTCAACGCCCTGCTTCTGGGCGGGTACTGCGTATTCATGCACCATGTGTTCACCCCCGCCGCGCATCCGTGGTTTTGGTACGCGTTCTTCCCGCTCGCGCTGTGGGTTTATGCAGCGGTGCTGAAGCGCCGGGCATACGCGCCCAAAGCCGCGCTTGCCGCCGCCGCCGTTTTCCTTGCGTATTACGGCGCGCTGAACCTGCTGCTCTCGCCCGCCGTGCCATGGGTGCTGTTTTTAACCGCCCCCGCCGCCGCCGCCGTGATCGGCGCTTCGTACCGCGGCCGCGCCCTGCCGCTTGCCCTTTACATAACGGCGGCGGGCGTCCTCTACTTTGCCGTAATCAATTGGGCGTTCACCCCGCACGCCCTGTGGGCCGTCTACCCCGCCTTCGCCCTTTTGTGGTGGCCGCTTTCCGTGTGGCTGCGCGCGCCCAAAGCTGCGCCTCCGCGCGCCTGAGCGCCGCCCGGCCCGCGGCCTACGCATTGACAGCCTCCCAAACGCAGGCTATACTCGAGGCAGACGATATCCAAATTCTCACAGTGTAAAGAGGGTTCTGCCCATGAAGAAAGCGGTTTTGTGCCTGTTGGCCGTCGTACTGCTCTTCAGCCTCCAGGGCTGCGCCTCCGCGCCGGAGCACTGGTACGGCGCGTATGACGAGGTTGGCGACGACAGCCGGATGATGCTCCTCACCCCGGAGTTCTGCGTGTTCGAGTTCGATGGCAACCCGTGCGCGGCCGATTACGAGGTGGTTGATCCCGCGACGCTGCACATCAAGGACGAATCCTATCTCTCCAAGGCGGACGTCGACGTGAAACTAAGAAACGGCAAGCTGACCGCCGACGGAACCGTGACGATGCTCGACAAAACCCTGCAGGTCGTCGTCTACTATTTAAACGATTCCACGTACCAAAAGCGCAAACCCCTTGCCGACGCCGATCTTCCCGGAACGCTGTGGCACTGCATCACGGCGAAAGCCAACCAGGAAGGGGTAGACCGCACCGCCGTGCTGGACACCCCCTACCTGCGCGGCGTGCGCTTCTCGCAGGGCGAGGGTATCTGGGGCTTGTCGGACACGGATCAGGACCCGTTTACCTACGAGATCAGCGGCGGCAAGCTGACGCTTCACTTCGCCCGGTTCGACGCGCCTGTCACAGGGCAGATTGTGGACGATCTCCTGACGCTGACCTTCCCCGAATATACGGCGATCTATTACCGGTAAAGCGCGCCTGCCCACGTTCCGCCGCGGCTGCCGCCTGAAAATCCGAAACAGAAAAACCCGGTGTTTTCACGCCGGGTTTTTCTGTTTCCCAAGCGCGTTTATTTCGCGATCGCTTCGGCCTTTTTGCGGTCCAAAAACAGGCAGGACAGGGTGGTGACCACGATGGACGTGATCAGGCCGGGCACGATCGCGTCCACATAGCCGGCCATGCCGGAAAACAGCGCGGGCCTGCCAAGCAGCAGGTTGCACAGACCCAGGGCGGACGCCTGCTTTAAGTTGACCAGCAGCATCCACAACAGCGCCACCGCAAAGCCGGAGAGCATACCCAAAATCGCCGTGCGGCGGCTTGCGCGCTTTACGTGCACGGTGATCACATACAGCGGCAGGAACGAAGCGCTGCACAGCGAGAAGAACACGTTGGTGGCGATGCCGATGGCCGCGTCCCACAGGTTTGGCAGCACGAAGGAGAGCGCGAACGTAAGCAGGATGCCCAGCAGCATGCCGATCTTGGCGCGCACCAGGCGGGCGGACGAATCGTCCGCCGCGTTCGCGCTTTTGGCAACGTCCAAACTCGCCGCCGCGCCGATGGTGTGGAACTGGCCGGACAGCGTACTCATGCCCGCCGCGATGATGATGACCATGAACACCGCCGAAAACCACTCCGGCA
>JAEWTC010000007.1 GCA_023459675.1 Bacillota bacterium | reverse complement strand
TTTGCTGGCAGCAGTTGATGGATATGAAGGTATCCTGAAGCCCCGGTATCTGCTCCATGCGCTTGCGGTCCTTGCGCACCTGCAGAAATACGTTTTCATCCAGCGCCTGTCCCAGCTGATAATGCAGAATTTCGTCGATAAACATGGACGGCGGCAGCAGCTGCCCGCTGCGGCGGCGCCAGCGGGACAACGCTTCAAACCCCATCACGTCGCCGGTCTGGATGTTGACGATCGGCTGGTAGAAAATCTCAAACTCGCGGTTTCGAAGCGCTTGCCGGAGAATGAATTTCGGATAACGGTTGTTGTAAAACAAATCGGTAAACCGCGGCTGGTCGTACATCAAAATCCAGCGCAGCACCACAAAGTAGAACAGGAAGAAAAACGCCCAGGCCCCGAGCTGGAATTTCCAGGAACGGAGGATATGGTGGAAGAACGTATATTGCAGATCGTTGGCATAGATGCTCCGGCTGTCATAACAGACCAGAAAGATGTCCTTTGCGGCCGCGCCGGCGGATACATAATAGTCCAACCCCCGGTCGTAGAGATTATGAAACGACAGATAGGTGCATAGCATGCCGGGTTGGGAGAAGGAGCCGCCGTCCGCGTTCAGGTCCAAAGCGGGGAAGAGAACGGAGGCGTTTTGCGGCGGCTGTCCGGGCTCGGCGGGAAGCGTTTCCGGGCCCCGGGTGTACAGTACTCCTTTTTCGTTCATCATCAAAACCTGACAGCCGTCCTGCGCCAGGGAGAGCCGGAGCGTTTTCCATGTACGGCCTCATGTCGATATCTACGGCGAAGTAGCCGATTCGCCGCTCGTCCGCCTCCAAAGGAACGCTGATGCGCAAAACGAGGGCGTCCGTATTTCCGGGTTCCGAATCCGTTTGCAGACCGGAGAACAGGTATTGGTGCCGGTCCAGCGTTGCGGTTTCCAGATAATAGGCTTCGGAAGACTGGTCCTGCAGCATGTTATCCGGCGCAGTATGCAAAACGCCGCCCGCCCGCGTGATGTGCAGGGCTTCGATGCCGTCCGGAGTCAAAACCCGCATCGAGGAAAAATCGGGGTACTGCAGCATGGTGGTTACGAACAATGCCTCGGCCGTTTGCCCGTTGCCGTGATCCAGCAGGATCTCCACGGTTTCCACTTCAATGCGGCGCACGATGGACGTTACGTAGGAAATATAGTTGCGGTAATGCAGCATCGCCGTGATGGCCTGTTCCTGCTGCTGCCGGTACAGCTCCTGCCTGCGGCGGTCAAACGCGGATAGGCTCAGTACCACGGAAGCAAGAACCGATAAAAAAATGGGAATCATCAGAAAGCGCAGCGCGGCTTGCCGGAACGCTTTCCTTTCCCGTTTGCCTGTTCTTCTGTATTGCATGATAGACTCCTGCCGAACCGAGAGTTGTCCGGAATCAAAGGGTTCCCTGTGATCGCGGCGTTTCCGGCTCCATCACGTGTCCGTGGTTATTCCTGATTTTATATCAATCAAAAAATTCGCTAGCGCTTCAAGGATTCCTTTTTTTGTATTTTGCCGCGTTTTTATTTTTTCTGGGTGTTGACAGCCGGAGCGGCACAGGCGTATGATGTGCGTTAGTGATTACTAACATTTTTAGAAAAGAGGTGCGCATCGTACGGTGGAAACGGAGGATAAAATCATTCGGGCGGCGCTCATGCAGTTTGAAACGCACGGCTTCATCGCCGCAACCACAAAAGCCATCGCCGCCGAGGCGGGCGTTGCCGAGGTGACGCTGTTTCGGATTTTCGGCGACAAGAGAACGTTGTTTCTCCGGGTCGCCAACCGGATTGCCGGGGAGTTTGGCGTTATGAAAATCCCGGACCCCGTTTCCGGGGATTTCCGGGAAGATATCCGGCGGCTGTGCCGCGGGCTGCTCTGGCATATGATCGGCTTCAACGCCATGTTTCGCATGCTGTTTTTCGAAGCGAAAAAGCATGAGGACGTGCGTTTGATATTAACCCAGGTCCGGGCAGGAGCGCTGCAAAATATACAGGCGCGCGCGGGCTGCTTTGTGCAGCTGCCGGCCGAAACCCTGGCGGAGCTTGTGGAGTGGCTGGGAAGCTCCCTGATCGGCGCCAGCCTGTGCTACTGCCTGTTCCACGAAACCGACGATCCGCAGGCGTTTACGGACAAACAGGCCGAACTCATCGCGGACGCGTTCATCAAGCAATGTGAACAACACATAGGGGAGGAAACCCATGAACATCACAGTCGATAATCTCTCCAAAAGGTTTGCCGGAAAAGACGTGCTGAACGGCGTATCGTTCACCGCATCCGCAGGGAGCATTCTGTGCCTTTTGGGGCCGTCCGGCGCGGGGAAGACGACGCTCATCCGGCTGCTTCTGGGCGCGATCCCCGCGGACGGGGGCAGCATCACCGCGGACGGCCGCACGGTGCCCAACCTGGAGGTGCTGCAAAACATCGGCTACATGCCCCAGAACGACGCGCTTTACGACGATCTGACCGGCGAGGATAACCTGAAGTTTTACGGGTCGCTGTATGGGATGCAGCCAAAACACAAGCAAAAACGCATCGCCGAGGTATTGGCGCTGGTGGACCTGTGGCAGGAGCGCAAAAAGCTGGTGCGCTATTACTCCGGCGGTATGAAAAAGCGGCTGTCGCTGGCAACGGCGCTGCTGAACGAACCCGGGCTTTTGCTGCTGGACGAGCCGACCGTGGGTATTGACCCCGTTTTGAAACGCACTATCTGGGACCGGTTTGCGGAAATGAAAAAGGCCGGGAAAACCCTGATCATCTCCACCCACGTGATGGACGAGGTCACCGAGTGCGATACCGCCGCGCTTCTCTACGGCGGCAAGCTCATCCGGTATGCCGCCGTGCGGGCGCTGATCGCCTCCACCGCCACGGGGCGGATCGAAGAGCTGTTTTTTCAAGCGGCCAACCGGGAGGTGCGTTAAAATGCGGGGAATTGCAATGCGGGTCATCCGCCAGATGCGCGGCGATAAACGAACGCTGGGGCTGATTCTGTTCGCGCCCATCCTCATGTTCACACTGATCTATTTCCTGCTCAACGATACCGCGTATGTGCCGACCATCGCGGCCAGGGAAAGCGAGCTTCCCACGGCGATCGTAACGGCGCTCAAAGCCCAGGACGTCCGCTTTGTGGATCTGGATACGCTTGCCTTTGACGGCGAGCGCCAGCTACTGATCGACCATAAAGAGATTGACATGGTCGTTACGCGGCAGGGGACGCGGATCGACACCTGGATTTTGGAAACCACGGTCAAAAGCGCGCAGGCGCTCAAAGCGCTGCAAAGCGCCATGGCCGCCGCACCGCAGGCGGTCGCCGTGCGGGCGCACGTCGTGTATAACGACGGGGCGTCCACCTTCCAGTCGCTGGGGTTTGTGTTTCTGGCGTTCTTATCATTCTTCTTCGTGTTCGTCATCTCCGGAATGACGCTGGTGCGGGAGCGCACCGGCGGCACGTTGGAGCGGCTCATGATGACGCCGGTCCGCCGCTGGCAGGTGACGGCGGGGTATACCCTGGGGTACGGGGTGTTTGCCGTTATCCAGTCGGTGCTGATTTGCAACTACGTGCTGTATGTGCTTAAAATGCCGTGCGCGGGCAGCGTGGGGCTGATCTTCCTGATCATGCTCGTCAACGCCATGGTCGCGGTGCTGTTCGGGGCGATGGTATCCATCGTGGCGACGTCGGAAATGCAGGTGGTGCAGTTCGTGCCGACCCTCATCATTCCGCAGGTGTTCTTCTGCGGGCTGATCCCGCAGGACACCATTCCGCTGGGGCTTGGAAACCTCGGCTATATCACGCCTGTGTTTTACAGCGCGGAATCCATTCGCCGGGTGCTCATCGAAGGCGCGGGGTTCTCCGTGGTCTGGCCGTATGTGCTGACTCTCGCCGGGTACGGCGTCGTGCTGTTCGTCGTCAACACGCTGGCGCTGAAGAAGTTCAGAACGCTGTAACCCTCCCGCGGCAGGGTTCGCGGGAAGGCTCCGGCGCGCTCCGGCAGGGGAAGCCTGCCCTATACTTTGACCGGCAACTGAAAACCCGCAGCGGGTTGCTCCGCTGCGGGTTTTCCGGTTGCCGTCAATTTCATGCATCGGCTGCTGCTCGCGGCGGGCGGATCGCGGCCGGCCTGCTTTGGGGGCGATGTGGGGTTTCGCATACGGGGGAGGCCGCCTATCATTGGGAAATCGCCGCGAATTCTGAGGGGAATACGGGCGGTTTGAACCGGGCGCGCACATCGTGATGACCGGTGCGGATTTATAAAATGGATATCGTCATTTGTAAAATGGTCATTTTCATTCCGAAACAGATAAATTACGATAGGCTCAGATCAGTGTCCGCTTCTTGGCAGGCGGTTCCAAATCGCACGGAAAGGCCGGAAACGATGAGCGAATTTCTGCTGGAGATGAAAGATATCACCAAAACGTTCCCCGGCGTGAAAGCGCTGGACAGGGTCAGCTTTACCCTGCTGCCGGGGGAAATTCATGCGCTCATGGGTGAAAACGGCGCTGGGAAATCCACCTTCATTCAGGTGCTCACCGGCGTGCATCAGCCCGACGGCGGCGAAATTATTCTGGAAGGCAATGTAATCGCGATGCATAATCCGCTGGTGGCGGCCCGCCACGGCATCGCCGCCATCTATCAGCATCTGGCGATTTACCCCGATCTCACCGTTGCCGAAAACATCTTCATGGGGCATGAGAAGCTGCGCAAAGGCCTTAAAAGCATTGATTGGAAGAAAACCAACCAGGCGGCACAGGAGCTTTTAAACCGTATGGGCGCTTCCGTGAAACCCACCGATCTTATGGGCGTGCTCAGCATTGCCCAGCAGCAGATGGTAGAGATCGCCAAAGCGCTGTCCCAGAACATGAAAATTCTGATTATGGATGAGCCGACGGCGGCGCTCACCCGGCAGGAGTCCGAAGAGCTGTATGCCATCGCCCGTTTGCTGCGGGAGCAGGGCGTTTCCATTATCCTGATCTCCCACCGCTTCGAGGATACCTTCAAGCTGGCGGACCGCGTGAGCATCCTGCGGGACGGCCAGTACATCGGCACCTGGAACATCGGGGACGTCACCGATACCGAGCTTGTCCGCCACATGGTGGGCCGTTCCATCGACCAGTTCTTCCCCGTGAAGCAAAACCCCATCGGCGCGGAGCTGTTGCGCGTGGAAGGGCTGGCGCAGACGGGGCATTTTGCGGATATCAGCTTTACGCTGCACGAGGGCGAAATTCTGGGCCTTACGGGCCTGGTGGGCGCGGGCCGCACCGAGGTGGTGCAGGCGATCTGCGGCGTGACCGCGTGTACCGGCGCGGTCTATATCCGCGGCAGCCGCGTGAGCATCAAAAGCCCGTACGACGCGCTGGCCCACTCCATCGGCATGCTGCCCGAGGACCGGCAAAAGCAGGGGCTGTTCATGCCGTGGTCGATCAACCACAACATCACGCTTCCCACCATCCGCCGCTACACGCGCCGCAGGCTCATCCGCCCGGTGCTGGAACAGGCGGAGAGCCGGAAGTTTTTCGATCTCCTCAAGGTGCGCGCCGTTTCTGTGGAAACGCCTGCGTCGTCGCTTTCGGGGGGCAATCAGCAGAAGGTGGTCATCGGGAAGCTGTTGAGCGGGGATTCCAAAATACTGATCATGGACGAGCCCACCAAGGGTGTGGACGTTGGCAGCAAGGCGCAGATCTATGAGCTGATGTGCGAGCTGGCGGCGCAGGGGTACGGCATCCTGATGATTTCCTCGGAGATGCCCGAGGTGGTAAACCTGTGCGACCGCATTGTGGTGATGCGCGAAGGCCGCGTATCCGCGACCATCCCAAAGAGCGGGGCCACGCAGGAAGCCGTGCTGGCGGCCGCGCTGCCCACGGAAAAAACGGAGTAGGGGGGCATGGGCATGAAACGCGAAAAACGGCTGCAGGCCTCCTTCATTACCCTGTTCTCCCGCCACCGCGAGATCGGGCTTGTGCTCATTCTTTTGGTGCTGATCGGCGTTGTGGGGCTTCGCAACCCTTTGTTTCTCACGGGCGATAAAATGCTGTTCATCTTGAAGGACACCGCGCCGCTGTTTGTGCTGGCGGCGGGCATGATGTGCGTGCTTTTGGTCGGCTCGATCGATATCTCCGTCACCGGCATCATGGCGCTGTCGGCGATGATCGCGGCGATGATGATGCGAAACTCCCTGACCGTTTCCGATACCACCGTGCTTGTGGACGGGCTGGAAACCGCGGTACGCGTGAAAACTGGCATGCCGCTGCTTTTCACAGTGCTGATCGCCATGGGGATCGGCGGGCTTTGCGGCGCGTTGAACGGCGTGGTCATCGCCTACGGGCGGGTGCTGCCGGTGGTGACGACGCTTGGCATGCAGTACATTCTATACGGTTTCGCCCACGTGGTTTCCGACGGCCAGGCCGTATACAAGAAGGATATGACGGACTCGTTCGTGGCTTTCGCCCGCACGGACGTGCTGGGGATCAACACGCAAACGTGGATCATGCTGCTCTGCCTGCTGCTCGTTTTCCTGTTCGTCACCTATTTCCGCGCGGGGCGGCACCTGTATGCCGTAGGCTCCAACCGCGAGGCCGCGGAAATGCGCGGGATCAACGCAAACCGCACCATCCTGCTTGCGCATATCCTGATGGGCGTGCTGGCGGGGCTTGCGGGCATGATGTTCGGCTCCCACGACACCAAAATCACGCAGGACCTGAAGATGGGCTACGAGATGTACGTCATCGCCGCCTGCGTCATCGGCGGCGTATCGGTAACCGGGGGCAGCGGGAAAATTACGGCGGTGCTGCTGGGCGCGCTGATGATCGGCGTGATCAACAACGGCCTGCCCATGATGCGCCTGACCGGCGAGGCGGAGTTCTGGAAAAAGCTCATTCAGGGGCTTTTAATCCTGATCGCCGTCGTTTCCAACGTGCTGCTGCGGCGGGTGAACATCCGGCGCGAGCTCAAGAGGAGGAAGATTTAGCATGAAAACGTTCCGCCGGATTTTCTTCCGCTGGGAGTGGCTCGTCGTAGCCCTCACGGTGCTGGTCTACGCCTTCTTCCGCGTCAAGCTCGGGGACAGCTATACGGCGCTGAAGCTGCTGGATCAAACCCGCGTCTACGTGGTGGATATCGGGTTTATGGCGATCGGCACCATGATGGTGCTGATCCTGGGCGATATCGACATCTCCATCGGCTCTACCGCCGCGCTTTCGGTTACAGTGATGGGCGTCGCCTACAACGCGGGCAGCGGCGTGCCATTCTGGGCGGCGGCCGCGCTCGCGCTGCTCACGGGCATGGTCTGCGGGCTGATCAACGGGGTTTTGGTGGTGAAGTTCAAGGAGCTGTTCCCCATGATCATCACGCTGTCCACGCTGACCATCTACCGCGGCATCGCTTACATCATTCTGAAGGACAGCGCCGCGGGCGGCTTCCCCGGCTGGTTCTCCAAAACGCTGGGCTACGGCAGCGTCCTGGGCGGCGTGCCGGTGATGCTTTTGTGCCTGCTGGTCATCTTCCCGTTGTTTTACGTGCTGCTGCACCACACGGCGTTTGGCCGCCGTCTGTTTGCTACCGGCACCAACCCCATCACCGCGCGCTATTCCGGCATCCGCACGGACCGCATGAAGGTTCTCGTGTTTACCTTAAACGGCCTTTTGGCTGCCGTGGGCGGCATCATGCTGCTCAGCCGCACGGGTTCGGTGAAATACAACATCGCCGCCGGGTATGAAATGCAGGCGATCGCCGTTGCGGTGCTCTCCGGCGCTTCCACGTCCGGCGGCAAGGGCTCGGTGCCGGGGGTGTTATTGTCCCTCGTGCTGCTTACGTGCCTGAAAAACGGACTGATGATCGCATACAACGACTCGTTTATCCTAAACCTCGCCATCGGCGTGCTGCTGATCGGCATGGTGCTGCTGCCAAACGTCTTTCAGACGATCCGGCAGCGGCGGCAGGTGAAGCGCCGGCAGCTTCTGACCCTGCATTCCTGAGAAATCCGGCGGGGCGCGTAAACCCGCTGCGATAGTCGACCCCAATTTAAGAAGGAGGAAATCTATCATGCGTAAACTACTGTCTCTCGTGCTGGCCGCCGTGATGCTCTTGCTGCTCATTCCCGCCGCAGCAGGCGCAGTGACCATCGGCGTCGTGTACAAGCAAACCGGCAACCCGTTCTTCGAAGCCGCCGTCAAGGGCTTCCAGGAAGCCGCCGACGCGCTGGGCTTCACCCTCGTGCACAACGGCCCCGCCGACAGCTCCAACGAAGGCCAGATCCAGATCATCGAAGGCTTCATCCAGCAGGGTGTGGACGCGATCGCCGTGTCCTCCAACGATGCCGCGGGGCTTGTGCCCGTGCTGCAGTCCGCCATGGAGAAGGGCATCAACGTTCTCTCATGGGACTCCGCCGTACTTCCCGAAGGCCGTGAGCTCAACATCGACCCGTCCGTTGCCGAGAACATCGGCCGCGTGCAGGTGCGCGAGATCGCCAAGCAGATCGGCTACGAAGGCCAGATCGCCATTCTGTCCTCCGCCTCCACCCACGACAACCAGAACACCTGGATCAAGTGGATGCAGGAAGAGCTCAAAGACCCCGCCTACGCCAAGATGGAACTGGTGACCATCGCCTACGGCGACGACCTCACCGACAAGTCCTATCAGGAAATGCAGGGCCTGATCGACAGCTATCCGGAACTCAAGGGCGTCATCTCTCCCACCACCGTGGGCATTGCCGCCGCCGCCAACTGCATCCAGGATAACGGCCTCACCGGCGTCATCAAGCTGACCGGCCTGGGCCTGCCCTCCGAGATGGCCGAATACATCACCGCGGGCGTGTGCGAAGGCATGTACCTGTGGAACCCCATCGATCTGGGCCTGGTCGCGGGCTATGCCGCCTATAACCTCGTGGAAGGCTTCGTACCCACGGAAGGCGCAACGTTTGAGGCGGGCCGCCTGGGCACCATCACCATTCTGGCGGACGCCAACGGCAACCCCTTCACCATCGTGGGCGACCCGTATTGCTTCACCGCCGAGAACATCGACGCCTGGAAAGACGTGTATTAAACCGAAACTCTCTGTTTAGCCTCAAAGGCTGCGGGCGGGCTTGGCTTCGGCCTGGCCCGCCCGCTCTTTCCGCCCATTATACCGTTCCTATGGCTTTCTGGCGCTTCACGCACCGGCGCGCGAGGCGAAAAACTGCGCGGGAGCGCAAACCGCAAAGCCTTTCCATGCGCCCGGCGGGCGGTTGCGCTGCGGCTAAGCCCGTACTATAATGGGGGCATACACAGCAAAGGATGGAAAACTGCATGCAGCACATCGGAAAACAGGAATGGCTCATTCCCGACATGTACTATCCGGAACTCACCCAGAGCAAGCATTACGTAAGCCACGAAAGCATCTGCGTGCTCAACACCGGGGATGCGGACGCGGAAATCCTCATCACGCTGTATTTTGAGAACCGGGAGCCGGTACGGCTTTTGCCCGCCGCCTGCGCCGCGCGGCGCACCCATCATATCCGCATGGATAAACAGCTGGATACGGACGGCAATCCCGTGCCCAAGGGCGTACCCTATGCCGCCCACGTGCTATCGTCCGTGCCCGTTGCGGTGCAGTATTCCCGCGCCGATACCACCGACGGCCCCGCGTCGTTTATGACTACGATGGCGTATCCAAGGTAGCGCATGAAACGCCTATTCTCCACCCGGCCGTTCAAAAACAAGCTGTTCCTTTCGTATGCCGTGGTGGGCTTTTGCGTTGTGCTCATCTTCGGCGCGTTTTTGATCGCCACCACGTCGCGGCTCAACCGCGAAACGGAGGTGTATCACCGCCAGCAGCTCTATGCCGCCAACCTTTCGGAGCTGGAGCAGATTTTGGCGCGCGTGGATCAGCTGGCAACGCAGGTGATTTCCAACAACGAGCTGCTGAACTTCTTCGTGCTCCTGTCCTCGGATTTGGACGAGGGCAACTACTTTACCGATAATCTGCTCGACGGCATCCGCGCCGAATCCATTCTCGCAAGCATCAACGGCACCGACGCGTTTGCCGCCCGCATCTCCATTTACAACCAGGCGGGCGATTTCGTAGCCACCGGGCCGCTGTACGAAACCCCGGCGAAGGTTGCGGAAATTCTAAGCGGCAAGCAGGCGATCCTTTCCACCATGGAGCTTCTGGGGCAAAGCCCTTCGCGCCGCCTGATTCTAAACCCCCAGCCGGACCGCTGGTCCAACAACCCCAAATCCAACACCTTCACGGTGCTGCGCGCGTTCTCTCCGCCGTACACGGCGAAGGTGTTCGCCGTTCTTTCCATTGAAATGGATGCGAACATGTTCGCGGAGTATGATTTCCTGGCCGCCGGCGAGCAAGGCGCGGAGTATCTCCTGCTGGGCGCGGACGGCGCCGTTATCTACGCGGCGGACGGCGCCCGTTCGGCTGCGCCGCTCGCGCCGGAGCTGTATTCCCTCGCCGCCGGGGGTGGCGCGCAGGCGGCGACGCGCTACATCACGGAAAACGGCGAACGGAAGCTGGCGATCATCGCGCAGGTTGCCCCGTCCAACTGGCTGTTATGCTGCCTCATTCCCACCGCGCGGCTCAACGAGCCCTATATGGGCAGCTATTACATGATGATCGGCGTATGCGCGGGGCTGCTCATTTTACTGCTGCTCGCCATCAACCTGACGGCGGATTACATTGCCAAGCCGCTCACCACGCTGTCGCAGGATATCGGCAACATCAGCCTCCACAACATCGGCAGCGTCCTCACCTCGCCGGAGCGGGAATATTCCGTGGAAGAGCTGAAAATGCTGGACCTGGCCTACCGGCAGATGCTCGTGCGCATCAACAAGTCTATTTCCTTTGAAATGCGCGCCTACCTGCGGGCGCTGCAATCGCAGATGAACCCGCATTTCCTCTACAACATGCTCTCCGCCATCGTGGAATCCGGCGAGGAGGAGCAAAGCCCGCGCACCGTTGCCATGTGCATGAAGCTGACGGAGATGATGCGCTACATCGCCGATTATCACAGCGACCGCGTGAGCTTCGAGCATGAGCTGCAGCATACGCGCAACTATCTGGATTTGATGAAGGAACGCTATGAAAACCGCTTTTCCTATACCGTGGAGGCGGATGCGGATGCGCTTTCTATCCTCGTGCCCAAGCTTGTCGTGCAGCCGCTGGCGGAGAACTGCTTTAAGCACGGCTTCGTTAACTGCCGCCCGCCGTGGCGTATCGAAATCCGCCTGCGGCGCATGAGCGGCGGGTGGGAGCTTACCGTGCAGGACAACGGCGTGGGCATCTCCCGCATCAAGATCGAAGAGATCAACCGGCGCGTAACCTCCTTCGCGCGGGATATGTCCGGTAGCTTCGAAAGCCTGAAGGCGGAGGGTATGGGGCTGATCAACAGCATTTTGCGGCTGACGCTGTTGCAGAATACGCCGCCGACCTACGCAATCGAAAACCCGCCGGAAGGCGGCACCGTGGTGCGGATTGGAGGGCTTAACGATGATCAGGGTGTTGATCGCTGAGGACGAACCTCCCGTCCTTCGGCGCACCAGGCGGCTGATTGAGCATATCGACCCGGATTTCTGCGTGGCGGCCACGGCGGGCGACGGCGAGGAAGCGCTGGAGAAGCTTCGTACCGAGCATATCGACGTGCTGTTTACCGATATCCGCATGCCCGTGATGGACGGCGTAAAGCTGATGGCGCAGGCGGAACGCCTGTACCCGGATTGTTCCATCGTGGTGCTGTCCGGCTATCAGGACTTCGCCTACGTGTCCGCCGCCATCCGCGCGCAGGCGGCCGATTATCTGCTGAAGCCCGTGTCCGAGGATACGCTGGAAAAGCTCTTGTACAAGCTCAAGGAAAAGTTCGTTGCCCGCCAGCAGGAACGCCTGCAGCAAAGCGTGGCGGCGCGCATGTTCCATATGTTTCCGGATGCGCCCCCAGACGGCCTGCAAAGCGTGAGCCTGCGCCTGTGCCTGTTCTGCGCGGGCGCGCTGCCCCCCGCCGCGGACGCGGATCCGGCGGGGGTTGAGCCGGACGTATGGCAGAAGGTGTCCCTGGCGGGACTTACCAAAACGCTGGGCGGAGACGGCGTTCTGTTTGTGCAGGAATACATGGGGGATACGCCGGCCGAGCGGATTTTGGCGGTGCAGCAGGCGGAGGGCACGGCGGCGGATTGGCAGGAGCCGCTGTACCGGCTGGCGCTTTCGCAAAGCAGCCTGCCGCTGCACTGCGCCTGTTTGGACGGCGCGGTGACCGTTTCCGCGATCGGCAAAACGCACAAAAAGCTGCGGCGCGTTCTGGCGGAGCGGATTGTGATCGGGCAGAGCCTGTTTACGGCCGTGACCCTGGAAAGCATGGACGCGGCAAAACCCCGCGATACGGATTACGCCGAGGATTCCGAAGCCGCCATGCAATACGCGGACGCGCTTTCCGGCGGCGACGCAAAAAAAAGCGCGGCCGCGCGGCGCGCCATGCTGGAGCGGTTTGAGGCCGAGTGCTGGCCGCAGCGGCGCGTGCTGCGCTTTTTCCAGCGCGTGGTGACGCTTTTAGAATC
>JAEWTC010000006.1 GCA_023459675.1 Bacillota bacterium | reverse complement strand
TACCCGCCGTAGAAATAATCGTGCGCCTTTTGCTCCTTGGCCGTCATCCAAATCATCCCCCTTTATCATGCCGTTATTTTATCACACATACGGCGTGTGCAGACAACCGTTTTACGCAATGCGGAAGGTGGAATGCGGAATGAGGAATGGCGGGAAGATGCTTACGCAGCCTCCAATGATATTCAAAAAGGCAGGCAGGATTGGAGGAATCCCCCATGGCCTGGTTACGGCCGACCATATTCGGTTGCGGCGCGGCCGCACCGCCGTTTGCCCGCTCGGTTTGCCTGTCGCCTGGCTCCTTCTCTACCGCAGCGTTCCGTCAAACCTCCCGTCCCCGGTTCGCTTTCAGCGTCGCCGAAGCATACGCCGGGCACTCGCTTGCCTCGGACGCCCGTTCCTCCCTGCCACACCCCATGGACAGCGGCCTTTGCCCTCTCCCCTGCTTCCGAAGAAAATTTCAAACGACCCTTGACAGGGCCTTTTTCTTGTGTTATTGTCCTATTGTGTTATTCACGTAATACAATAACACGCAATCGGAGGTGAATCCCATGTCATGGGAATTTGACACGGACCGGCCCATTTACAAGCAGCTTCAGGAACGGCTGCTGCTGATGATCCTGTCCGGCAAGTACGGCGCGGGCGCGCAGCTGCCAACCGTGCGGGAGCTGGCGGAAGAAGCCGCCGTAAACCCCAACACCCTGCAAAAGGCGCTTGCGGAGCTGGAACGCGAGGGGCTTGTGTACGCGCAGCGGACCAGCGGGCGCTACGTTACCGAGGATCAGGCGCTGATCCGCAAAGCCAGAACAAGCCTGGCGCGGGAGCAGACCGAGCTGTTCCTGACCAAAATGGAAGCGATCGGGTACAGCCGCAGAGATACGGTCGTCCTGATTCAAACGGCAAAGGAGACAAGTAAACCATGAGTATCCTCACCTGTTCCAACCTGACCAAACGGTTTGGCAATACGCTTGCGCTGCATAACGTCAGCCTGAGCATCGAACCGGGACGCGTCATCGGGCTGCTCGGCCCCAACGGAAGCGGCAAAACCACGTTCCTGAAGCTGTGCAACGGGCTGCTGACGCCAAATACGGGCGAGCTCAGGATCGCGGGCATGGCCCCGGGCGTGGGCACGAAGGCCATCGTGTCCTATCTGCCGGAAAACTCCTACTTCAGCGACTGGATGAAGGTACAGGACGTCCTTTCCCTGTTCCAGGATTTCTACGCGGATTTCGACCGGGCAAAGGCCATGGACATGCTCAAAACCCTGCAGATCGAGCCGGGCCGGAACATCAAAGCGCTGTCCAAGGGCACGAAAGAGAAGGTCCAGCTGATTTTGGTGATGGCGCGCAAAGCCAAGCTCTACCTGCTGGACGAGCCCATCGGCGGCGTGGACCCCGCCGTGCGCGACTATATCCTTTCTACGATCATCAAAAACTACAACCCCGAGGCGTCCGTCATCCTCTCCACGCACCTGATTGCCGACGTGGAACCGGTGCTGGACGAGGTGATCTTCCTCAAAAACGGGGAAATTGCGATGCACGAAACCGTGGACCAGATCCGCGAGGAAAAGGGCATGTCGGTGGACAAGCTCTTCCGGGAGGTATTCAAATGTTAGGCAAGCTGATCAAATATGAGTTCAAGGCCACCGGGCGCGTATTCCTGCCGGTGTTCTCGGCGCTGCTGATTATGGCGGCGATCACCCGGCTGTTCATCGGCATGCGGCTGGAAACGCCGAAAATTATCGCCATCGTGCTGTCGAGCATGCTGCTGGCCGCGGCGTTCGTCATCACGCTGGTGCTGACTCTCCAGCGGTTTTACAAAAACCTGATGATGGACGAGGGCTACCTGATGCACACGCTGCCCGTGAGCGCGGGCAGGCTGATCTGGAGTAAGCTCATCGTGGCGGCGGTTTGGAGCATCGTCTGCGGCGTCGCCGCGTTCGCGGCCCTTTCCATTATGGCGCTGAGCACCGGGGAAGCCCGGGAGATTTTCCGGGCCCTGACCCAAATCGGCATCCTTTCCTACGATCAGGTGATGCTGGCGTTCGAGTGCTTCCTGATCTTCCTGGCGGCGCTTGCGTGCGGCATCCTCATGCTGTACGCCTGCATGGCGCTGAGCCTTTTCTTCCAGAAGCACCGGGTAGCGATCTCGTTTGCGTTCTACATCGGCGTGGTCACGGTGCTGCAGATGATCCCCCTGCTGTTCTCCAGAAGCCTGGAGGGGGTTGTGCGCGAGTTTTCCCAATACCCCGCGGGCGACGTGCAGAGCGGCCTTGCCGCGTTCTTCCACAACCACCCCGTGCTGGCGGTGCACTCCACCGCCGTGCTCATTCTGCTGGGCTTGTGCGCGCTGAGCGCCGGTTTCTTCGCCATTACGCGTTCCATGCTCAAAAACAAGCTGAACCTGCAATAGCCGCGCGGATCCCGCATCAGTAAGCATAACACCCTGCGCCGCTCTCCCCCGGCAGGCCCCGGCCCGCAAGCGGGAGGGCGGCGTATTTGCTTGAAAACACAGCCCGCAGCGCCGCGGCAGGCTATGCCCGCCGGCGCGCGCCGGGCGTTTTTTCCCTTTCCGCTTGCATTATGCGCATGCGCTAGACGCGCCTTCCGGCCGCCGTTATGTTATAATGGTTTGAATAAACGGCGGAGGTATCCGATGGCGACGGCGATTTTGGTGCGGGGCAAGGAAGCGCGGGTTTTCAGCGGGCACCCCTGGGTGTTCGCAAGCGATATTGCGCGCGTGAACGGCGAGGATGCCGCGGGGAACGTTGTGCGTGTGGAAAGTTCGCGGGGGCAGTTTCTGGCCATGGCCGTGTATAACCCCCGCTCCCAGATCGCGCTGCGCATCGTAAGCCGCCGGGAAGAGACCATCGACCGCGCGTGGATTTTTGCGCGCGTCAAGCGGGCGCTGGATTACCGCCGCGCCTTTGCCGACCTTGGCAGCTGCCGGCTGCTCTTTGCGGAAAGCGACGGGCTGCCCGCCGTAATCGCCGACGCTTTCGGCGACGTGATTGTGCTGCAGGTGCTTTGCCTGGGCATGGAGCGTTTCAAGAAGGACATCGTGGACGCGCTGGTGGAAGCGCTGCACCCCGCGGGCATTTTCGAGCGCAACGACGTGCCGGTGCGGGAGCTGGAGGGTCTTGCCCAGCAGACCGGCCTTTTGTACGGCGACGTACCCGACCGGGTGGAGCTAAAGGAAAACGGCGTGCGTTTTCTGGTGGATGTGAAGCAGGGGCAGAAAACCGGCTATTTTCTGGATCAAAAAGAAAACCGCGCCGCGATCGCGCCCTTCGCCAAAGGCGCGCGCGTGCTGGACTGCTTTACCCACACGGGGGCCTTCGCCCTGCACGCCGCCCGCTACGGCGCGGCGGACGTGACCGGCGTGGACGTGAGCCAGTACGCCTGCGACTGCGCCGCGGAGAACGCGCGGCTCAACGGCATGGAAAAACAAGCCCGTTTCGTATGCGCCAACGCCTTCGATTACCTGCGCAGCGCGCAGGAGCGGCACGAAACGTACGGCCTGATCGTGCTCGATCCGCCCGCCTTTACCAAAACGCGGGGCGCCGTGGAGGGCGCGCTGCGGGGGTATAAGGAAATCAACCTGCGCGGCATGAAGCTGGTCGGGGACGGCGGGATCCTGGTGACCTGCTCGTGCAGCCAGCACGTGACGCCGCCCTTGTTTCAGCAGATGATTTTGGACGCGGCCAAGGACGCGCGGGTGTTGCTAAGGCAAATAGAGTTCCGCACGCAGGGGCGGGATCATCCCATCCTGCCGGCTTCGCCGGAGACGCAATACCTGAAATGCGGCATCTACCAGGTGTACAAATAGGAAAAGCCAAAAAAGGGGCTGCCGCGGCCATTGTGCCGCGGCAGCCTTTTTTTGGTTTGGATTCGATGGGTTTATTGCAGCACCGTGCCGGTTTCAGCGCTGAGGAAGCGGTTTTGGAAGCGGTAGGCGGGAACGGCAACCGCTTTCTCCTGCGTGCCCGTCAGCAGATAGCACAGCTCCGCGGAGGCCGCTTTCTCCCCGAGGGCGGAAAACGCGGCGACGGCTTCTTCCTGCGTGATCACCTGCACGCCTTGCTTTGCCGGGGTGAATGCGCTCCAGTGCCCGGAGATCATGGTAAGCCCGGTATCGCCTACGCAGACTTCCAGCCGGTTGGACTCGGGGTACGCCGCCATATCGTCCATATGCAGGGACGCCGCCCAGTACACGGGCACGCCGTTTAGCTGTTGACCGAAGGCAACCATATAGCCGGCGGAGTAACCACTGATCCTGCCGTAGGCGGTTACGCTTTGCAGATACGTCTCCCCGGCGCCCAGCTGCGCAAGCCATGCGGAGGCCTTGGCCTGGGCTTCCTGCGCGGTGAGCGCGCACTTGGCCGTGCCGGAGGGTTCCACGTTCTGATACACATACGGCTCGTGGTTTTCCGTGGCAACCAGCGCCGTATAGACGGTCAGCCGCATCTGCCC
>JAEWTC010000005.1 GCA_023459675.1 Bacillota bacterium | reverse complement strand
CGCTACGGTTTGGATCAGCGTTCCGACGTCGCCTGAGTTAAGCCACGCGTGGCGGACGTTTTGGGAGAAGCCGTAATCGTCGTAATGGGGATGGCTGTAAAACGCGATCGCGTACAACGGGACGACGCTTAAGAGAAACATCAGCGCGCAGAGCCATGCCAACGCTTTGAAAGCCCTCGACGCGCCTGCTTTTCCGCCTTGCATAGTCATCCCCCTTTTTCGCCAATTATAGCATAACCGGCGGGCGGTTGTCATCCCGCCGCCGCGCTTTCCAATCCCCCGCGCGATGTGATACAATATGGCGATCAACCCGAAGGGAATGGATGGCCTTTTGAAAACGACGCTTGGACGCATACGGCGCGCCGATCAGGATTACCGCCTGATTGATCCCGGAGATACGATCGCCATCGGGTTATCCGGCGGCAAGGACAGCCTGCTGATGACCTACGGCCTTTCGCTGTACCGCCGGGTGCGCGCCGATTTCAGCCTGCACGCCGTGATGCTGACCATGGGCGCCGCACCGCCGGATACCAGCGCCATCGAAGCCTTCTGCAAGGAAAACGATATCCCGCTGACCGTGCGGTATACCGATCTGTACCAAATTTTATTCGAGCTGCGCAACGACCGCAGCCCCTGCCCCCTGTGCGCCAAGATGCGCCGGGCGATGCTTTGCGACATCAGCAAAGAGCTTAACTGCAACAAGCTGGCGCTTGCGCACCACCGGGAGGACGCGCTGGAAACGCTGCTGATGAGCCTGATTTTCGAAGGGCGCATCCACACGTTTCACCCGAAAACCTATATGAGCCGTTCCCAGATCACCGTGATCCGGCCGATGATCTATATGCCCGAAAAAGACGTAATCCATATGCAGAAAAAGCTGGAGCTGCCGGTTTTGCATAACCCGTGCCCGGCGAACGGCAACACCAAGCGGCAGGAAATGAAGGAGCTGCTGCATGAGCTTGCCAAACGGTATCCGAATTTGGAAGAAACGATGCTATCGGCGCTGAAGAACGACGATCAATACAGCTTATGGGAAAAAGAAGGGCCGCGCTGCTGAGCATGCGCGGCTTCTTACTATTTGCCAATATGGGCTGATCGCCGCGCGGTTTCCCGCCGGTTACGGCTGCGTCCACTGGGCGATTTTCTGCTGGCGCGCCGGATAGGTGCTGCTGGTGATCTTATCGCGGGATTTCTCCGCGCCGTTTTCATAGGTGATGCGGTACGTATCCACCACATAGCCGACGGATGCTTCGGTCAGTACCTTAATCGGGTCTTCAAAGGTGACATACTCGCCCTTGCTGTCATAGACGATAACCGGGTCGGCGGGCGGCTGGAGCACCTTGACGGTTTCGGCGGCCAGATCGTAGGAGGTTGCGCCCATATCCATCCCGTAGATGCGCACCTCGCACCACAGGCGCTTGCTGTTGTTGGGGTCCTTGATCACCTGCGCGGCGATAAAAATCTGCCCGCCGGAAGTATTGCGAAACGACATATCCTTGGAGGCGCCTACCGTATCGGTCACCGTGGCGTCCATCCCCAGGTCGGTATAGCTGACCTTCTGGCTGTGCGGGGTGTGCTCCAGCAAGTCCATGCCGGCCTTCATCGCCGCCAGGTACACCGTGGTGCTGGCCTGGCATACGCCGCCGCCCACGCCGAGAACCAGCTCGCCGTAGTTGTATTCAAACGCGCGGTAAAACCCATTCTCCAGCGTGCGCCTGCCCACCAGGCCGTTGAAGGAGAACTTCGCCCCGTCGTTGATGATCTGCCCGTTGAGCTTGGAAAACGCGACGCGGATGTTTTCATTGCGCGCGTCGGTGGAGCTTTTGTCGATGGGGGTCGTCGCCCGCCCGCGCAGCGTGTAGAACTTTTCCAGATCCGCCACCGTAATGGACGGGTAGAGCGCTTCCGGCTCCATGAGCACCTCGCCGGATTCAAAGGAATTGATCATCTGCAGGATTTCCGCCTTGATGCTCTCCGTGTTCAGCCTTCTGCCCACAACTTCCTGCTGGAAGGTGAAGGGCTGGGTGGTGCTTTCGGGGTTGAACTGCAGCATACGGGCGTCCTGCGGCTCGATATAAGCCGCCGTTTCCAGCCTGTCCAAAATGGTGTCGATCACGGACGTATCCGCGTCGTACTCTACGCTTGAAAAGCTGTAACCGCTGGCGCGGGCCGTTTGCAGCGCGTTTTGCAGGTCGAAGACCGACAGCTTTCCGTTTGCGTCCGCAGCGTGGCCGACCGCCCACGCGGCCTCAAGCGCCTGCGAGGGGTCGCGGCTGATGCCCAGATCCGCGGTGGTAATATCCCGGTACAGCCCGTTGGGCGTTTTCAACCGCACATACCAGGAATTGAGCTTATCCTTGATCTGATTGCGGACCGCTTCCTCGCCCTGCGCCCAGGTCATGCCGCCGAGGTTGATGCCGTCCACGGTTACGCCGTCCAGAAATACGGACTTATACGGGGAAACGTCCATATAGATTTTCCCGATATAGATGCCGCCGCCGATTGCGCCCAACAGCACCAAAACCAACAAAAGCTTAAGCATCTGCCAGCCAAAGCCGCGTTTCTTCCGATTGTTCCGATAGCCTCCGCCCGGATACCCGGCCGGCCTCTGCCCGCCCTGCGGCGGATACGAGGGCTGCCGATTGTCTGCCGCGGGCCGGTTGTACGGGGGCTGATTGTACGGGGGCTGGTTGTTGTTGTAGACCATCCGCAGCCTCCTTCAGGCGGGTGCAACGCCGCTGGCTTGGATCGCACCGTACAAGGCTTCCAGGTCCTGCTCCCACGTTTGCCAGCCCGCGGGATACTCGCCGATTTTTGTTTTCATTCCGTACGCGCCGTGATAATCGCTGCCGCCCGTAATCAGCAGGCCGAGATCCAGGGCCAGGCGGTGCAGGGCTTTCACATCCTTGCGGGACGCCGAGGGATGAAAGACCTCGACCCCCATCAGCCCGTAGCCCTTCATTTGCGCTAAGGTCTGCTCCGCGTCGCCGTACAGAACGCCGATGCGCACGGGATGCGCCAGAACCGGAACCGCGCCGCAGCTTCGGATCACGGATACCGCCTTTTCCGTGGACATATGCGAAAGCGGCACGTACGCGGGCTTGCCCACACCCAGAAACTTACGAAACGCCTCGTCCGTGGAGGATACGATGTTGCGTTCAATCAGCAGCCGCGCCACGTGCATCCGGCCCAGAACCGGGTGGGGTACGCCGTCCGTCTGCACAGGGCCGTTCAAGAGTTCCAGCCCCAGCAGCTTTTCCAATAGCCGTATGGATTCCAGATTGCGCTGCACGCGGAGGCGTTTGAGTGCGTCCAGTTCGTTTTCCAGGGGCTGCGCGCCCGGGCTGATCCCATACCCGAGTACGTGGGTAAGGCCGCCCTCGCCGCTGCTGAGCTCGATTGCCGGGAGAAACGCCAACCGGGCGTTTTCCGCATTGACCGCGTCCACCGCCGCCCGCATGGAGGGTAAGCCGCCCGTGGTATCGTGGTCGCTGAGGGCGATGGTCCGCATGCCGCGCCGCACAGCCTGCGCACAAATCTCTTCCACGGTGTTGGAACCATCGCTGAATACGCTGTGAATATGAAGATCAACGGCTGGCATCACGGCTCGATAAACGGTTCTTTGTCGTCCGCGTCGCTGTGCATCGGGGCGAAGGAAGGCTTTGCCTCGTGTGCGGTATCGTTTGCGTGCTCTTTCCGGGGCAGCTCGCGGATGGGTTCCTCTTCGGGTTCCTCGTCCTTGAACTCGGGCTCCAGAACGTCGGGGAGCGTTTCGCCGCGGAGTACGGCTTCGAACTCCTTATGGTTCAAGGTTTCGTACTTGAGCAGCGCTTTTGCCACGCCCTCGAGCTTGTCCTTATTGTCCGCCAGCAGCCGCACGGCGCGTTTATAGCTCTCGTCCACGATGCGCTTGACTTCCACGTCGATGGACGCGGCCGTCTGCTCGCTGAATTCGCGGCTCTGCCCGAATTCCATGCCCACGAATACCTCGTTATCGCTGGAAAGGTAGACCGTGCCCAGCTCGCTCATGCCAAACATCGTAACCATGCGGCGGGCAAGCTCCGTTGCGCGTTTCAGATCGCTGGAGGAACCGGTATAGATATCGTCCAGTGCCACCTCTTCGGCGGCGTGGCCGCCAAGCGCCATGGTGATCATGCCCAGCAGCTTGGTTTTGGATACGTTGTCGTTCTCTTCGGCCGGAAGGCTTAAGGTATAGCCGCCCGCCTGCCCGCGGGGCACGATGGTGACCAGATGCACGTCGTCGCACTCCGGCAGGACGTTGGCAATCACGGCGTGGCCGGCTTCGTGGTAGGCCACGGTCAGCTTGTCGCGCTCGGTTACTTTATGGCTCTTCTTTTCCGGCCCCATCTGCACGCGGCTGATGGCCTCGACCAGATGTTTCTGGGTGATTTTCTTTTTCCGGTCGCGCACGGCGAGGATCGCCGCCTCGTTCATCACGTTTTCCAGATCGGCGCCCGTGGAGAACGGCATGCGCTTGGCGACGTTTTCCAGATCCACGTCGTTGCCCAGCGGCTTGGACCGGCTGTGCACCTTCAGGATATCCACGCGGCCCTGCAAATCGGGATAGTTTACGGTCACCTGCCGGTCGAACCGGCCGGGCCGGAGAATGGCGGGATCCAGAATATCGCGCCGGTTGGTGGCCGCCATTACGATAACGCCTTCGTTGGTGGAGAACCCGTCCATTTCAACCAGGAGCTGGTTTAAGGTCTGCTCCCGCTCGTCGTGCCCGCCGCCCAGGCCGGCGCCGCGATGACGGCCGACCGCGTCGATCTCGTCGATAAAAATGATGGAGGGCGCGGCCTTTTTCGCCTGCTCAAACAGATCGCGCACGCGGCTTGCGCCGACGCCGACGAACATTTCCACGAAGTCCGAACCGCTGATGGAGAAGAACGGGGCGTTGGCTTCGCCGGCCACGGCCTTTGCCAGCAGCGTTTTACCGGTGCCCGGAGGGCCGACCAGCAGCACGCCCTTGGGGATGCGCGCGCCCATTTCAATGTACGCTTTGGGATTCTTCAGGAAATCGACCATTTCCTCGAGCTCTTCTTTTTCTTCCTTGGCGCCTGCGACGTCCTTGAAGGTGACCTTCACCTTGGAAGGATCGCTCATGCGCGCGCGGCTTTTACCAAAGTTCATCACCTTGGAGTTGCCGCCGCCCTGCCGCATGATGAGGAAATACCAAAGGCCCATGGAAATCGCCACGATAAACAGCAGCGGCAGGAAGTCCACATACCAAGGAGTGACGATCGGGGCGCGGTACTGCAGCGTGAAGGAGAAATCGCTCACGCCGATCTCATCCAGGGGTTTCCCCGTCTGGGTCGCGGTGATCTGCCGTACGGTATCGATAAAATCCTCGCCGATGGTGGTTTCAAAATCATACCTGCGGTCGGGAAAATCCGACGCCGCGGTGGCGCTGTTTTTGTATAGGCCAACCAGAGCGGAGCCCCGAATGGCAACCGCCTGCACCTGGTTTTGTTCGATCGCCTGCAGCAGTGCGGGGTATTCAATCCGCAGATTGATCGCCTGCCCAAAACCGCCGTTGAGAATCATCGCGATTACGATAAACGCAGCGATTAGCACGACGTAACCCATCATGCCGCGTTGAGACTTTTTCAAACCCTTAGTCCTCCCTTGCAGTCCCGGGCAAACGTGCCCGATGGGCTGCCGCAGCGCGGCAATCCATTACCCGAGATTATACCATAAATATACCACAATACCAACACCCGAAACAAAGAAAACAAGGCGTTTCCGCAATCTTTTACAACGTGTCGCCCGCCTGCCGTAAGGCTTTGGTCAGTCTGCGCGCACAAGCGGCGCGAAGCGGAAAACCCGGATGCGCTATTTGCGCATCCGGGTTTGGAAGCGGGGTTTGGGCGTTTCCTGCGATCAGCCTTTGTACATGCCGGGCTTGATCTGGTCGCCGTACTTGGCCCTGGCGGCTTCGATCTTTTGAATGGTGGCATCCCAGTACGCGAAGATTTCCTTGGGGGTTGCCGCGTCCATCTTAGCGTAGAACGCCTTGGCGCGCTCGAGCTTCTCAATCCACTTTGTGCAGCGGAAGGTGAACAGATAGGTGTAGGTTTCCTCGGAGAAGTCTTCGTTCAGGTGCTTTTTGAAGAGCTTGGCAAGATCGGCGTACATCGGGATTTTGCCGGTCGGGGTTTCGTATGCGTCGTATTCGTTGTGGATACGGCCTTCCGCCCAGTGCAGCCAAACCTTCTTGGCCAGCTTGCTGGTTACGAATTTGCCGTCCGCGCCGCGCATGAAGTAGTTGTTGGAGAAGATTTTCGGGGTGTTCTTCACGCCTTCGCCGAACTTGATGTTGTTCATGGTGTACGCGCCCAGCGGGTAGGAAACGAAGTCCATGTTCGCCATGGGGCTTGGGGTGCGCACGCCCTCCGCGCCGATCGTGGCGCTGGTGGTTTCGGATTCCAGCGTGCAGGCTTTAAGAAGGATGCCGTCTTTCCAGTTGGGGCTTTCTTCCACGGGTACGGTGGTATCGCTGTCGCGGCCGCCGTAGAGAACGCCTTCCACTTTCACGCCGTTCTTGGCTTCGAAGCCTTCCTTATCGATGTTGGCAAGATAATCCAGCCGCATGGTAAAGCGTGCGTTTCCGTGGGCGACGCCGACGGCCTTGCCCTTGGAATCCACCACGCCCTCGTGCCATTCGCCGAAGTGGTTGCGGCCGGTTTTGGGCACCTGAACGCTGCCCATGCCCAGCCAGTAGGGCATATTGTCCGGCCCCATGAGAACGTTGGAGAAGATGATCTCCTGGTCCTTCATCAGGTTTTCAAAGATCACGGGGTCATCCTTGGCGTTGACGTCCTGGATGATGCCGAAGATGCCGCCTTCCACGTTCACGGCGCGGAACTCGCCGTTGATGTTGCGGAAATAGGCGATATCGTCGCCGACGATCTTCTCGCCGGGGATCATGGCCGTGGACGTTTTCCCGCATGCAGAGGGATACGCGCCGCAGAAATAGGTTTTGCGCTTCTTGTCTTCGTCAATGGCGGCCATGACGAACATATGCTCGCAAAGCCAGTCTTCCCTGCCGGACTTGGCGATGGCAAGGCGCATGGAGTGCTTTTTCAGCCCCACGGAGTTGCCGGCGTACTGCGCATTCATGGAATACACCATGTTATGCTCCAGATCCATGAACACCCGGCGCTTGTCCAGGTACTTGGTGTTGTTGTTCTCGTCCAGCTCGCCGGCGGAGTGGATGAAGCGGAAGAAATCCGCCTTCTCGCCGTCTTTCATCTGGAGGAAGTGGCTATAGGCCGAACGGTACAAAATGTACTCGGAATGGGCAACGTACCAGCTGTCGGTAAACTGAATACAGGGAATGGTAAAGGGGCTTTCCGTGGGGCCTTCGGAGAAGAACAGCACGACGGCGGATTTGCCCTTCATGATGCCCTTGGAGATCGCCATGATCTCCTCGTAGCCTTCTTCGTATTCCACGGCGCCGTATTCCTTCATGCTTTCCAGCTTTTCGATGGGAACCATGAACTTGGTGTTTTTCGTATCGCGGCCCTGATCGCCGTAACCATCCCAGTGGATGGTCTGTTTGGGATAATGAAGCGTAACTTCCTCACCCAGCTTCAGCGCCTGATCGCGCACGTACTGCTTGTCGGCTTCGCTGTCCGTGCATACGTAAATCGAAGCGGGATCGCAGTGGTCGGTGAAAAAGCCGATGAACTCCATGACTTTCTCGTTGTTCAGCGCCTGAAGCTTTTGGTAGCTCTCGCTGCTCATCCGTTGTTTCAGCAGTTGTTCATACTTCATACCCATTTCTCCTTTTAATAGATTCCGATTCCCCATGTCTTTTCCTGAATAAAGAATCAGCAATTTCCCACGGATATCATGATATATGGAATTGTCAACTTAGTCAACTTCAAATTGCCCTTTCCCCCGCCGCACCGCGAAATATTACGTCCGCACGCGGGGTTAATCCGTGCGGTTTGGAAATATCTGGTCTTTAACCCGCAGTCGGCGGATCCATAAACAGGAAAACGCCCGGCTTTAGCCGGGCGTTTTCCAACTCGTTTTATTTCTTCGTCAGAAACCCGCTCTTCTCCCACAGGGCTACCCAATCCTTCAGGCGGGCGAACAGGTCTTGATTGCAGGCGGTTTTGGACATCATATCGATCAGCTGCACCAGCGCCTCGCGGTTGGTGGCGGAGCCCAGCACCGCGCGCACGGCTTTCAGGCTTTCGATCGCCTGCGGATCCAGAAGCATGTCCTCCCGCTTGGTGCCGGACTTGCGCATATCGATGACGGGGAACATCGGCTCGTTCTCCTCGGGCGTATCCAGCCAGAGCGTCATGTTTGCCGTACCCTTGAACTCTTCGAAGATGATGTCGTCCACCCGGGAACCGGTGTTGACCAGAATGGTTGCGATCACGGTCAGGCTGCCGCCCTCGCGGGTGTTGCGCGCCGCGCCGAAAAAGCGTTTGGGCTTGACCAGCGCCGTCGGGGTGACGGTGTTGGTCATGGTGCGGCTGCCCTGGGTGACCGCAGCCTGATACGCGCGGGTGAGCTTGGTGAGGCTGTCCAGAAGCACGATCACGTTCTTCCCCTGCTCCACCAGGCGCTGCGCGCGTTCCAGCATCGTTTCCGCAACGCGGGTCTGGGCGTCGGGCGCTTCATCGAACGTGGTGGCGAAAACATCCGCAATGCCGGCGAGAGAGTCCCGCACCTCGGTAACGGCCTCGGGGCGTTCGTCAATGAGCAGCATCATCAGCTGCGCGTCCGGGTCGTTCTGCTTAACGGCTTTGCAGATTTCCTGCATCATAATGGTTTTGCCGCTTTCGGGAGGCGCTACGATCATCGAACGCTGCCCAAACCCGATGGGTGCGATCAGGTCCGTAACGCGCATGGGCCAGTTGGCGGCGGAATCGCACCCCTCCAGACGGATGCGGCGGTTGGGGTAAATCGCCGTCAGCTCGTCAAACAGCAGGCGCTCCTGATCGGCGGTGTAGGGCTTGCCGTTGATCTTCTCCACAAACATCAGCGCGGCGAATTTATCGATATCGCGGCCGGGGCGAACCTTGCCCTCCACGAAATCGCCCGTGCGCAGGTCGTACCGCCGGATGGTGGCCACCGATACGTAATAATCCTTGCGGCCCGGCAGCAGCGACGGCGAGCGGAGAAAGCCGAAACCATCGGGAAGGATTTCCAGAATGCCCTCGCCCGGCACGCCCTCGGGCGCCTGGAGAGCGTCCGGAATCTCGCCGTTTTCGAGGCTTTCCATAATTTTCGGGTCGCGGACGGGCTTATACAGCGAATCGTTGTATAGCACTTCGGAAGGTTTGGCATGCGGCGCGGTGTGCGGCGCGCTTGCCTGCGGATAGCTGGGCCGATGGTATTCCATGCGGGGCTGGCCGCGGTACTCCTGCTTGTTATATTCGCGCGGCGCCGCGGCGCGGTAGCCCAGCTTGTAACCGTCGATGGTCTTTTGCGGCAGCGGCGCCTGCTCCGGCTGGCGCGCGCCGAAAACCGTATCGCGCTCCGGCGAAGCCATAGGCGCGACGTAGTTGGTGCGCGGGCCGAAACGGGAGGGGTTTGCGCCCGGCAGCTCCCGCTGCGGCACGGCCTTGAGCACCGGGCGGCTGGCAAGGGTAGATCTCGCCTGCCGCACCTGCTGATAGGCCGTGCGAAACCCGTCGGTATTTTCCGCCGAGCCCCGCGGGTCTACGGAGGTGACGTCCGCCGAAAGCGGCGCCGCGTGCAGCGCCTGATTATCCCCGCCCTCGGGCGCGTCCTGCACGTCCATCACGGCGGACACCCGCTGGATGATCGTCGCCTTGTCCATGCCGGTCGCCAATCGGATATGATTCTCCTTTGCGAGCTTACGGAGCTGGACAACCGTCATCGCCTGCAAATCGCTTGACAACAAAATAAATTCCTCCTTGTTTTCACATGCCGGGGGGATCCGAGCGGATCCAAAATTGAGGGCAGGGCTATTAAAGTTTCAGCGCTAGAACCATATCGCGGTTGACTGCCTGTTCCACCCAGTGCGAAAAATCGTCAAAAGGCGGCTCTGTGAGGACTTGAAACCCGGCGTCTTGCAGCGCGGCGCATACGCTTTCGCGCCGCAGGGTAAAGGTGTTGAACGCGACCGCCGCGGCGCCCCCGCGTTTGAGCGCGCCGTGCCAGACCGGAAAGGCGTTTTGCATCAGCTGCGCAAGCGTGGACAGACGCTTTCCGGCATGCGGAGCGTGCTGCACGCCGTAGGGAAGGTCCGCAACCGCCAGGTGGCAGCTATCCCTGCCCGCCAGCCGGTCCGCAAGCGCGGTATCCGCGCAGAACAGGCGCAGGGTATGCGCGGCTGCCGTTTTGCGGTTCTCCCCGTCCGCATACACCCGATACCGGATTTCCTGCGCGCTGCGGCAGGCAGGCAGCGTTGCGCTCAGGGTTTCCCGTTCGTGCTTGCGGCGGTGGTAGAGGAGATAGCGTTTGAAATACGTATCCGCCTCGTGGACGTCCTTTTCATCCTGCTCGATCCCCACGGCGTGATTGCCTTCCTGCAAGGCGCAAAACAACGCCGTGCCGCGCCCGCAAACGGGATCCAGAACCGTGAGCGGCTCGCTGTCCAGCGCGAACGCCGATGCCGCTTTCGCGCAGTGGAGCATCATCAGCGTAAAATCCGCGTTGGTCTTCCCCTTGTACTTGAGAACCTGCGCAAGATCCGCGTCCAAAAACGCGGCTTGCCCGAGCGGCAGGGGTTTCAGCCATTCGCCTTCCATGACCGCGGCAAAGGAAACGCCGGCGTTTGCGGATACGATCTCCCAGCCGCGTTCGCTCAGCGCATCGGTTTCCACAATGAGAAACGGCGTTCCGGCGAGTTTTTCCACCGTTACATCCGCCGTAACGTTGAGCGCGTGCAGCAGGCATTGGCATTCAATCCGCGCGAGCTTTTCCATGGAAAGAGCATAGCGCGCATTGGCATGCGGTTTTACTTGAAACGCATAACGCAAGAAGACTCCTCGCTTTGAAGAAATGGTTCGATTATTTGAAACACCCTGCCTGCACCATACCACGGGGAGGGCGTTTTGTCAATCGGCCGTAAGAGCGTCCAGCCTGCCAAAGCCGCACGTCGAATGCGGAAAACGGGTTACTTCAGAGAGAACGAAGCAAGCACCGTATTCATAATCTGGTCGAGCACGGCGAGATCGCCTTCGTCAGACGACATGGAGGTGAAGGTGAGGACGCTGAGCAGGTCGTTTTCAAACAGATACAGCGAGGTGACGGTGGGATGCTGGCCGTTGATCCCATACTGGCAGCGGACTTTCAGGTACTGCTTATCCCCCACGCCAAACAGGGAGCCGCCGTCGATCACGGTGATATCGCTCATGTTCGCCTGATACGATGCGATGATCTGCGGCGCAAGGACGTCGGTCATCTCCGCGGAGCTGGGCGTGCCCGGGTACGCGTAGCAGACGATGTTGAAGTTGTTGCCGCCCTCGTCGATAAATTCCACGAACCCGTTATCGCCGCTTTCGCTGATCATGGACTTCATGGTTTCCAGCGCCGTAGAGGTGAAGCCTTCTATTTTCAGCTCCCCGTCGACAAACTGTTGAATCAGGGTGTTGATCGTTTCGTTATCCAGCAGCACCCATTCCGAAGGGTATTCCACATGGTAATTGAAGGAGGCGTTCTCGTAAACGCCGTACTCCGAGGGAAGTTCCACCGTGGCGGCGGCGAACGCGGCCGGGATTGCCGTCAGGAGAATGCACAATACCACAAGTATGCTTAGTTTTCTCATCATAATCACTCAATTCCACATAATATTCGGTTGAGGTCTCTATTCTTATTATAAGCCCGGAGCCAGTTGTGTCAAGCAATTGCGGAAAATAAAACGCATCCGAAAACAGGAAGATACTGGTAATTTTTGTCGCCGCCGCACAGCGCGCCGCAAGGCAGGAAGCGACAAAGAAAGCCTCCCTTACGATGAAGGGAGGCTCTCACGCAACCCGTGTCCCTGCGCTTTACGCGCCTGAGAACCGGCGTTCCTTAATACTTCCGTTTGCGTGCGGCTTCTGCTTTCTTCTTGCGCTTTACGCTGGGTTTTTCGTAATGTTCGCGTTTACGCGCCTCCGCCAAGACGCCGGAACGGGCACATTGGCGTTTAAACCGCTTCAGAGCGCTTTCCAGGGATTCGTTCTCTCGGATACGTACCTCGGACACTGCTATCCCTCCCCTCGCTCATCTCGCTTGCCTCCCGGCCCAACAGGCGTACGGGAAAAACACAGCTATTACTGATAGATTATACTGCTTTGCATGGTATGCGTCAACCATCAATTTCTATTTCCTGCGGATTTTTCTGGCGCAAGCCGGTTTTCATACCATCCGCGCGGACAGGCGCTGCCCGCCAAGCACATGAAAATGCAGGTGGGAAACCGACTGGCAGGCGTCCGCGCCGCAGTTGGTAACCACGCGGTAGCCGCTATCTTCGATGCCCAGGAGCCTCGCCGTTTCGCGGCAGGCACGCAGGCAGGCGGCAAGCTCCGCGTCCGTCAGCTGATCCGCCTCAGACAGGCCGGACACGTGCCTTTTGGGAACCACCAGCACGTGCACCTTCGCCTGCGGGCCGATATCGTGAAACGCGTACGTATATGCGTCCTCATACGCCTTGTTGGATGGAATCTCCCCTTTGATGATCTTGCAGAACAAACAGTCATCCATTGCGCTCATCCTCCTTGTCCGGTATTTCCACGGCTTCGCCGCGCATTCCTTCTTTGGTGAGCGCGCAAAGACGCGCAAATACGATCTCCCCCACGCGCCCCTGCGGCAGAACCACCGGGATATACTGCGGCGTATACCCGGCCAGCTGGCCGTCGCGCCTGCGCTCTTCAAGCAGCACCGGCTGGACGGTGTGAAGCATCCGCCGCCGGTACGCCCGGGAAAGCTCCGCGGCGGTTTGCATCAGCGCCTTGACGCGCTCGTCCTTGATTTGCTTTGGAACCTGGCCGGGCATGACGGCCGCCGGGGTGCCCTCCCGCGCGCTGTAGGGAAACACGTGAATTTTCATAAACCCGACCGTTTGACAGAACGATACCGTTTGGGCGAATTCGTCGTCCGTTTCGCCGGGAAAGCCGACGATCACATCCGTCGTCAGGGCGGCGTCGGGAAAAACGCCGCGCAGCTTCTGCGCGGCCCGCAGAAACTGCTCCGTGTTGTAGCGGCGCTTCATGCGGGCCAGCACCGTATCGCTGCCCGATTGCAGCGCCAGATGGAACTGCGGGCAGAGCTTGGGCTGCCCGGCGAGCGCGCGCAGGAAAGCGTCGTCCACCACGACCGGCTCCAGCGAGCCCAGGCGGATGCGGCGGATGCCGTGACTCTCCGCCACGGCGGCAATCGCCGCGGCGAGGGAGGGTTGATCGGGCAGATCGCGCCCGTAGCTGGACAGGTGCACGCCCGTAAGCACTGCTTCCAGAAACCCGGCTTCGGAAAGGGCCTCCGCTTCCCTGCGGATATCGGCGACCGGGCGGGAGCGGATGCCGCCGCGCACCGACGGCACGATGCAAAACGTGCAGCGATTGTCGCAGCCTTCCTGAATTTTCATCAGCGCGCGGGTATGGCCCTGATGCCCGCGGATGGAGAGCGGCTCGAACGCGATATGGCTTAAGCTGTCCACCGCGACGGTCTGCGTGTTTTCCGCCACCGCGTTTTCAAACAGCCCAACGACGTCGCCCCGGTATTGCACGCCAAGGATCAGCCTTGCTCCCGTCGCCCGCAGCGCCTCGCCCTTATGCTGGGCCAGGCAGCCGGCGATGATCAGCTCCCCGTCGGGGTTTTCCCGCCGGAAACGGCGCACCGCCTGCATGCTTTTCTGCTCGCCCGTTCCCGTAACCATGCAGGTGTTGACCACAAATACATCCGCGGGAACGCCATCGTCCGCGGTGCGGTAGCCGCGCTCCAGAAACTGTTCCAGCATGGCCTCGCCGTCGTATTGGTTCACCTTGCAGCCCAAGGTGTAAAAACGCACCGTTTTTGCCATTTCACATTTCTCCGTACGCGGCCATAACCACCGCAAGCGCGCACAGCCCCGCGGTTTCCGTGCGCAGGATGCGCGGCCCGAGCGTGACCGGCTTGGCCCCGGCGGCTTCCAGCCGCACGATTTCTTCCGCCGCAATGCCGCCTTCCGGGCCGATGACCAAGGTGATTTCCTCCGGCCGGTTCTGCGCCAGGGCTTGCGACAGGCGAAGCGAAGCCGCTTCCTCCCAGGCGACGTACACCGTGCCGCGCAGTGTTTTGAGCGCTTCCTCCAGCCGGACGGCGCCCAATACCTGCGGCACGTGCGCGCGGCCCGCCTGCTTGGCGGCCTCCAGCGCGATGCGGGCGAGCCGTTCCCGCTTTTGTTCTTCTTTATCGGTAATGCGCGCAACCGAGCGCGCCATTTCCACGGGCTGGATGCGGTACACGCCGAGCTCGGTAGCCTTTTGCACGATCAGCTCCAGCTTATCGGCCTTGGGCAAGCCCTGCAGCAGGGTAACCCGAACGGCGGGCTCCGGCGAGGGAAGCTCGCGGCGCACCCGCACGTTCACTATGCCGCCGTCGGCGGCCGCGATCTCGCCCTCGTACAGCCGCCGGGCGGCGATGATCTGCACGGCGTCCCCCGGCCGCATGCGAAGCGATTTGAGAAGATGATCGCTCTCCTCGCGCGAGAGCATGAAAACGCCGGATACGGAAAGCGGCGTATCGGTATCCAGCCAGCAGCGGTGCATGTTAGGGTTCTCTCCTGGCGCACAGCGCAACCCACTCGCCCTGCGTAAGCCGTTCCACGACGCGGTATCCGGCGTCGGAAAGCGAGGTGAGAACGTCCTGCTCGCGCTCCTTGATGATCCCGGAGCACAGCAGGCAGCCACCAACGCGCAGGAACTTCTTCAGCGGCTCGGCCAGCACGCTGATTGCCCCGGCAACGATATTGGCAACAGCGACGTCGCATGGAATGGCTTCGCTGCGCACCATATCGCCCTGCATGGCGACGGCGGCCGCGCGCACCCCGTTGCGGGTTATGTTTTCATTGGCAACCTTCACGGCGTCGGGATCGATATCCACGGCCAGCACCTTCTGCGCGCCGAGCTTCGCCGCGGCGATGGCGAGAATGCCGCTGCCGGTGCCGATATCCATCACCTGCATGCCCGGTTCCAAGTATTTCTCCAGCAGGATCATGCACATGTTCGTGGTTTCATGCGTGCCCGTGCCAAACGCCATGCCGGGGTCCAGCTCCACGATCACGTCCCCCTCCAGGGGCTGGTAGGGCTCCCACGTCGGCTTGACGATCAGATGGCTTCCGATGCGAAACGGCTTATAGTACCGCTTCCAGCCCTCGGCCCAGTCGTCGTCGGCGGCTAAAGAAATATCCACCTGCAGCGAGCCCAGCTCCAAGCCGCCGGATTGCTTTCGAAGCTCCGAAAGCTGCGCCTCCAGCTGCTCCGCCTGCTTGCGCTCGTCCTGGGAAAACCAGCCCGTCACCAGCACATCCTCGGGCATCCTGCGCAGCATTTCCTCGTCGAACAGCTCCCATGTTTCCTGCGCGTGCTTCGCCTCGTCCACATCGGCGCGGTCGGTCACCTGCGTGCCCATCGCGCCGCTGCGCATCAGCAGTTCGCTGACCAAATCGCTGCCGGCGGTGGTGGTATGTACTACCGCTTCAATCCATTCCATGATAACGCCCTCCTGAACAAAAAGGCTTTCCGCAAGGAAAAGCCTGTTTTGCGTTACTTCTTTAAGGTTTCGTCAAACTGCCTGAGAAGTTCCTTCTGGCGGTTATTCAGTTTTTTGGGAATCTGCACCTGCACGCGCACCATGAGATCCCCCTTGCCCGAACCGCGGAGGCTTGGGATGCCGTAGCCTTTCAGGCGGAACACCGTGCCGCTTTGCGTGCCTTCGGGGATGCGGTACTTCACGCTTTCCTTGAGGGTGGGTACCTCGATATCCGCGCCCAGAGCCGCCTCCACCATGCTGATATCCATATCCAGCTTTAGCGTCGTGCCCTCGCGCTGGAAGCGCGGATGGGGCTTGACGGCGATGCGCACATACAGATCGCCGTTGGGGCCGCCGCGCTGCCCCGGCTCGCCGTTGCCGTTCAAAATAATGGTCTGGCCGCTGTCGATGCCCGCTGGCACCTGGATGGTTGCCTTGCGTTTTTTGCGCACGCGGCCGGAGCCCTGGCAATCCGCGCATTTCTCGGCAACGATTTTTCCCTCGCCGCGGCAGTTGGGGCAGGTTTGCACGGTAACCATGAAGCCGCCGCCGGAACGCACCTGGCCGGACCCGCCGCAGGTGGGGCAGGTTTTAGCCGTGGTGCCGGGCTTTGCGCCGCTGCCGCCGCAGGTATCGCAATTCTCGTTGCGGTAAAACTCGAAGGATTTCTGCACGCCGAACGCGGCTTCCTCAAAGGTGATGGTCATGTCGTAGCGCAGATCGTTGCCGGGTACTGGCCCGTTGCTGCGGGCCGCCCTGCCGCCCATGCCGCCGCCGAAAATAGACGAAAAGATATCGCCGATGTCTCCGAAACCGTCGAACCCCTGAAAGCCGCCGGCCCCGCCGCCGCCGAAGCCCTGCATGTGAGGGCCGTCGTGACCGTACCGGTCGTACTGGGCGCGCTTTTGTGCGTCGCTCAGTACTTCGTTGGCCTCGTTGATCTCCTTGAAGCGCTCTTCGGCCTTGTGATCGTTGGGGTGCAGATCGGGATGGCTCTCCTTCGCCTTCTTGCGGTATGCTTTTTTGATGTCCTCCTCGGACGCGTCCTTGGGAACGCCGAGGACTTCATAGTAGTCGCGCTTGGCCATGATTCACCT
>JAEWTC010000004.1 GCA_023459675.1 Bacillota bacterium | reverse complement strand
GCGCGCCCGCGCAGGTGAAAGCCCTGCTGGATCACCTGTGCGTGCACTGGTTCGTGCACCGGCCCGAACCCGCAATGTTCGCAAAGCGCGCGGTGATCCTCACGCAGGCGATCGGCTTTTTCTACCGCGCCGCCCTGCGCGACGTGAAAACCAGCCTGTCCTGGCTTGGGATCTCCGGCGTGCGCACCGCGGGCTTCAGCCTGCTGGAAGGCGTCGCCTGGGAGGAGCTCTCCGCAAAGCGCAAGGGCAAATTCGAGCACAAACTGCGCCGTTTGGCCGCTGCGGTGCAAACGCAGAAACCCGCCCGCATGAATCTCTCCGTGCGCGGCAAATTCCTGCTGACGAAATGGATGCACCGTTTGATGCAGCGTAACGCCCATACCCTGTCGCTGGACGACCGGTACTGGAAGGATAAATTCCTGACCAAGGCGTAATACCGCATGTGGAACCGACTGCATATAGGGCAGCGCGCGGAAACATCTTTGGATACTGAAAAACGGCGGCGCGAATGCGCCGCCGTTTTTATGATATGCGTGCCCGGTATTCCTGCGTTTGTTTACTTCACCGCGCCGCGCAATTCCATGGCCTTGTCCTCGCGCTCCCAGGGCAGGTCGATATCCGTGCGGCCGAAATGGCCGTAGGCGGCGGTTTGCCGGTAGATGGGGCGGCGCAGATCGAACGCGCGGATGATGCCCGAAGGGCTTAAGTCAAACACGCGCAGCACGGCCTTGCCCAGAAGCTCGTCCGATACGGTTCCCGTGCCGAACGTATCCACCTGCACGCTCACCGGCTGGGATACGCCGATGGCGTAGGCGAGCGCCACCTCGCAGCGCTGCGCAAGCCCCGCCGCCACGATGTTTTTGGCCACGTGGCGCGCCGCGTAGGACGCGGAACGGTCCACCTTGGTGGGATCCTTGCCGGAAAACGCGCCGCCGCCGTGGCGGGCGTAGCCGCCGTAGGTATCCACGATAATCTTGCGCCCGGTCACGCCCGTGTCGCCCGCGGGGCCGCCCAGCACAAAACGCCCGGTGGGGTTGATGAACACGTTCGTATCCGCGTTGATCAGATGCGCGGGGATCACCGGGCGGATCACGTACTCCAGCAGCGCCTTGCGGATGGCTTCCTGCGTAAGCTCCGGGTTGTGCTGGGCGGAGAGCACCACGGTGTCCACATGCGCGGGCACGCCGTTTTCATAGGCGACGGTCACCTGGCTTTTACCGTCCGGCCTGAGCCAGGGCAGGGCGGCGCCGTCGGCCGCGCGGCCCTTGCGCACGTCCGCAAGCCGCCGTGTAAGCCGGTGCGCCAGGCTGATGGGAAGGGGCATTTTCTCCGGCGTTTCCGTGCACGCGAAGCCAAACATCATCCCCTGGTCGCCCGCGCCGAGGTCTTCCTGCCGGTCAAAGGAATGATCCACGCCCATGGCGATGTCCGGGCTTTGGGAATGCACGGCGGTCAGCACCGCGCAGGTGTTGTAATCAAAGCACATCTCGGCGGATGTGTAGCCGATGTCCTTCACCACGCCGCGGGCAATGCCGTCGATATCGACGTACGCTTCGGTGGTGATTTCCCCCATCACGAGCAAAAGCCCGGTGGTCGCCCCGGTTTCGCAGGCGACGCGCGCCATGGGGTCCTGCGTCAGCAGCGCGTCCAGCACCGCGTCGCTCACCTGGTCGCACAGCTTATCGGGATGCCCCTCGGTTACGGATTCGGAGGTAAACAGTTTGCGCATAGAACTCTCCTTTTCAATCAAAACGCCCGCGTTACATTCGCGGGCGCCGATAATTCATGTAGTCCTTATCTTCCGGCTTCCCGCCGCGAGATTTACCACCTTGCACCTGGTGCTGGTTGGCGGGCTTCATCGGGCTCGTCCCCTCTGCCGCTCTTTATAAGGGTATGCAGTTGTCGGGGTTAGTATACCGCAGCGGGGATGATTTTGCAAGGGGGCGCAGTGTAACGAATGAGGAGTTAGGAATGGCAGGATAATGAGGAATGTAGGAACGGTTGCCGCGCAATCGAGTGAAAATACTCCATATTCCCGTTGATGACGAAACATCCGACACAGGCAAATGCGTTTCATCGTAAGAAATCAATAGGATTGCAAAGCAATCCATCCGCCATTTGCCCACTCGCTTTGATTGTCGTATGGCTCCCTTTTCGGTCGCCATACTCTGTCAAAGCTCCCAACTACAGCTCGCTAGCCGCTTCGCGGCTGTGTCCACCGGACACACGCTCACTTTCGTTGCCCATTCCTAATTCCTCATTTTCCTTAGCTCGTCTTCGCCCGTTTCGCCAGCCATGCCGAGGCGACGTAGCCTGCGATGAACGTAACCAGCGAAATCAGCACGATAACGGGCGTTGCGCCGGTCATGTCGCAGCGCAGCAGCACCGCGACGGGCGAGGCCACCACAAGGCCCAGAATGGCCGAATACGTGTATACGGGGTAGCGCCGGATCAGCCACTCGATCAGCTTGGCAACGGCGTAAATGCCGATCAGCACCCCGACGCCAAACGGCACGAGGATTTCCAGCTGCTGCAGGGCCAGCGGCAGATTGCCGCCCAGAAGGCCGTCCTTTAAGTCGGTCACGGCTTTGAGCACCGTTTGGTAATACCCCAGCAGCATCAGTACCATGGAGCCGCTCACGCCCGGCACGATCATCGTAGCGCTGGCGATCACGCCCACCGCCAGCAGCACCAGCGCCTGTACGACGGAGAAATTGACGGATATGCTCTTCTCCTGCGGGTTCATCACCGCCATGACCACGATCAGCGCGAGGAACGCAAGGAACAAAAGCATCGAAAGGCCGTTGACATTCTTTAAGTCGATCTTCTTGAGCAGCGGGGATACGCCGCCCAGGATCAGGCCGATGAACGCCGTGGACGTGGGCAGCGGATAGTTGGCGAATAGGTACGTCAGCACGCTTGCCAGCGCAACGATGCCCGCCAGCATGCCCAGCGCGTAGGGAAGCAGCGTTTTCACGCTCTTGCCGAAATGCCGGAACAGGCCGGTAATACAGCCAATCAGCGTGTCGTACACGCCCATGGACACCATCATGGTACCGCCGGATACACCGGGAATGACGTTGGCGATCCCGATGATCACGCCTTGGAGCAACGCCCTGAGAAATTCCATACGATCCCTCCGCATACGTTCCCTTGCGAACCACTATACCATCCGCGCCGCGAGCCGTCAATTCGGCGCGCGGTCTGTGCCGGGCGAAAGCCTGCGGTGAGGCTGGCGGTATGGCCGCGGAAAGCCGGAGAATGGCCATTGCCTGCCCGCCGGGAGCCAATGGACAGACGCCGGCACGCGCGCGAAACGCAGACGGAAAGCCCGCAGAATGGCTACAGAATACCAACGGTATGCGGCGCGAGGAACATAAGCAGAAGCCCGCTAGATTACGACAGAATAACGGCGGTATGCGGCGTGCGGAACGAAAGCGGGAAGTCCGCGGAATGGCTATGGCAAAAGCGGCGGGTAACGGCGGCGGCGCGAGCCCTTCGCCGCCGTGCGAGGCGGCTTTTTCACATACGGCGGCGCGCGCCTGCTGCGCGTGCCCTGCAAGCCGCGCGGCGGCAGGCCGCATGCCTCCATCCACAGGAACGGGGAAGCGGCTTTCCATCTGCCATCGCTCCTTCGTTTCCACACGCACGCTTGCGTTAACCGCACATAAAAACCGCGGCGCGGGGTTTCCCAACCGGGGAATCCCACGCGCCACGGCGCAATCGATCGTTCCGTTTCCCTGCCGCGGGCCGCCGCTCAGCCGGACACGCGCACCGGCAGCACCAGGTACAAAAACGCGTCCCCGTCCACCGGGGAGAGCACGCAGGGGCTGACGGCGTTGGACATGGAAAGCATGCAGCATTCGTCGTCGATGTTCTTGACCACGTCGCCGATGTAGCGGGCGTTGAAGGCGATCTCTATCGCCTCGCCCTCCAGATGGATGGCGATCTCCTCCAGCACGTCACCAAGGTCGGACATGGAGGTAATCTGCATCATATCGTTCTCGGCCTTGATCTTGATGAGGTTGTTCTTGCCCTCGCGCGCGATCAGCGACGCGCGCTCGATGGCCTCGCCAAACTCCTTGCACTTCACGGTGACGCGGGTTTTCCAGTCCGTGGGGAGTATTTGCCGGTAGTTGATGTATTCGCCCGCCAGAAGCGTGGTGAGCACCGTGGTATCGCCGATCACCGCCATCAGGTGGCCCTGGTCCATGTGGAAGGTGACCATGGCGTTTTCATCGTCGCCCATGATGCGGCTCATTTCGTTCATCACGTGGCCGGGAATGATGGCCTTCAAAATGTCCTTGCCGTCGGGCAGAATGAAGCTGCCCTTCATGGTCTGGAGGGCGAGACGGAACCCGTCCAGCCCTACGAGGCGGATCTCGGTCCGCGTCACTTCCATGAGGCTGCCGGTTAAGGTTTGGCGGCTTTCATGCTGCGCGATGGCGAAAATCACGCGCGAAATCATATCCTTCAGGCGCTTTTGCGGCACGTGCAGGGCGTGGGTGTTGATGATGTCCCGCATCAGGGGAAAATCCTCGGCGGGCATGCCCGCGAGCGTGGAACGGCTCTGCTGGCACTTGATCACGGTCACGTTCTTCTCGTTGGCTGCAAGCGAAACCACGCCCTCGGGAAGCTTGCGCACGATTTCCGTCAAAAGCTTGCCGGGCAGAAGAATGTCGCCCTCTTCCTCCACCTCGGCCTTCACGGCCGCGCGGATGGTGAGCGCTCCGTCCGTACAGGTGAGCACCACGCTCTCCCCGGCCGCGGTCACTTTAACGTATTCCAACACCGGCGATGACGGCCTTGCCGACAGCGCGCGCGTTGCGTTCACCAGCCCCAGCATCATTTCCTGGGCGGAGCACTTGAATTTCATGGTCGTTGCCTCCTCAGATGAGCAGTAGCACTATATATAATAGAGTCAGTAGTAGTAGGGGGTGTGGAAACCATGGAAAAGCCCGTTTCTCGTTGTGTGGCCTGCAAAAACCCCTGTGGAAGACCTGTGGGAAAACGGCGGGTTTTGCGGGGTTTTCCACACGTTGCGGCCGCTTCGCGCCGGAGGATGGCATAACTTCGGTATACATTCTCGCTAAAGAGGGGGTAATCCTGCCGCGCGGGCCGCGCCGCCGGGAGAAAAGAGCGGGAAAACGGCGCGGTTTTCCAAAACTCCACAGGCTGTGGAAAAGGAGGCTTTGGAAAACGAAGCCCTGCTGCGCAAGGGCTTGCCGCCCTTTCCACAAATCAGCCACAGCGTTCCCCACGGGTTTGCCCCGCGTTGCGCCATAAGGTGCACTGGGGTGCGTTACTGGGGTCTAGCAGTGAGAAAGGCGAGCAGCTCGCTGCGGCACAGCGCGAAATCCACCTGGTTGGTGGCCATGCCCGCGTAGGAGATCGGCCGCAGCGCCGCGGAAACCGGCAGCTGGAAGCCCTCGGGCTCCACGCCGCGCAGATGATACGCGGCGGATACGGCCACCATCAGCTCGTTCATCGAAAGGTTGGTCAGGCAGATGTTATCGGTCAGCGCCACGGAAACGTTCATCGCGTCCGAAAGGGTGAGGTCCGCGTTTTCCCGCACGAGGGTTTCCAAAACCGTTCGCATGCGCTCGTTGCGGCCCACGTCGCCGCCGGTGCCCACTTTGCGGATGCGCATGTAGATCACCGCCGCGTGCCCGGTAAACAGGTACGTGCCCGCCTTGTCCATGCTGGGGGTGGTGGCGTCCCGGGCGATGCGGTAGCGGTTTAAGTACGCGGCTTCGGCGTCGGTCACTGTGATGTGCACGCCGCCCAGCGCGTCGATCATCTTCTGGACGTTGTCCATGTTGAAGAACAGGTACTTGTCCACCTTCACGCCGAAATGCGTGGAAACCACCTGGCACAGGGCCTCCGGGCCGTAGTTTTTGGCGACGTAGGTAATGCGGCCGGGGTTGCCGTCCGGGCGCTGGATGAGAATTTCCCGCATCACGGAGGCGAAGATCACCCGCTGCTGCACGGTGTCCAGCGTGACCAAAATCACGCCGTCGGTGTTGCCGAGGTTCGAGGACTGGAAATCCCAGGTGTCAAAGCAGGCCATCAGATAGCGGTACACGCCGGCGGGGGGATCGGCAAGCGAGCCGTATTCCACGGTGGAAATGGGGTCCGGAACCGCGGCGGACGCCGCCGCGCAGCAAAGGCAGCACGAAAGCAACAGGCACAGGAAACGTTTCATCTTGAGAACCTCCCGCGGAAAACGCGTTAGGAAAGGTAAACGAGCACTTCGTGAAAGCAGAAGATGACGACCGACGCGAAGAGGATGGAGTCCATGCGGTCCATCATACCTCCGTGGCCGGGGAACAGCGAACCGAAATCCTTCACGCTGCAGTAGCGCTTGACCATGCTCGCCAGCAGATCGCCAAACTGCGCCGCAACGCTGCCGATGAGCCCGATCAACAGGTTGGCCCACAGCGGCGGAAACGAAACCGCCGGCACGCAGACCGTGAAAATCCACCCCGCGAGCGCCGTAAGGCCCACGGAGCCGATCACACCGCCGATTGCGCCCGCGACGGTTTTCTTGGGGCTGATCTTGGGGCACAGCTTCCGCCCGCCGATCCACGTGCCGGTGAACAGGGCGAATACGTCCGTCCCTACGGAAACGGTGAACACCATCGTGGAAAGCATTGCCTGCAGGGGGCGCGGGGCGACCATGGTCAGCGAGATCAGGCACAGGCCGGGCAGCACGATGGTCAATAGCGGCAGGAGGCTCACCATCACGTCGGTTAATTCCGGCTCCGCGCGGCGCATCACGGAAAAGATCACGGTAAAGCAGGCGAGCATCAGCACCGGCACAATGGCAAGCGGGCGTACGAACAGCATCAGCGGGGCGCAGAAAAGCAGCGCCGCGAAAATGGGCCAGCGCACGGGGTGGTGGCCGCCCTGTTTCATGATGGCCAGCTCTTCATATACGCACAGGCCGCATACCAGAAACGCCACGGCGCAAAACACATAGCCGCCCAAAAGCAGGACGACGATCAGGAACACGATCAGGAGCGCGCCTGTGGTAAAGCGCTGCCACATAGAGTTTTTCCTCCGGTTGGTTCAGGATGGGTCGCCGGCGTCTTCTTCCGGCGGCCTGCCGCCGAAGCGGCGGGAACGGCCCTGGTAGGAGGCGATGCAGGCGTGAAAGTGTTCCACGGTGAAATCCGGCCATAAGACGTCTGGAAACAGGAACTCCGCATAGGCGCACTGCCACAGAAGGAAGTTGGACAGCCGCATTTCCCCGCTGGTACGGATGAGAAGATCCACGTCCGGGAGGCCCGCGGTGTATAGCCGCCGGGAGATGCTCTGCTCGGTGATCTCCTCCGGGCGCAGCCTGCCCTGCGCGGCGTCCGCCGCCAAAAGCATCGCGGCGCGCGTAAGCTCCGCGCGGCTGCCGTAGTTCACGGCCAGGCAGAGCGAAAGCCCCGTGTTCTCCCGCGTGCGGGCTTCGGCCTCGGCCAGCGCTCTGCGCTGGGGCTCGGGCATGCCGGCCTGATCGCCCAATATCAGCACGCGGACGTTTTTTTGGCACAGCTCGTCGATCTCGCTTGCGAAAAACGTAAGCAGCAGCGCCATCAGCGCGTCGATCTCCGTTTGGGAGCGGCGCCAGTTTTCCGTGGAAAACGCGTACAGCGACAACGCCTCTATTCCCAGGTCCGACGCGCTGCGGATAATTCCGCGCAGGGCTTCGGTGCCCGCGCGGTGGCCCAGCGCCACCTTCAGCTTGTGGCGCTTCGCCCAGCGGCCGTTGCCGTCCATAATGATGCCCACATGGCGGGGAAGGCGGCTCAGATCAATCGAGGGGATGGGTTTTTCTTCCACTTGCGCATCTCCCGTTAATGAGGAATATAAGGAATGATGAATTAGGAATGGCGGATAGATTGCTTCGCAATCTTTGATGATATAAACCATGGATTCTGATCGTATGACATCACCGAAGATCTTTGTACAAAAGAGAATGGGTTTCAGGTATTCGATTCATTCGGTTGCGGTAGCAACCGCACCGCCATGCCCACTCGCTTTGATTGTCGTACGGCTCCCTCGTCCGGTCGCCATACTCTGTCAAAGCTCCCAACTTCAGTTCGCTAGCCGCTTCGCGGCTGTGTCCACTGGACACGCGCTCACTTTCGTTGCCTAATTCCTAATTACTCATTCGTCTCCGTCTCCGTATCGCCCTTGGGCGAAACATGAAACCGGGACACGATCAGCTGTCTGCCGTCGTCGCGCACGCCGATGACGCGGCTTTCGACGAGCATCCCGTTTGTCAGCTCCGGCTCCAGCAGCGGGTCATAGGGCGGTTCCCCGTTTGGGGCGGCGGCATGCGGTGCGGTGACGGGCAGCAGGGCGCCCGCTGTCCCCTCCTGCGCGGCGGACGTATCCGGGCGCGCGGAAAGCGGCGCGGGGGCGGACGTGAACGTGACCCGCACATCGAAAATGCCGGAGCTTTTCTGGATCGCCAGCGCGTCCTTCAAAGTCAGGCCGAGCA
>JAEWTC010000003.1 GCA_023459675.1 Bacillota bacterium | reverse complement strand
CCTCCAGCATTTGCAGGGTTTCCTCCTGCGCCTCGGCGGGCGTTTCGTGAATGGTGTGGCCTTCCTGCCAGAGGAATTCCGACGTGCGCAGGAAAGGCCGGGTGCTCTTCTCCCAGCGCACCACGGAACACCACTGATTATACTTCATGGGCAGATCGCGCCAGCTGCCGACCCACTTGGAATACATGGCGCAGAAAATCGTCTCGCTGGTAGGGCGGATGGCAAGGCGCTCGGTCAGCTGCTCCTGCCCGCCCTGCGTTACCCACGCCACCTCGGGCGCGAAGCCTTCCACATGCTCGGCTTCCTTGAGCAGCAGGCTTTCGGGGATCAGCAGCGGCATATACACGTTCTGGTGCCCGGTGGCCTTGAACCGCCGGTCCGCCTCCTGCTGAATGCGCTCCCAGATGGCGTACCCGTACGGCCGCACCACCATGCAGCCGCGCACCGGTGCGTAATCCACCAGCTCCGACTGCAGAATGACGTCCGTGTACCATTGGGAAAAATCCTCGCTGCGGGGCGTGATGTGCTCCACAAACTTCTGCTGATCCTGCTTGCCCATACGAAATCCTCCTTAATAAAAAAGCCCTCGGCCCAAACCACCTGTTGGGACGAAGAACCTCTTCGCGGTACCACCCGACTTAGGGCAGACACTGCCCTCTCTTGACGCCCGGTAACGGAGGCGAACCGTCGGGGATTGGCCGATGCGCCGGATGCGGGAAGCCCTGTTTGCCGCGCGGCCGTCCTTTCAGCCTGTGGAACGGCTCTCTTTCACTGCGCTCGCAGGGCGTTCATCCGTATCATGATCCTAGCATAGGTTTACGCGTTTGTCTACCCCCAACCGGGAGTGCTGCGCGTTATGCGTGCTTGTCGCTCGAGCGCCGCATGAGCTTTGCCTTTTGTTCAAACATCATGGCGTCCGCCTTCTGGAACAGGGCGTCCATGGTATCGTTCTTCTTGGAGTACAAGGCGTAACCGGCGCTCAGGGAGAGCTCGAAGGGATACTGTTTCTCCCGGTGGCGCGCTTCCAGGCTATCGTTTACGCGCTGGAGCGCGGCTTTGAGGTGTGCGGGCGCGCCGTGTTTGGTGATCACCACATACTCGTCGCCGCCGAAGCGGCAGATGAAATCATCCCACCCGAACTCCGCCTCCAGGCAGCGCGCCACGGTGATGATCGCCTCATCGCCCATGGAATGCCCATACCGGTCGTTGATGCTCTTGAAATTGTTGATATCCATCATGATCAGCGCGATGCTCTCCTTGCCCCGCTCGCGTACAAAGCGCTCGAAAAACGCGAACGCCTGCCGCCGGTTATACAAGCCCGTCAGCGAATCGGTGGTGATTTCCTCGTTCTGATAGTTGATATAGAGCACGAGAAGGGCGATGACCGTAAAATTCCACACATAGGTTACGTTATAGAAAAACGCCTGCACTACGCCGCCCACCAGCGGAATGAGCGTAAACTTGATCAGCCAGCTGTATTCCCGGGCATGCTTGGCAAACCCTTTGTTTTCTTTTCTGCTTCTGGCGTAGTAACGAAACGCCTTGATGAACGCGAGCACCATCAGCAGATAGGAAAGGAAAAACGAAAGCGGCAGGAGCGATCCGCGGTGATAGGCGTTCAGCGTATCGATACGGAAAAACCAGCCGGTAAACGGCGTGGCAACCGCCAGGATCACGTGCAGCGCGACGGGGATCAGATACAGGCGCGTCCGTTTGGGCGTCATATCCGCGGGCAGGCAAATGACCTCGTCCACAAAGCGGATGAAGAAGAAGGACATCAGCGGCGTTACCATAAAGTACGCCATCGTAACGAGAACGTTGATCGTCCGCATGCCCGGCTGCGGGGCTTCCAGAACAAGAAACGTGATGCTGTCCAAAACAAGCAGGATAATATTGGTTAACACCATGTGCTGAAAGAACTGGTACTTCTGGCTTCGGCTATGTTGGTTCTTCTTATGATGATTCAAAAAAAATACAAAAAGTATTGCCAAAGAAAAGCTGTTGATCAGCACCGGCGTTTGCCACACCGGCGTTAGCACTTCGCGCATCAATGCGTCCCCTCTCCCAAATCGAGTCAAGCCATGCGTTTCCGGCGGCGATACGCAGCGTTTCCGCCCATGGGGTTGTGTTCACCCGTCGTTTTCCTTCCCGCATGGTAGCAGGCATCCGCCGATTCGTCAAGCGCTTGCGTCCGCCGCCAAACCTTTACGGCTGCGGTAATTTTCGGTCAGGGCTATTGCGGTCAGGCTGAAATCTGCCCGTCCGGCAGCTGTGCCCAGATCCTGAGCTTGGGCGGTTCGAACGCCGGCCGCAGCTGCGCGTAGGCAACGTCGTGGTTCAGCCACGCCTTTTTCAGGCTTTCGTCCGTCAGGATGACGGGCATCCGGTCGTGATACGGGGCCATCTGGCTGTCCGCCTCGCGGGTTAGAATGGCAAACCCATCGTACCCTCCGCCCGCAAAACCGCCCAGAAACTCGCCGTATACGCCGGCCATGTACAGAAGCGGCTCGTCCGTATCGGGCCGGAAGGCGAATTTATCCTTGGTTTTCCGCCCGTCGTTCCTGCGCCACTCGAAGAAATGGCTAGCGGGGATCAGACAGCGGCGTTCCCGCACGGCTTTTTGGAACATCGGGGTAACGTCCGCCTTCTCGCTGCGGCTGTTGATGACGAGCCCGCCGCCGCCGGTGCGGGGAAACCCCCATTTCATGGGGCGCACGGTGGCGCCCAGGCCGGGCTCTCGCACGATGACCGGCGCGATCTGCGAAGGGAAGATCTCGCCGGTGTGCACCAGCTCGTGCATGGGCAGGCTGCGCCGGACGATTTCGGAGAGTATGGCGCGCACCCTGATGTTTTCTTCTTCGTTATCCACGTAATACCGGCCGCACATATTCCCACCTCCAGGTTTAGAAGAAGAGACTGCGGATATCCTCCTCCGTAAGGCTGGACAGGGCGGTTTCCCCGGCCAGCACCACACGGTCGAACACGGCGCGCTTGCGCTTGCTTAAATCGGTTACTTTTTCCTCGATCGTTCCCTGCGCGATGAGGCGGATCACGTCCACATCCCGGGTCTGGCCGATGCGGTGGGCGCGGTCGATCGCCTGCTCCTCCACCGCGGGGTTCCACCAGGGATCGTAATGGATTACCAGGTCCGCGCCCATGAGGTTCAGGCCCGTGCCGCCCGCCTTCAGGCTGATCAAGAAGACCGAGCCCTCGCCGCCGTTAAAGCGGTCGCACAGCTCCTGGCGTACGTCCGGGCGCGTGGAACCGTCCAGATAGAGGGTTTTCACACCCTCGCGCGAAAGCCGCTTGCGGATGATTTGGAGCATGCCCACGAACTGGGAAAAGATCAGCAGCCTCCGCTTGTCCGCGATGGCCTGTTTCACGGTTTGGATCAGCAGCTCCAGCTTCCCGCTGGTGCCCTCGTAATCCTCCAGAAAGAGCTTGGGATGGCAGCACACCTGCCGGAGCTTTAATAGAATGCTCAGCACCTGCATGCGCGCGCGCGGCAGCGAGCCGCTTTCCAGCGCTTCGCCCACGTGGGAGCGGAGCGTTTCCAAAAGCTGCGTATAGACGCGCTCCTGTTCGGGCGTCATCGCTGCGTAGAGGGATTGCTCGTGCTTCTCCGGCAGGTCCTTGAGCACGTCGTTTTTCAGGCGGCGCATGAGAAACGGCTTAATGCGCTCCTGCAGCTCCTCGGCGTGCTCGCTGCCGCCGTACCGGCGCAGAAACGACGCCTGCCTGCCCAGATACCCGGGGAGCACGAAATCAAAGATGCTCCACAGCTCGCCCATGTGGTTCTCCATCGGCGTGCCCGTCAGCGCGATGCGCACCTGGGCGTTGATCTCCTTGGCGGCCGCCGCGCCGATGGACTGTGCGTTTTTCACAAACTGCGCCTCGTCCAGAATGGCGAAGCGAAATTCCTGCCCGCGGATCAGGTCGATATCCCTGCGCAGAAGCGGGTAACTAGTCAGCACCACGTCCACGGACGGATCGGCGGCGATTTCGGCGATCACGCCGCGGCGCTCCTCGCGCATGCCGCTGATGAGGCGGATGGTGAGGTTGTTGTCAAACCGCTTGAACTCGGCAAGCCAATGGTAGATCAGCGACGTCGGGGTAACGATCAGGCTTTGCATGGTGCCGTCGCGCTTTTTGGCGGCGGACAGCGCGGCGATCACCTGTACGGTTTTGCCAAGCCCCATCTCGTCTGCCAGAATGCCGCCCATGCGGCTTTCGTACAGCGACAAAATCCAGCCTGAGCCGCGCTTTTGGTAGGAGGCCAGCTTGCGGCGGAGGCGAATGGGGATATCGTCCTCCGCGGCCTCCGTGTGCTCGGAAAACGCTTTGGCGGTGTTCTTGACGGCGTCGGTCGCCTGCGTTGCGCCGCCCGCGAGCTTCAGCATCGTGACCATATACGCGGCGCGGTACGCGCCGAAGTTCAACTCCCGCGCATCCGGCCCGGCCTGGGGATCGTCCATGGCGGCGGCTTCCAGCAGCTCCTGCGCCACGGGCGCGAGCGCCGCCATATCGCGGATATCCAGAAACTCGCCGGATTTGAGCCGTACGTACTGTTGGCGCGCCTCAATGGCCTTTAAGACCGGCAGAAGCTCCGCAACGGGCTGCGTGCCTTCCAGAAGGGAAAACACAAGCCGCCCGCCCTGCATGCGGAACGACGCCGTGCCGCTGAAACGCCGCGGCTTCATTTTACGGAACGCGTCGGATACGAACACCTCCGCGCTTTTGCCAAGCTCGGTTACGCCCTGGGTGCAGAACGCGAGAATATCCTTGGCGCGTCTGAGCACGATATGGCCCTCGCGCACCACGAAGCCCGTTTCCGAAAAGAAATCCAGCAGCTGCGTTTCCGCGCGGCCGTCCCGAAGCAACAGCTTGCCGTCCGGCACCGTAGCCTTTTCCTGCCCTTCGGCGTTGAACAGGGTAATCACGGTATCGCCGTAATGCAGCTCCACGCGCGCTTCCACGTTGCCGCCTGCCAGATCCACATACACGCGCGGTTTGAGCGGCTGGCGGATGAGCCTGTCGGAAAGCTCCTGCGACGGCAGCACCTCGCCCACGATGGAAAGCGACGGAAGCAGCGCCGAGAGCGTGTCTTCCGCCTCGGAGGCCGGATAGGTAAACGTATGTCCGCGCTCGCACAGCAGCTTGCATACGCGCGCCTGCGCGCTGTGCAGGCGCTTGATCATCCCGTCGTCGAACACGTAGCGCCCGTCCGGCGTGAGAATACGCAGCGTTTCCGCGCCCTGCGCCGTAACGGTGAGCGCTCCGCTTTCCATGGCGACGGAGAAGCACAGGGGAAGCTCCGCCGTGCGGATGTTTGCCTGCAGCCTGCGTTCGCCCTCCAGCAGCAGGTAAAACGAATGGCGCTCAAAAAACCGGAGCACGCTTTGCAAAAACGCGCCCGTGAGGATCAAAAAGCGACCTTCCCCGGCGATGCGGGCCGCCGGTTCCTCGTCCTCCAAGGGTTCGGGCGGCATATGGCTTTGCAGCAGCAGAATCAACGCCTCTTCCTCTTTGGAAAAGCGCATCTGCGCCGGCCGGTAGGTAAATTTCGCGGAAAGCTCCAGCGGCAAACCCTGCTGGTAGCTCTTCAAAAACTCCGCGATGCTTTTCACGGCGTACATGCGCTCCTGCCCCATTTGCAGGCCCAGCCCGGTGCGCCCGTCCGCAAACAGCCGCAGCACCGCCATCAGGCGTACGCTCTCCCCATCGGGCATGGCGCGGTTCAACGCCAGAAGCATTTCCTGGCCGAGCGCAAGCTGGCGTTCCTGCCTGAGAAGGGCAAGAGAGCCGTCTTCCAACGTTTTGCACTGCGCCGCCACGATGTGCGCGCAGCCGTTTTCTCCCGCGCCGCCGCAGGTGCAATGGGCGCCGCCGCCGCAAAGAAGCGTTACCTGTTCCTCAGGCGCGGTTCCCACGAGAAACGTGAGGGTATCGTTGGTCTGGCCAAGAGCGCGTACACTGCCCCGGTGAAAGATGGTTTCACCCTCGGTGATCAATTCCTGCCTGTTGCCTTGCACGATAACAGCCCCCTTACGCATATCCCGTATATATTCGTTCCGCAAATGAAGGTTCCCTGCCTGCAGTTTGGTATTGCGCGGGTGATTTGGCAGATCATATTGGAAACGGCGCAAAGCGCCGCGGTATGTTTTACACGGCGTTCGCGTTGACAGAAAAATAAGGCGGTGATATGCTTATTCTATATTCCCCAAAGGAGCGTGAATAAAAAATGAAACGAATGAAACGGGATATAGAGGCCCATCTGGCCGACGCCATACAAACCCAGAAAACCCCCTGCGCGTCGGTGCTTCTGTGGCAGGGCGACGAAGAGGTATACTTCCATAAGGACGGGTATGCCGATATCGGCGAAGACCGGGCGGTTTCCCGCGATTCCATTTTCCGCCTGTACTCGCTTTCCAAGCCCATGACCGCCGTCGCGGCCATGACGCTGGTGGAGCGGGGGCTGCTGGACCTTGTCGCGCCCGTGAGCGATTTTCTGGAAGGGTTCAAGGATCAGCAGGTGGCCGTGGGCGATACCGGGCGCGAACCCGCCAAACGTGCGGTGCAGGTGCGCGACCTGTTCACCATGACGTCCGGGCTGCCCTACCCCGGTGAAAACTCGCCCGCAGAGCGCATGATGATGGAGCTGTACGGGCAGATGGAAAAGGACGCCGAGGCAGGAAAGCCGCTGAGCACCGTCGCCGCCGCCAACCGCATCGGCAGAAACCCGCTGGCGCATCACCCGGGCGAGAAATTCCTGTACGGCACCTCCGCCGATATCCTGGGCGCGGTGATCGAAGTGGTTTCGGGCAAAAAGCTGAACGAATACATGGCGGAGGTTCTCTTCACGCCGCTGCAGATGGCGGATACCGATTTCTACGTGCACGACGATAAACAGAGCCGCCTGGTGACCCTGTACGAGCAGAAGGAAGGCAAGCTCGCCAAGCATCCGCTCAACGACCGGCTGCACGGCGTGTTCTCCCTGCCCGACGTTTTGGAAGGCGGCGCGGGCATCTTTTCCACGCTGGACGACGTGATGCTGTTCGGCCGCATGCTGCTATCCGGCGGGAAGCTGAAAAAGGAACGCGTGCTTTCCCAGAATTCGGTGGACTGGCTTGCGGAAAACCACCTGACCGATCAGCAGATGAATTATTTCACCTGGGATTCCGTTCTTGGCTACGGTTACGGCGGCCTGATGCGCGTGCTGATGTCGCCCGGTAAATCGTTCTCGCTGGGCGCAAAGGGCGAATTCGGCTGGGACGGCTGGACGGGCACTTACATGAGCGTATGCCCGGCGAAAGACCTGGTGCTGGTGGTCATGCAGCAGCTTGCGGGCGCGGGCACCAACGACGTGATCCGCAAGCTTCGAAACATCGTATACGCGAATATTTAACTTGCAAACGTCGCACGGATTTTGTATACTTTGGAAAGCCAAGATCGCGGAAGCGGCACAGAACCCAATGCAGAGAGCGGGCGGCTGGTGTAAGCCCGCAGGGGAACCCTGCCTTTCCACCGCGGGAGCAAACCGCCGATGAGGCGTTCGGGTGCGCCCGTTACAGCGTGCAGAGTGAAACGTTCTGTTTAAACCGGGTGGCACCGCGGAGTGACAAACTCTCCGTCCCTGTGGCAGCTGTTGCTGTTGCCGGGGCGGTTTTTCATTTCCGAAAGGAACTGGCGGCAGCGCCAGGCCACAACCTTGAAGATTGATTTGAAAGGTGGGTTTCCAATGCTGGATATCCGTTTTGTGCGGGAGAACCCCGACGCCGTGAAAGAGAACATCCGCAAAAAGTTCCAGGACGACAAGCTGCCGATGGTGGATACGGCCGTGGCGCTGGACGCGGAGATACGGAGGCTCAAGGCGAGCATCGATCAGCTTCGCGCCAACCGCAACAAGCTGTCCAAGGAAATCGGGCAGCTGATGGCGCAGAAGAAAACCGCGGAGGCCGAGGCGGCGAAGCAAACCGTTTCCGACCAGGCCGCGCAGCTTATAGCGGAGGAAGGCCTGCTGACGCAGACCGAAGAAAAGCTGCAAAAGGTAATGCTCGTGCTGCCGCAGATGATCGCGCCGACCGTGCCGATCGGCCGGGACGACAGCCAGAACGTGGAACGCGAGGTGTTCGGCGAGGCGAAAGTGCCCGCCTTTACAATCCCCTATCATACGGAGCTGATGGAGCGTTTTCAGGGCATCGATCTGGACGCGGCGCGGCGCGTGGCCGGCAACGGGTTTTACTACCTGATGGGCGATATCGCGCGTTTGCAGTCCGCGGTGCTTTCCTACGCGCGGGATTTTATGATCGACAAGGGCTTTACCTACTGCATTCCCCCGTTTATGATCCGCAGCGCCGTGGTGGACGGCGTGATGAGCTTTGCCGAGATGAACGCCATGATGTATAAAATCGAGGACGAGGACCTGTACCTCATCGGCACCTCGGAACATTCCATGATCGGCAAGTTCGCCGACCAGATCCTCAAAGAGGAGGAGCTTCCCTGCGCCATGACCTCGTACTCCCCCTGTTTCCGCAAGGAGAAGGGCGCGCACGGGCTGGAGGAACGCGGCGTGTACCGCATTCACCAGTTTGAGAAGCAGGAAATGATCGTGGTCTGCAAGCCGGAGGACAGCGAAGCGTGGTTTGACAAGCTGTGGCAGTACACCGTAGCGTTTTTCCGCACGCTGGATATCCCCGTGCGGACGCTGGAATGCTGCTCCGGCGATCTGGCCGATCTCAAGGTGAAATCGCTGGACGTGGAGGCGTGGTCGCCCCGGCAGCAGAAGTATTTCGAGGTCGGCTCCTGCTCCAACCTCGGCGACGCGCAAGCGCGGCGTTTGAAGATCCGCATCAAAGGCGAAAACGGCAACACCCTGGCCCACACCCTCAATAACACCGTCACCGCGCCGCCGCGTATGCTGATCGCGTTTCTGGAAAACAACCTGCAAGCAGACGGTAGCGTGCTGATTCCCGCGGCGCTTAGGCCCTACATGGGCGGCAAAGCTGTGATCGCGCCCAAGTGATAAGGAACGATGGGGCTTTGCCCCACACCCCAGTCAAGGGCTATGCCCTTGACAAACCCATCAAAGCAGGCCGCGCTACGCGCGGCCTGCTTTCTATGGATTGTTAAGGACAAAGTCCTTTACTGCGGGTTTGTGGGCAACGCAGATGAGCGTGTGCCTTGGTTGGCACTCCCATAAAGCGGCAAGCGTTCGGAGTTGGGAGGTTTCACAGAGCGGGCAAACGGACTTGCAGCCCGCGACCATGAAACCGAGTGAACAAGCCCCTGGCGTACGTCCTCAGTCATGTTGCCCGATGTCGCCGCGGGATTTCAGGTCGTTCAGGATGTTTACGTAATTGGTTTCGTCGATCTTGAACTTTTTGATATAAACGAGGTAGCCCGCGAGGATGGAGAAGAGCGGCAGCAGCAGCATGGCGATTTTCATGGTCAGGATACCGCCCGGCGTGACCGCCGCCCCGGTATGGGCGGCGTTGACGCCCGAAAGGATGAGCGTGACGCCCAGCACGCCGTTTGCGATGGCGCCGCCGATTTTGTTGATGAACGGCTGTACGGAGAAGGTGATGCACTCGTTGCGCCTGCCGAGTTTCCACTGCCCGTACTCGATGGAATCGGCCAGAAACATGAGCATCAGCATCTGGATAAACGCCTCGCCCACGAAAATCAAAACGCCCGCGACGCACAGATACGCCATCTGAATCGGCGCGGCGAAGAACAGCAGATACCCGGGCACCACCAGGCCCATCGCCGCCGTGTAGAGTTTCCGGCGGGAGAACTTCCTGCGCAGCAGCGTAAACATGCCAAGCGAAAGAAGCTGCGTTACGCCAAGCAACGCGGCGAAGACCGCGTACATGTTCTCGTTACCGTACGCGTATTTGAAGAAGTACACGCCAAACGAAGCCGTGGTGGAGTAGCCGATCATGAACAGCGACATCGAAACCGCGACCCACATCAGCTGGTCGTTCTTCAACAGCACGCCGAACATTTGCCGCAGCGTGGTTTTCTCCTCCTGTTTATAGTAGCCCTTGCGCTCCTTCACGCCCAGCAGCGTGAAGGAAAGGAAAACAAGCATCAGCGCCGCAACGATGAGCGCGAACGCGAACCAGCCGCTTTTCGCGCTGCCAAAGGCTTTGGACAGCGCGTTGGTGGCCGGAATGATGCCCACCACTACGGCGAACAGCCCGACATTGGCGCAGATGCGCGCGAACGTGCCGATTTTCTCCCGCACGCGCTGATCGGTCGAAAGCGACGGAAGCATGGACCAGTAGGCGATATCGTTGAGCCCGAAAAAGACGTCCCAGATGACGTAGAGAAACCCGAAGGTGATGATATACCCCGTGTCCGAAAGCCCAAGCTCGGTAAACATCAGCACCATGCTGACGCCGCCGATCAGCGCGCCGATAAAAATCCACGGCTTGAACTTGCCAAAGCGCGACCGGGTGTTGTCCACAATCAAGCCGGTGAGCGGGTCGTTAAACGCGTCGAACACGCGCAGCACAAGCAGCAGCGCGGTAATCACGGCGAGGGTGGCGTCGGAAACGATGCGCACCTCGGTGATATAGACCATCAAATACATGCTGCCCATGGAGAAAAGCATATCGCGCCCGACGGTGCCAAGCCCGAAGAAAACCAGGTTCTTGCTTTCCTGGTTTTTCATGCGCTTTTTTCCTCCGCCGCCGTAACGGTGTACAGGTTGGACCCGAAATCGCCCAGCAGCCGGAGCTTTTCATGATACCCCGTGCCGCAGAACTGATTGTTGAGCTGGAGCCCGCTTTCCAGAAGCCGCCCAGTGCCCGTGTAACGCTCCACGTTATCGCGCAGGGCATAATGGCGGTTGAGCAGCAGAAACAGCCAGCCATCCGCGCGCAGGCGCACGGGCAGCGCGTGGGAAATAAGGCTTCCAAACCGCTGGATGAACAGGCTCTGCGGCACGGTTTCCACTTGATAGCGCCGCCGCGGGTGCAGGCCGAAGAGCTTCAGCCGGTCAGGCCTGCCGCCGGGCGTGGATCTGGTTTGGAAGAAACCGCCGACGCTGTGCGCCTGCTCCCTGTCCACGCACTGCCAGGTGCGCTGATGGGGCCGGTCCAAATCGCCGCGGAAGAAAGCCCCGTATTGCAGGGTGGCGCGGTTCTGTTGATAAAACGCGATCTGCCGCTTCACCTCCCGGCGTTCCACGCGGGTCAGCCGGTTGACGTCCAACTCGTACCCCAAACAGCCGAAGGCCGCCACGTTGAAGCGCGTGGACAGCGGCGTGCTTCTGAGGGTTTGATGCGAGGGCACGGCGGCAACGTGCGCGCCCATGGCGGACAGCGGATACAGGCAGGAAAGCCCGCCCTGGATTTCCAGCCGCTCGATGGGGTCGGTATTATCGGAAGTCCAGACCTGCGGGGAGAAGCACAGCATACCCAGATCAAACCGGTTGCCGCCGCTGGAACAGCTTTCCAGAAGGATGTGCGGGCGGGGGCGGAAAATACGGGAAAGCACCTCGTACAGCCCGAGGATATAGCGGTGGAAGAACTCGCCCTGATCCGCAAGGCAGGGGGAATAGCAATCGGTCATGTGCCGGTTGTAATCCCATTTCACGTAATCAATTTGGCAAGTATCCAGAATGCGCGATACGTTTTCCACGATATAGTCCCGCACGGCGGGGTTGCACAGGTCCAGCACCAGCTGGTTACGGCCCAGCGAGGGCAGCCGCCCCGGCGTTTGCACCGCGTATTCGGGATGCGCGCGGTACAGATCGCTGTTAGGGTTTACCATCTCCGGCTCAAACCATAGCCCGAACTTGAGCCCCGTGCCGTGGATGCGCCGGGCAAGGTCTTCCATTCCCCGGGGCAGCTTGCGCGGGTTGATGGTGTAATCCCCCAGGCCCTTGGTATCGTCGTCCCGGCTGCCAAACCACCCGTCGTCCAGCACGAACAGCTCCACGCCCAGCTTCTTGGCGCCGCGCGCCAGCTTCATAAGCTTTGCGCGGTTAAAGTTGAAATAGCACGCCTCCCAGCTGTTGAGCACCACCGGGCGCTCCTTGCCCTTCCAATCCCCGCGCACGACGCGGCGGTTGACAAATTCGTGAAAATGGCGGGACAGCCCGTTCAAGCCCGCGCCGGAATAGCTCATCACGGCCTCCGGCGTTTCAAACTTTGCGCCCTGCGAAAGCGTCCACGAAAAACACTGCGGATGAATGCCCAGGTTGACGCGGACAAGGTCCAGCTGGCTCAATTCCACAGCGCCGTAATGGTTGCCGGAGTACACGAGGTTGAAGCCGTACGCATCTCCCGCGTTTTCCCGCGCGTCGGCGGAAACCAGCAGAAAGCCGGGGTTGTGCCGGCTGCAGCTGGCGCCCGTCACGGAGGAATTCACCGTGAGCCCGTAGGTGACCGGGCGGGTGTGCTTGTGCGCCTCCGCGGTCCAGACGCCGTCGAACGTGACCATGTGGAAATTGTCGTTGGGCATATCGAGCATCAAGCTGAACAGCCGGCGGATGGTGAGCGGCCGCTCGTTTTCGTTGCGGAGCACGGCGCGGCGGGTGATGACGTCTTCCTCCGGAAACAGGGTATAGAAAAGATCGAGGAAAACCCGGTTGGGTTCATCCTGCATCGTGATGACCAGCGTCTGCGCGCCGCCCTCGGCGGTGGGAAGCCCGTCCGCCGGGATGCAGCCCTCCTCCACCCGGTGGCGCAGATAACGGAAATCCGCGGTGAAGGTGCCGTCCGGCATCAGGAGCTCGGCGGGCGTTTCCCGGTAATCGCCCTTGCCGATGCCCGACCATTCCAGGCACAGCGAATCCAGCGCATAGCCGTTGTCGCCGCTTGCGTAGGCAACGTTGCCGCCCGTCGGCATGACGCGCTTGATCAGGAGCGGTTCCATCTCCTGATCGTTTGGCAGCAGGCCCCCGTAATACACATGCTCCAGATGCCCGTACTTCGTAATGCGGAACCAGTAGCTCGTACCTTCCGTGCTCAGCCGGAATTCATTGTCCGTAAAATGGATCATTGCACATTCTCCTTGAATGATGTAAGGATGACCGCTTCATAGGGCCGCAGCCGCCCGTCGAACGCCGCCGCCCCCAGATTGCCGGCGAGCACGTTCCCCGTATAAGGTACGCGCGCGCCGCGCCCGGAGAAGTTCAGCACCACCGTCAGGCTTTCGCCCCCGTACTCCCTTTGGTAGGCCAGCACGCGCCGCGTAGCGGACAGGGGCTTGAACGTGCCGAGCATTAGAATTTCGTTTCCGGCGCGCAGGGCGATCATCCGGCGGTAATAGGAAAGCACGGAAGCCGGGTCTTCCTCCTGCGCCTCAACATTGATCTGCGTGTAATTGGCGTTGACCGGCAGCCAAGGTTTTCCGCTTGTAAAACCCGCGCCGGGCTTTGCCGACCACTGCACGGGCGTGCGGGCGTTGTCGCGCGAGGCCATGAATATCCACCGGCGGCGCAGAAAGCCGGGGATATGGAAGGAGCGCATCAGACG
>JAEWTC010000002.1 GCA_023459675.1 Bacillota bacterium | reverse complement strand
GTCCGGTATTCTCTCCTGCCATTCGTTGCCGATGTTCAAAACGGTCACCTGCGCGGCGTCCCAGGCGGTGATATCCCCTTCGGGCTTGCCGAGCGCTTCCCGCACCTTTTGCTCCAGAACGGGATCGGCGAAGGTAACCACCGCGTCCGGGTTCTCCGGCTCGGCCAGATCGTAAATCTCAAAGCTCCGCCCCACGAGATTGGGGTACAGCGTTTTGAGCGGAGAGAAGTCTTCCACGGGGCAGCCGGAAAGGTAAAGCTCCGTCAGCGGCAGATTTTGCAGCGGTGTTACGTCCGACACCAGGTTCCAGCTCAGATCAACCACCGTAAGGGCCGGCAGCTGCGCCAGCAGGCTGATGTCTGTAAGCTCCCCGCCCAAGGAACAGAAGACGGTCAGGTTTTGCAGCTGCGGCAGGGCGGAGGGCAGGTTTTTCAAGCCGTCAATGCGCAGCTCGATCAGCCCGGGCATGTTGGCGATGAAATCCGCGTCCTGCATGCCGCAGTTGATGCCCATACGCTCCATCCGGGTCATATTCGCAAGCGGCGCCAGATCGTACGTGGACCCGCCCAGCATCCACAGCGAACGCAGCTTCGTCAGCTCCGCAAGCGGCGCGATATCGGTAAAGGCCTGATTGTTCAGATACAGCTCCTCAAGGTTGACGAAATACTGCAGCACGTATATATCATGGATGCGCTCCTCGTCGGGTGTGTTTTGATCCGCATCCGCGTTCAGGTGCCGCAGCAGCGCGGCGTCGCCCGCGGTCACGTCGCCCTCGGGAATGCCCAACGCTTCGCGTATCTTTCGCTCCAGCACGGGGTCGTTGAAGGGCAGAACCATGGCTTTGTCAAACGGGGTCGTCAGCACTTCGAAATCCTTGTCGGTCAGCTGCGGATAGATGGCCGCGAGCGGCGAGTAATCCTCCGTCGCGTTGCTGCCTACCCAGAGGGTTTGCAGGTTCGGCAGATTTTGGATCGGGCTGAAATCGCTGATTTTGTTGACGTTGAGCATCAGGTTGTTGAGCGTTTCAATGGGAGCAAGCGCGGAGATATCGGTGATCCCGTTGTCCCAGACGGCCAGGGATTCCAGCGGAAGCTTTGACAGCGGGCTCAGGTCGGTTACCTGGTTGCCGCCGATATCCAGCAGCTTCAGGTTCCACATGTTTTCCAGCACGCTGATGTCGGTGATCTTGTGACCGATCAGGGTCAGGTGGCTTACGTTGATAAACGGCGCGAGGCTGGAGATATCCGTGATCGCCGGGTCGCTCTCACTCTCGCGGTTCATCCAGAGGTCGATCACCTCTTCGGCCTGCGCAACCGTGATATCTCCCTCCGGAATCCCCATTTGTTTGCGCACCAATTCTTCCAATACGGGATCGGTAAACGAAATCACGTCGCTTCCGGCCGCGGAAGCCATGGCGGGGGCGAAACTGTTCAGGCTCAGCAGGAGCGTCAGTACCAATGTAAGGGTCAGCAGCTTTTTCATACGCAACTCTCCTTATGTTCAGGTCAATGCAGGCTCTGCGTCCGGGGCGGTTCGGCCCAGGTGCCGCAGGCATTGCGCTTGGATTTCCCGCAGGGTTTCGATGGCGGCGCGCTTGCTGGAGCCGCCACCGCTGTTTTTGCCCCAAAGGTAATCGAAATGCTTTTGAAACTCGTCGATGAGCATCATCTGGTCGGAGTAGATCATCAACGGCTCGTCCACGTTCCAGGAATGAATCATCACGTGTTTGTTGTTCTTGATGTGCCAGCAGGAGTTGGGCATAAACTGGCTTTCGTCCTCCAGAAGGATGACGTGGAAGTTGGGCACGCGCTCCAGATAGCGGATATAGCCGCCGATCAGCGCGGCGCAATCCTCCGCCTCCAGGTGCCATACGCCCGAATCCATGAAATACATCGCGGGCATCTTGCACCGGCCTGTGCGGGCGATCTCGCGCAGCTTGGGCAGCGACAGCACCTCCCGGAACCGCGAATCCAGCAGCACCTGGTCCATCGCGTCCTTGAAACGGCCGAATTCCACGCGCCGCCATTCGTACTGCTCTTCCTGATGGCCGAAGTCCCGCACCACCTTGCAATACTGGTCCACGGTCATGAACATGGGGTTCAGGCCGCACTTGATCACGTCCAGGCTGCCGGGCACGCCGTATTCCTCGAAGAAGGTTTCGATGATGCTGCGGGCAAAGCTGTCGTCATACGCGGTCATCATCGGGCGCGCAAAGCGCAGGGAATGCTCGAAGTTTTCCAGCATGTCGCCGATCACGGCCTGCTCGCGGATCACCACCAGCACGGGGCGGCTGTTCTTCTGCGTGGCCTCGGTAATGCACAGCGCGGCGCGGCCGGGCAGCATCAGGTGCACGGCGGTGGTGAAGGTCTGCGGCGTGCCCTGGATGATGTTGAACTGCAAACTTCCCGACACCAGCAGCTGCATATAGGCGGACACCAGCCTGCCGGAGGCCGCGGAGTTGTTCGCGGATTGCACCAGCATGCGCACGACCAGCTTCTTTGTGAGAACCGCTTCCTGTACGGCGGTTACGAACGGGCGTTGAACCGCGAATGCCGCCGCCTCGCTGGACAGGTAAATCATTATGGTCTGGCCGCTTCCCACGGTGGCAAGCTCCGCGCGCAGTACGGATATGATCTCATCCGTGCCGATACCCGCCGATACCTCCCCGGCAAACGGCGCGGCCGCGCTTGCGGGCATATGCTGCACCGCCTGATGGAAGCTGCTGACGACCAGCAGATTGGTAAACTGGTCCTCCTCCGAGAGTAAGGAGGCGACGTCCGCCTCGGGGTACAGCCACAGCATCAGGCGTGCCGTATCCGCGGCGGTGCTGGGCAGCGGTACGGAGGCGAGCTGCGCCTGCAGCCACGCGGCGTTTTCCGCCGAATGGTTGCGCTTGGCGATATAGCTTGCGACGGCAAGCGCGTATTCGTTCACGTTGCGGTTGCTGCAGCCCTGTTTGCGCCAGCGGCTCACCAGGGAAGGATCCACGCCGATGGCTTTGGCAAGCTGCACGCTGGTGATGCCGTACTGGTGCAGCAAAGCCCTCAGGTTTTTCGCGAAAATTTCACGACAGGCCACAAAATGCCCCCCTTATGCGGTTTGCGGTTCGACGGTATATGCAAAGTATAGATTTCCACAGGCTGGAAGTCAAGGAAGATGACCGTTTGTCCGTGACAAAACATGGACAAACGGAAGGAAGCCGATCCATGGCATGCCGAGGTGGCCGTCCCGCTGCGCCGCAGCCTAAGCCAAAACGCTTTCATGAACGCGCTGCGGCAGTCTGGGCAATAAAAAACAACCGCGCTGCCGCGGTTGTTTTTATCGAAATGTCCGTATGGAAAAAATCGTTCGGTGCGACCTCTGGCCGGGAAAGTCCGCCCGCGTTTTCTCAGATCGTCAGGGTGAGCTCGGCAACGCTTGCGGGCGGCAGCGTGCAGTGTACGCCGTCCGCGGATACCGTAACGCCCTTCATGGCCGCGATGGCCACGGGCTGATTGGCAAAGTCGTTATACGCGTTCATCGCCCCGGTCAGGATGCGCCCCGCGGCGCTCTTCACCGGCACGCCCGGCTGAAGCCGCAGCTCGGCGGGCGCGTCCAGCGCGGTGTTGGACAGGGTCACGGTCACAACGTTCCCCTTTTTCGACGCGGTCAGGCTCAAGGCCGGCACCGTGTATTCGCCGGTCCCCGTCGTGCCCGCCTGCGCTTCGTGGAAAATCAAGGTCGCGTCGTGGTGCGCCTTGTACAGGTCAAACACATGGTAGGTCGGCGTCAGCACCATGCGGTCTCCCTCGGTGAGGATTACCGCCTGCAGCACGTTTACGGTCTGCGCAAGGTTTGCCATCACCACGCGGGTGCAGTTCTTGTTGAAAATATCCAGCGTCAGCGCCGCTACCAGCGCGTCGCGCATGGTGTTCTGCTGGTAGAGGAAGCCGGGGTTGGTATCCGGCTCCACGTTGTGCCAGCAGCCCCACTCGTCCACAATCAGGCCTACGCGGTGCTCGGGGTCGTACCGGTCCATAATCGCGAGGTGCTTTTCCACCAGCTCGTCCATCTTCAGCGCGTTGCAGAGGGTTTGATAGTAGAGCTTGCCGTCAAACGCGGTGGCGCTGCCCTTATCCTGCCAGTTGCCGGTGGGAACGGTATAATGGTGCAGGGTCAGCGCGTCCATCATCTTCCCCGCGTTTTTCATCATCGTTTCGGTCCAGGCATAATCGCCGGAGCTCGGCCCGCAGGCGATTTTGTACAGCTTGCTGGCGCCGTAACTGCGGCAATAGGTTTGGTAGCGCCGGTACTCGTTGGCGTAATACTCCGGCGTCATGTTGCCGCCGCAGCCCCAGTTTTCGTTGCCGACGCCCCAGTATTTCACACCGTAGCTTTCCTTGCGGCCGTTTTGCCAGCGGCGCTTCACAACGGTGGAATCCCCGTCGCTGTTACAGTACTCCACCCAGTCCGCCATCTCGCGCACCGTGCCGGAGCCGACGTTGGCGTTGATGTAGGGCTCGCAGCCGATCTGCGCGCAAAGCTCCAGAAACTCGTGCGTGCCAAAGGAGTTATCCTCCACCACGCCGCCCCAGTGCGTGTTCACCATGCGCTTGCGGTTTTCCTTGGGGCCGATGCCGTCCTCCCAGTGGTATTCGTCGGCAAAGCAACCGCCCGGCCAGCGCAGCACCGGCGTTTTGATGTGCTTAAGGGCGCCGACCACGTCGGAGCGCATACCCTTCACGTTGGGGATTTTGGAATTCTCGCCCACATACAGGCCCTGATAAACGCAGCGGCCCAAATGCTCGCTGAAATGCCCGTAGATATTGCGGTTGATGGTTCCCAGCGCATGGTTCGGTTTCAAGGTGATGTCGATCATAGAATACTCCCTCTCCGCGTGTTGAATTACCATTTGGGGTTCGCCTGCGGGCAGCGCATACCGCGTTTTGCCGCGCGGATTTCCACATAGCAGCCGCAAAGGGCGCATGTGCCTTGGTTAAGATCGCCGCACGCTGTGCACAGCGAAAGCCTGCGGGCGTATTCCGCGGCGTCCGTTCGTTCGCCGTCGGGCAGCAGGCGGATTCGTTCCTTGATTATAGCATAAAACGCCTGCTCGTCCGCTATGTCTTCCAGCAAACAACGCCTGCAGGGCCCGGCCTGATCCACGCGATTGCCCCCTTCGCTGCGGTTTATAAATCCGGCGCTTCCCAGCCGCGGTACTGCACGATGCTCTGCGGCCGTTTCGGCTTGTGCTCCGGCCCCTCGGGGTTGCGGTACCTGCGCGGCGTTTCGCCGATCATCTGCTGGAAACAGCGGTTGAAGCTGGATACCGACACAAATCCCACGGTTTCCGAGATGTTGAGGATCGCCTGATCGGTGGTTTGGAGCATCGTGCACGCGCGCGTGATGCGGGTTTGGTTGATGAAGCTGTGCGGGCTGCTGCCCATGATGGTCAAAAACAGGCGGCGGAAATGCGTTGTGGACAGGTGGCACATCTCCGCCAGCTCGTCCACGGAAACCTTGCGCATATAGTTCTCGTTAATGTAGTTGAGCGCCGGGGTGAGCACCAGCGTATCCTTGCGCTTTTTCACGGCGGGGGTATCGGCGCTCGCCTTGAGCGCGCGGGAGAACTCGTAAAACAGCGCGGTCAGAAGCCCTTTCGTGGACTCCCGGTAATGCGGCTGCTGGGCTTTCATCTCGTCGATCACGGAGGACGCGAGGAAGCGGATCTTGGGATAGCCGTCCCCCCGGAACAGGTGGACGAAGTTCTGCGGGCTGAAGCTCGCAAGCTCGAAATCCTCCTCGGCGTGCAGGGTTTCGGACAGGAGCTCCCGCAAATCCACAAACAGGTAACTCCACAGGCTGCTCATTCCCCGGGAGGAATAGGTGGTGTGGGGCACGTGCCTTGGCAGAAGGGTGACGTCGCCCGCTCGGAAGGTGTAGGGCTCGTCGCGCACCAGCAGCGTGCCGGAGTTCGTATGGCATACGCCGATTTCCAGGCAGTTGTGGAAATGCAGGCGTTTGCTTTTCACGTCGGAAATATGCCACTGCTCGCCGTCCAGCAGCAGCGCGGGAAAATCGGTATCCAATTCGTACACCCGGTATTCGATCACCTGCCGCGCTCGCCTGGCCATCTTGCGCACCTCCCTGCCGCTACTGTACCAGATGGTGTGGGCAAAATCAACCATCTATCTGGAAGAATACTGCAATAATAGAGCTTGCTGGCGTAAAAACAGCCAAATATCACATATAATCCGTAGAAGCGCAAAAATAAAAGGCCGAAAATGCATAATTGTTGGTTGATATTCGATGGATTCTACCGGCGCGGGTTTGTATAGTATAAGCATATCATAGAGATACGAATCGCTGCACTGCCGTTCGTGAATTTTTGGAGGACAGTCGCTTGATCCATATGAAACCAGCCGTCAACCACGCCCGCACGGGCTTGATCGCACGCACCCTGCGCAACGCCTGGAAGCGCGACTGGCAATTGTACCTGCTGCTCGTTTTACCGGTGGCGTTCGTGATCATCTTCAAGTACGCCGCGTACCCCGGCCTGCGCATCGCCTTCATGAATTACAAGCCCGCCAGGGGTTACGCGGGCAGCGAGTACGTGGGCTTTCAGGTTTTCGCGAAGATTTTCAAGGACGCGGACTTTCTGCGGGCGCTGAAAAACTCGCTGGTGTTCAACGTATTGGATTTGGCCATCGGGTTTCCGGTTCCCATTATCCTCGCGCTGATGCTCAACGAGCTGCGCTTCCGCCGTTTCAAGCGGGTATCCCAAACCGTGCTGTATCTGCCGCACTTCCTGAGCTGGGTCATCATCGCCAGCGTATCCTACACGCTGTTTCGGCCTACGACGGGGCTGGTCAACATCACGCTGATGGACGCGGGGCTGATCAAGGAAGGCATCCCCTTCCTGACGGAAAAGTTCCATTGGGCGGTCACGTACCTGCTGATGGCGGTATGGCAGAACATGGGCTGGGGCACCATCATCTTCCTGGCCGCGATCACCGGCATCAACGCGGAGCTTTACGAAGCCGCCACCGTGGACGGGGCGAACCGTTTCCGCAAAATCTGGCACGTCACCCTGCCGGGCATCCGCGCCACCGCCGTTACGCTGCTGATTTTAAACCTCGGCCGCATCATGGGCTCCAACTACGAGCGCCTCGCTTCGTTTGGCAACGTGCTGGTCAAGGATTACCAGTACCAGCTCGCCATCTACATTTATGAGAAGGGCCTCGCCGGAGGCAACTTCTCCAACGCCACCGCCGTGGGCCTGTTCCAATCGCTGCTGGGCTTTATCCTCGTCCTCCTGGCCGACCGGTTTGCCAAGAGCCTGGGCGAATCGGGCCTGATTTAGGAGGTGGGGAAATGAACATGCAGCAAACAAAACCCCTGCGCGGTTCCACGGGCATGAAAATGCGCCTGACCATCGGCGACGTGGTCATCGTCGCGGTCGTCGTCCTGCTTTGCCTTACGTGCATCCTTCCGTTTGTCCACATCGCCGTCAAGTCCATCTCCGGCAACTCCGCGGTGCTTGCCAAAAGCGTCACACTGTGGCCCAAGGACGTAACCCTGGAAGCCTACGTCACCATTTTCAACGACGGCCAGCTGACCCATTCCATGGTCTATACGGTGCTCGTTACCGTTCTGTTCACCGTCATCGGCATGATCATCACCGTCTGCGCGGCGTATCCGCTGTCGCGCAGAAGGCTGCTGGGGCGGAACTTCTTCTCGCTGATGATCCTGTTCACGCTCTACTTCTACGCCGGGCTGATCCCCGAATACCTGCTTTTCAAAAGCCTCGGCCTGATCAACAAAATGTGGGTGCTTATCCTCCCGCTGTCGTTCTCCCCGTTCAACATGCTGATCATGAAAAGCTTCCTGCAATCCACCATTCCCGAGAGCCTGGAGGAAGCCGCGTTTCTGGACGGGGCCAGCAACTTCCAGATCCTGTTTAAAATCATCCTGCCGCTGTCAAAGCCCATCCTCGCCACGCTCTCGCTGTTCTACGCGGTCGGCCGCTGGAACGCCTACGCGGACGCGCGCTACTTCATTACCAAGAAGGCGCTGCAGCCCATACAGTATCTGCTCAGCAACATGGTGCTCAACTCCGGCGCGGACGCGGTGAGCATATCCGAGGGTATGGCGGTGCAATCCACCCCGGAAGTGCTGCAGGCCGCCATGGTGATGTTTGCCACCCTTCCCATTATCTGTTTGTACCCCTTCGTGCAGAAGCACTTTGTGCAAGGTGTGATGATCGGCGCTGTGAAAGGCTGATCTTCATCATAAAAAGAAAAGGAGAGAAACACATGAAAAAATGGTTAACCACCCTGCTCGCCGTGGTTATGGTTCTCAGCATGATCCTGCCTGCGGCAGCGCTGGCTGAGGAAGCCAAACCCGCCGCCAGCGGCACAATCGCCGCGGAGCCGTTTGCAGAGAACGTCAAGATCACGGTTCCCGTTTACGACCGTTCCAAGGAGGGCTATCCCCCCGTTGACGACAACTACTGGACCAAATGGGTGCAGTCCGAATTCGGCGACAAGTACAACGTAACCGTCGAATACGTGGCCATCCCCCGCGGCGACGTCATGACCAAGTATTCCCTCTTGATCGCGGCCGGCGAAACCCCCACGATCCTCATGGAATACGACTATCCCAAAGTTGCCCAGTGGGCCAGCGACGGCGCCATGCAGGTGATTGATCTGGACGCGTTTGCCCAGGTCGCGCCCACCTACTACGCGGCGATGGTCAAGAACAACCAGCTCAGCTACACCGATATCGGCGGCGAAACCTACTTCGTGCTGACTGAGCGCCCCTACTACAACACCACCTTCACCTATGTGACGATGTACCGCAAAGACTGGCTGGACGCGCTTGGCATTGCCACGCCCACCAACTATGCCGAATACGTCGCCGCCATCAAGGCTGTGCAGGGCGCGTACGCGGAACACCCGCTGGGCCTGATGATCCCCAAATCGGCCTACGTCACCAACTTCGCGTTCCGCGATTTCCCGGTGGCGGAATCCGAATGGGCCATGCACTCCAGCCTTGGCACCGCCAGCCTCAGCTGGGAACCCACCTATAAGCTCCTGAAGCGGCAGAACGCCGAATACAACATGGGCTTCTATTCCCCCGAATATGAACTCGACCTGGCTGAGCTGAGCGGCAGCGGCGGCGCATCCCAGCACCAGACCGATTTCATCAACGGCAAGAGCTTCTCCTACGGCGGCTATATGTCCGGCAACGTCGCCTGGCTGACCGCGTTCTATGAAAACAACCCCGGCGCCGAACTGGCTATCGTGCCCCCGGAATGGGTGCTCGAGCCCGGCGTTGTGGATTACCCGCAGTTCCGCGCGGACAACCCCTTCGGCATGATCGTGGGCTTCTCCTCGCTTGCCACCCCCGACCAGCTGAAAGCCGCCTGGATGTACCTGGAGTGGCTGGCGCAGCCTGAAACCCTCGCAGTGCTCGAAAGCGGCATCGAAGGCGTCACCTATACGCTCAACGACGCCGGCCTGCCCGTGGTCAACGGCGATTACCGCGGCCCGGAAATGCTCAACCACAACATGAACATCGACATGGCCTGCGCCGTGCACGCCTCCAAGAAAGTCGGCACCATCGAGCAGACGATCGCGGCCATCGCGCCCCAGGGCCTGCCGCAGGACTTCACCCAGGCGCTGATCGACAACTACTATAAGCTCAAGGAAATCGCGGATAACGGCTGGGCGTATTCCGATCCGGTGTTCGCCGTTGCGATTGCCAGCGAGGGCGAATTCAACGCAACGCTGTTGAGCCTGTACCAGGAATACAGCGTGCAGCTCACCAAATGCGCGCCGGAAGAATTTGACGCCCTGTATGCCGAGCTGAGCCAGAAGTATCTGGAAGCCGGCTACCAGGCCATCATCGACGAGCGCCTTGCCGCGTACGAAGCCGGGAACACCACCAAGCTTCCCGTACACGAGTAAGCCGTAACCAAAGCCTGCCGGGACGTCCCCTTCGCTCCCAAAGGACAAGGGGGCGTCCTTTTGGCTTTGGTTTCGCAAGGATAACCCGGATTTCGCAGATCGAAAACCCGAAGGAGTGCCTATGAAACTGGATGGAAACCGTGAAGCGCTGCCCGGCGTGATGGGGACCGTGGTGCAAAAAACCATGGAAATGGATCTGCCGTGGGACTGGCCCTGCGGCGTGGCGTATTACGGCGTTGCCCGCGCCTTTGAGGCAACGGGGCGGCAGGATTTTTTGGAGCTGCTGAAAGAACGCGTGGACCAGCTGATCGCGCTGGGTCTTCCGCATTGGACGGTCAACACCTGCGCCATGGGGCACTGCCTGCTCACGCTCCATCAGGCGACGGGGGATGACCGCTATCTAAAAATCGCGGCGCAAAAAATTGATTATCTGCAAAATCATGCGCTGCGCTTTAACGACCGGGTTTTGCAGCACACCGTATCCGTGAAGAACGATTTTCCGGAACAGGCGTGGGCCGACACGCTGTTCATGGCCGCGTATTTCATGCTGCGCTACGGCGTGCTCACGGGCGATCAAGCCCTTGTGCAGGACGCGCTGCACCAGTACGCGCGGCATATCGAGTATTTGCAGGACCAGGCCACGGGCCTTTGGTACCATGGCTACAACAACATCAAGAAAGACCATATGTCCGGCTTCTTCTGGGGGCGCGCCAACGCTTGGGCGGCCTATACCATGTCGATGGTCAAGCACACCCTGCCCGAGCCGTACCTGTATCCGCCGTTTATGGATATCGACTGCTCCCTGCGCGACCAGCTTTCCGGCCTTAAGAAGCTGCAAACCGACGGCGGCCTCTGGCGCACGGTGCTGACGGACGGTGAAAGCTACGAGGAGGTTTCCGCCTCCTGCGGCATCGCCGCCGCGATGATTCGAAATGATAATCCCCTGCACATTCCCTATGTGCGGAAAGCATATGCGGCCATTCTTCAAAACATCACCGCGGACGGGCGCGTGCTCAACGTGTCCGGCGGCACCGCCGTCATGAACGACCTGGAAGGCTACCGGCGCATTTCCCGCAGCTGGACGCAGGGCTGGGGCCAGGGGCTCGCGCTTGCGTTCCTGGCGGCAATCGTGAAAACGGAGGAATAACGGCATGGACGACCTGAAAAGCGGAGGCTTTACCCTGCCCGGCGAGGCGGGCTATGAAGCGCTTACGCTGTCGCTGGCCAAACGCTGGGGCGCCGACGCCATCCGGGACAGCGACGGGACCACCCTTTCGGCGGACATCCTTTCGGCGGGTTACTCCATCTATAAAACCCTGTGCGTCATCCGTCAGCATAACCGCTGGATTGCGCAGCACCCCGATTGCCGCCAGCAGTGCATTCTCTCTACCGCGCCGCGCGTCTGCACGGGCGAGCCGCTTTTCATCCCGCTGACCGCGGATTTTTTCAAGGAACAGTTCGCCGTTAACGACGCCCCCGATTCCCTTTCCCGCTGGCAGGTGTTCGACCGTACGGAAAACGCGCCCCTCGCGGCCGGCAACTGGGCGTACGACGCCGCTTCGCAAAGCGTTCTCGTGCGCGGCCGCGCGTGGCACAGCTATACGGTCAGCTTTTTCGCGTGGCGCATCTGGGAAGAAATTTCCATGTACAACCACACCACCAACCACTGGGATGCCGAGCACCTTATGCAGCTGGACCCCGTACATCCGGAGGCGCAGGCCTACCTGAAGGAATGGCTTGCCGCCTGGTGCGAGGAAAACCCGACGGTGAACATCGTGCGGTTTACGTCGCTGTTCTACAACTTCGCGTGGATTTGGGGCTCCGATCCCCGCAAGCGCTCGCTGTTTTCAGATTGGGCAAGCTATGATTTCACCGTAAGTACGAGCATGCTTGCCGCGTTTGAAAACGAAACGGGCGTTTTCCTGACGGCGGAGGACTTTATCCGCGGCGGCAGGCGCAGCCCCGGGCACGACGCGCCCAGCGAGGCGATGCGGGCCTGGATGCAGTTCGTGCAGGAGTTTGTCTGCCGCCTGACCCGGGAGCTGACCGATATCGTACACCGGTACGGCAAGAAGGCGTACGTGTTTTACGACGACAGCTGGATTGGCATGGAGCCGTACAACGGGCGGTTTCCGCAAATGAATTTCGACGGGCTGATCAAATGCGTGTTCTCGGGGTTCGAGGTGCGCCTGTGCGCCGGGGCGCCCGTGCCGGTGCATGAAATCCGCCTGCATCCCTATTTGTTTCCGGTGGGGCTTGGCGGCGCGCCAACCTTCATGGAAGGCGGCGATCCCGGCCGCGACGCGAGAAACTACTGGCGGCAGGTGCGCCGCGCGCTGCTGCGCTGCCCTGTGGAACGGTTCGGGTTGGGCGGATATCTGCACCTGACCGAAGGGTTTCCCGATTTCGTAAACAGCGTGGAAACGATCGGCGGCGAGTTCCGCCGCATCAGGGCGCTGCACGCGGCGGGAAGCGTTCACGCGCTGCCCTGTAAGGTGGCGGTGCTCACCGCGTGGGGCAAACTCCGCTCCTGGACGCTGTCCGGGCATTTCCACGAGGTGTGCGACCACGATCTGATCCACATCCTCGAATGCCTGGCCGGGCTTCCCCTGGACGTATCGTTTATCGGCTTTGAGGACGTGAAAAACGGCGCGCTCAACGATGCGGACGCCGTCATCTGCGCGGGGCGCCGGGGCACGGCGTGGAGCGGCGGGGAGCTGTGGAACGATCCGCAGGTGCTGGAAGCCGTTACGGCGTTCGTGTACCGAGGCGGCACGTTCCTGGGCGTGAACGAGCCTTCCGTTGTGGAAGGGTATGCCAACAAGCTGCGCCTGTCCGCTATTCTGGGCGTGAACCTGGGCGAGCACAGCTGCCATGGGAATTGGCAGGCCGATGTGAGAACGCCGGAGGCGGTTGCCGCGCTGGGCGCGGTCTTGCCCGCGCACGAAACGGCGTACCTGGATTCGCCCGATACCGAGGTTTGGCTTGCGGAACAGGGGCGGCTTGCGCTCACCCGCCATGCGTTTGGCAAGGGGCAGGGGTTCTACGCGGGCGGCTGGCGCTACGGCGCGCAGAGCGCGCGGCTGCTGTTGCTGCTGCTCGCGGGCAAGGCCGCGCACGATACGCTGCCCGATACTCCGTTTGTGGATTGCGCCTGGTATCCTAAGGCGGGCAAGCTGGCGCTTTCCAACCAGACGTCCGTACCGCAGAGCGGCGCCGTGACCGTTTGCGGGAAGACGATCGCCTTCCGGCTGGATGCGGACGCGATGCAGGTTCTGGACGTATAACGAAAAAGAGCGGGCCGCCGGGTGTTCCGGCGGCCCTTTATATTGTATGTCCTGCGGTCAGTCCAGCGTGAACATCCGCTCCGGCATCAGGGGCGCGCCGGTTGTTTCATCACGGATCATGATCATGACGTCGTCCATATATTCCTTCCACCGGGCGGCCACCGGGCTTTCCGCCTGAACCTTCGCGGCGTGCGCAATTCCTTTTTCGCACTCATAATAACCGAAAAGCTCGTCGCCGATGTTCCAAATGGTGTAATTGCAAACGCCCGCTTCTTTCAGCATCGCCGTCATCTCCGGCCAGATATCGTCGTGGCGTCTTTTATACTCCGCTTTCATGCCGGGCTTGAGGATCGCTTTCCATGTCCTTTTCTCCATGCGGGGTTCCTGCCTCTCCGTTTTGCGCAACGTATTTCCGCGGCGGTTTGCCGCCCATGCACAGGATACCAAATGAAGCGATGGCAAACAATAACCCTGCCGCCGTATTGCATAACCGATCGTCGTCTGCTAGGATGAACATCAGGCAATTCGATCGAACAACAAACGGTATTCGGAACTGGAGGTATGCCTATGCCCGTTGCGTTTCAATGCTACCGGCCCGAGCCGAGGTTCGGGGAGGATTACGGCAAAATCCGCAGCTTTCTTATCCGGCTGAACGATCACAATTTTCATTTCGGGCGCTGGGATTGGATGATTACCCACAGCTGTCTGGACGAGAGCGGGCTTGAAAGGATCGGCCTTTGGGAAGAGGGCGGCCGTGTGGTTGCCATGGCCGCGTACGATTGCCGGCTTGGCGGCGCGTTTTTGCCGGTGCTGCCGGATTATGCGTATCTCAAGGAAGAGATGTTTGCCTACGCCGTCCGGGCGCTTGCCAAGGACGGCGCCTGCGGCGTGCTGATTGCGGACGGGGACATGGCTTTGCAAAGCGCCGCCCGGCGGCACGGGTATGTGGCCACGCAGGATAAGGATTACGACGCGGTGTTCCCGCTGGACCTGGAACTCGCCCCGCCATCGCTTCCGGAGGGCTTCCGGCTGACCAGCATGGCGGAGACGTACGATCTTTTCAAGTACGGGCAGGCGCTGTGGAAAGGCTTCAATCACGAGGCGGACGGCGAAGGCCCCTTTGTGATGAACGACGGCTTTACCCGGGAATTCGAACGCCCCAACGTGAACCTGAACATCAAAATTGCGGTCGTTGCGCCCAGCGGTGATTTTGTATCCTATTGCGGCATGTGGCAGGACGCGGCCTGCACAAGCGCGCTGGTGGAACCCGTCGCCACCGATCCGGCTTACCGCAGGCTCGGCCTCGGGCGCGCCGCCGTGCTGGAAGGCCTGCGCCGCTGCCAGCAGCTTGGCGCAACGCGCGCCTATGTGGGCTCCTCGCAGCAGTTTTATTACAGCATCGGCTTTTTCCCCTTCGCTACCGCCACGTGGTGGCGGAAACCGGAGTAGACGAAACCCCGCCTCGCAGCGGTAAGCTGCGGGGCGGACCATTTTTCCGGTAGAACCGGCTTATGAATCAATCTGAAAACCTGCAATACGCAAAGTCCGCATACCCTGCGGACGCCTGTTTGCTCATGGCGAAAATGCCCGGCCGCGCGCTGGTCCATCCGCCCGCGGTCATCGGCGCGGATTCGCCGACTGGCGTAAACACGCTCCCGTCCGAACTGGCCGCAAAGCGGACGCGGCCGTTTTCCACGCGCAGTTGGAGGAACGCCGTTTCATCCGCCCAGGGAAGGCGCTCCAGCGCTGTTTCCGTAACCAGCGGGGGAAGGAAGCGCCCGCGCGCCTGCGCATGGCCGCGCACCAGCCGCAGCTCGCCCGGATACAGCGCCAGAAAGTGGTACGTATAGCCCATCATGCCGACGCCCGCGCAATCGTCCTCCCCGGC
>JAEWTC010000001.1 GCA_023459675.1 Bacillota bacterium | reverse complement strand
TTGAACACCGTGAAATTCTTCCCGGCCGAAGCGCTTGGCGGGCTGAACCTGATCAAGGCGATGAGCGCGCCTTATGGCGATGTGAAGTTCGTACCGACCGGCGGTATCAACGAAGCCAATTTGCTGGAGTACCTGAGCTTTCCTAAGGTCGTTGCCTGCGGCGGCAGCTGGATGGTGGATGCGAAAGTGATTGCCGCCAAGGATTGGGCAAAAATCGAGGAATTAACGCGCAGCGCCGTTGCGTTGATGCTGGGCTTTGAGCTCAAACACATCGGGATCAACTCCGGCACGCCTGAACAGGCGATGAAAGAAGCGCAGCTGATTTCCAAACTGCTGGCATGGCCCGTGAAGGACGGGAACAGCTCCACCTTCACCGGAATCGCCTTCGAGTTCATGAAAAAGCCGTTCCGCGGCACGCACGGTCATATTGCGCTTGCCACGCATTCCATCGCGCGCGGCAGGTGGCATCTTGAGCAGCGCGGGTTTGCCTTTGACGACGAGAGCGCTTATTACAAGGATGGAAAGCTTACGGCGATTTACTTACAGGACGAGATTGCCGGTTTTGCCTTCCACCTTCTGCAGAAGTAACCCAACTTTTTAGGAAAGGATGATGAACCCATGAAAACAGTTACCTTCGGTGAGATTATGCTCCGCTTAAAAAGCCCCGGTTACGATCGCTTATTTCAATCCCCCTCGCTGGAAGCCACGTTTGGCGGCGGCGAGGCCAACGTTGCCGTAAGCCTTTCCAACTTCGGCATGGATGCGCGGTTTGTGACCGTATTGCCGGATAACGCTATCGGCGATTCCTGCTTGAACGAGCTGCGCGGGTTTGGCGTGGATACTTCCTGCATCGTTCGCAAACCGGGCCGTATGGGTATTTACTTTTTGGAAACCGGGGCCGTGCAGCGCGCAAGCAAGGTGATTTACGACCGGGCCGGCAGCGCGATCTGCGAAGCCAAGGTATCCGATATTGATTGGGCAAAGGCTTTCAGCGGCGCGGATTGGTTCCATATCACCGGCATTACCCCCGCCATCAGCGTTAGCGCCGCGGAACTGAGCATGGCGGCCGTGCGCGCGGCAAAGCAGCTGGGCATGCATGTAAGCTGCGATTTGAATTACCGCAAGAACCTTTGGAAATACGGCAAAACCGCCGATCAGGTGATGACCGAGCTGGTGAAATATGTGGACACCATCATCGCCAATGAGGAAGATTTCCAAAAATCGCTTCTGCTCAAGGCGGAAAGCCAGTCCGCCGTGGAAAACGGCGACCTGAACATTGAGCAATATAAGGCGATCGCCAAGCTTGCCATGGATACGTACCCCAACGTGAAACGGGTCGCGATCACGCTTCGCGAATCCAAGAGCGCCAACCATAACGACTGGAGCGCGTGCCTGTACAACGGCGTGGATTTTATCCTGAGCCGCAAGTATGCCATCACCGACATCGTGGATCGCGTCGGCGGCGGCGACAGTTTCGGCGCCGGACTGATTTATGGCTTGAACAACTATATGGATGAGAAAACCGCGCTGGAGTTCGCCGTTGCGGCCAGTTGCCTCAAGCACACCATTAACGGGGATTTCAACCGTGTGAGCGTTGCGGAAGTGGAAAGCCTGATGAAGGGCAGCGGCTCCGGCCGCGTACAACGTTAAGGAGGCTCTCATGAGCGCATTATTTTCTTTACAGGGTAAGGTGGCTCTTGTCACAGGCGCAAGCTACGGTATCGGCTTTTCCATAGCCGAAGGGTTTGCCAAGGCAGGAGCGATCATCGTTTTCAACGACATCAACGCGGATCTTGTGGAAAAAGGCCTGCAAGCCTATGCCGCCGCGGGAATTCAGGCGCACGGCTATGTGTGCGACGTGACGGATGAGAGCGCCGTCGGCGATATGGTGAGGATGATCGAAAGCGAAGTCGGCTCGATTGATATTCTCGTGAACAATGCGGGGATCATCAAGCGAATTCCGATGGTGGAAATGTCCGCCGCCGATTTCCGCAAGGTAATCGACGTTGACCTGAACGCTCCTTTCATTGTCGCCAAAGCCGTTATTCCCTCCATGATCCGCAAAGGGCACGGAAAGATCATCAACATCTGTTCCATGATGAGCGAGCTTGGCCGAGAAACCGTTTCGGCTTACGCGGCTGCCAAGGGCGGTCTGAAAATGCTGACACGCAACATTTGCTCGGAATACGGCCAGTTTAACATTCAATGTAACGGCCTTGGGCCGGGCTACATCGCAACGCCGCAAACAGCGCCGCTTCGCGAGCCGCAGGCCGACGGTTCCATGCACCCGTTCGACGCTTTCATCCGCGCCAAGACTCCCGCCAACCGCTGGGGCGAAGCCGCGGATCTGGTTGGCCCGGCAGTTTTCCTTGCCAGCGACGCCAGCAATTTCGTCAACGGGCATATCCTGTACGTGGACGGTGGAATTCTGGCCTATATCGGCAAACAACCGTAAAGAACATCTCTGCAATGTGCAATCAGAGCATATCCCGCAAGGATTTGCTCTTTTTCTTTATGTTTCTCTATGTTATAATCCCCTTGATTAACCGAGGAGGGTGACTATGAAAAAGGCGAACGCACCGCAAATTAAACTGGATATTAACCATATGATGAGCGACGTCATCGGTTTTCAATACGGGATCGACGCCGGTGAAATTGATCAGCTCGCATCCGCCGCGCAGGCGGCGCAAAAGGCTGTGGAAATGAACCGCGGCGCCGGTTGGCTTGGCTGGACGGAACTGCCCTATAACCAAGCGGAGCTCATCGGGCAGATTGAAGAAACCGCCGCGTATGTGCGTGATCACTTCGACGCGTTCGTCGTTTTTGGCATTGGCGGCAGCGCGCTTGGCCCGATTGCCGTGCATACGGCGCTCAATCATCTGCGCTGGAACGAGCTTCCCCATCGCAACGGTCCCAGGTTTTATGTGGAAGATAACATCGATCCCGAACGCATGGCGTCGCTTCTGGACGTCATCGACGTGAAACGCACCTGCTTTAACGTCATCACCAAAAGCGGCAAAACGGCGGAAACCATGAGCCAGTACCTGATCATATCCGATTTGCTGAAAAAGGAAGTCGGCGACGGGTGGCAAAACCATATCATCGCAACCACCGATCGGGTCTCCGGCAACTTGATTCAAATCGGCAAGCAGGAAGGCTTCCGCATGTTTGTGATCCCCGACGGCGTGGGCGGCCGTTTCAGCGAGCTGACGCCCGTCGGTCTGCTGCCGGCCGCGGTTTGCGGCATTGATATCCGCGGCCTGCTGGAAGGCGCCGCCGCCATGGACGCCCGCTGTAAAACAGACGACGTTTGGAAAAACCCAGCCTTACTGGAAGCGGCGCTGCAATACCTTGCCACCGAGGACCGCCATGCGAATATCCAGGTCGTCATGCCGTATGCCGATAGTTTAAAGTACATGGCAGACTGGTTTTGCCAGCTCTGGGCGGAAAGTATCGGGAAAAACGTCACCCGGAAGGGCATGGCAGTCAACTGCGGACAGACCCCGACCAAAGCGTTGGGCGTTACCGATCAGCACAGTCAGCTCCAGCTTTACACCGAAGGCCCGTTTGATAAAGTGGTCACGTTTTTACGCGTGGAGAACTTCCGCAGCAAGGTGGAAATCGCGCACGGCTGCGAGGATTTTCAGGACGTTGCCTTTCTGGGCGGCAAGACGCTCAATCAGCTGCTTGACGCCGAGCTTCTTGGAACGGAATTTGCCCTCTGTCAGGCCGGCCGCATGAACCAGACCATCATCATGCCGGAAATCACCGCATATACGATCGGGCAGCTTCTCTTCTTCTTTGAAATGACAACCGCCTATATGGGCGAGCTTCTGGACATTGACGCCTTCAATCAGCCCGGCGTCGAGAACTCCAAAATCGCGAGCTTCGCGGTGCTTGGCAACGAGAGCGAAAAGAAATATGTTCAAAAGGCAAAAGAGATGCGGGAGCGGCCGGCGTTGATCAAACGTTATATTCTATAGAACTTGCCGCGTTCAAACAAGCGTAGACCGTGAGTTTACGCTTGTTTTTCATTTTGTAACATACTTGCAACAAAGCGTTCCATATTGTATACTTTTCGCAGAAGGGAGCGGACAAAGATGCGTATAAAAAAGCGGTTCACGACGGTCATCGCAACTGTCTTTATTCTTATGTTACTCTTTACGGCTCCGTTTGCAGGCGCTACCGTGATTGCGCAGCCAGCCCAGGCAGCGGCCGGAATTACCGTGAACGAAATTGTTACGGAAAACGGTGATCATTTCGTCCGCTATCCCCAGCTGCAAGGGCTTCTGGATCCGGCAATCCAGCAAGCGATCAACGACGATATCGTAAACGCCGCCAAAATCGCACAGAGGCTGATTACGTTAAGCACGCTGCAGCAGGACGGCGTAGGGCTAGAGGTAAGCCAAACCTCCTATTTGTCCGGCAACCTTCTCTCCATCGTCGTCAGCGCCAAGGGCGTTATGGAAAACTTTCGCACCGGGCAGGAGTATACGGCGCTTTCCTATGATTTGAATACGGGGCTGCGGCTGACGCTTGAAGATTTCTTTTCCGATTCGGCCGCAGCGGTTGCCTGGATGGAAGATCAGCTGGCCGCGGGATATGCTGACGAGCTTTCCTCGTATCTGGAATATGCCGACGTCATTCCCCTGCCGACGGATAATTTATCCTTTGACGCGAACGGGATTACGTTCTACTATCCTTACCGGCAGTTTGCGTTTCTCAGCGGCTATTGCGGTTCGGTTCAGTTTCAGTATGGCGAATTGCAGGAATTCCTGCTTCGTGATGACGGTTCCGTACCCGCACGGCTGGGCATCCTGGAGCCTCCCTATACGGATGAGCAGATTGTAGACGCAATAACGGTTGCCGCTGCGAACGGCATGCTCCCCGGGCTACCGGTACGGCTTCTGGATCCTATCCCCGATCTCGTTTCGGCGTACCGGCTGCTCCGCACGCCGGATCAGTATCCGGGCGGGCGATACTATCAGCTGGAAGACCCGCGGTTCCGGCAGATCCTCATTCTCTCCGACTCGCTGCTTTCCGGCTATGAGCAATCCGTTACGGAGGGAATCCTTGCGATGCGGATGAACCTGTTTGGTATCCGTACCGGCGTAACCCAACGTGCCCGCTGGTTGGCGGTTCTGGGAGAACCGGCGGCGTCCGTATCGTTTGACGAATATACCGCCGCCGATTACGGGCTTCCCGTTGGAACGGCGGATTACTACACGATTTCCGGCAGGCAGCTGATGCTGTATGCCGATAGCGACGACGTGCTTTACGCGGTACGACTGACAAAATAGCGGAGGGTCTATGGTAAGCAAGCGGCAGGCTCGTGCGAAAAATTTTAGTTCGGATACCATCCTGTTCCGAAGCATTCTGGGCGTGCTTTTCATTGCGCTGGGCATACTGGCGGCGATATCGTCGCTGAACCTGCTGCAAGGAAGCGTGTTCCTCGCGATCCGCCGAATCGTTCAGGGGCTTGGCGGCACGCTTTGCCTTGGCGTACCCATCTTCATCGTCTGGGGCGGTCTCCTGATTTTGTTGTCGGCATACCGGAAAACATCCCTGCGCGCCTTTTCGCTTTTGGCATTGTTTTACCTGTTCGTTCTTGGAATTATCAACCTGATCTCCAGAACTCCCGATCAAACGCTGATGGAATATTTCGCCAAGAACACCGATAACCACTACGGCAGCGTTCTGGCGAAAAGCTACGAGGTTGCCGCCCTGCAAGGCAGCTCCGGCGGCGTGCTCGGCATGTTTACCGCCTGGCCGCTTGCGAATTTCATCGGTACGATCGGCGGGGTCACCGTACTGTCGCTGCTGAGCCTGCTGTGTCTCCTATTCTTCTCCCGTTTCGATCTGTTCGGCTCGCTTCGCCAACTGCGTGAAAACCGCAGCGTAAGCAAGGAACAGCGGGAGTTGGAAAAAGCCAAACAGGCGCACCTGAAGAAGTTGGAACAGCAGCGCGCGCAGGAGGAAGCGCGCAAGCGCAGCGTTGCAACGCCCGCATACCAACGAAAAGACCGGCAGGCAAGCGCCGTCCCTCCGGAACCCGGTTGGCAGATTCCGGCAGCCGCGGCGCCCCAGCAAAAGCCCGTCAGACAGCCTATGCCCCAGGCAGTGCCGCAGCGGCCGCCCGTATCGCTGTATGATGAAACGATTTATCCGGAGGACTCGGCTCCCATCCTGAACCCAATGCCAGCCGCTTCACAGAAGCCGTTGCCGCCGAACCCTTACGATGCTCCCGTACAGGCCGCAGCCCCCGCCGTACATGTGGCTGCGAATGCGGACGCCAGCAAGATGCTCCAGCGCATGGACGAGATACGCAAACGCAAGGCTTTGATCGCAAAGCAGATCGGCGATGAAACGATCCTGACGGAGCCCGCGCAGGAAGCCTTGCCGTTCCAGCCCGAATTTCCGGCGGAACACGACGTTTCGCAGGATCGCTACTCCGCTTATAAATCTCCCAGGAAAACAGGCAACGCAGAGTTTCCGCCGTCCGGGAAGCGGCTGGACGATCCGCAGCTCCGTTTGCCGGAGCAGAAAAAGCAAGCCGACAAGAAAGCGGCGAATCCGCAAACGCCGGCCTACACGTTTCCCATGATAGAGCTGTTGGATCTTCGGCAGTTTTCCCCGCCCATCGACCGGCAGCAGGACGCGCAGAGTATTGAAAAGCTGGAAGAAACGCTTGCCAGCTTTGATATTCCCGCCTGCGTTCAGCGCGTCACCCACGGCCCCGCCGTAACGCGATATGAGCTCGGCCTCACCTCCAGCGGCGTCAACGTAAAAAAGATTCTCAGTATATCGGAAACGATCGCCATGCAACTGGCCGCAAACGGGCAGGTACGCCTCGAGGTGCCCATTCCCGGCACCAACCTGTTTGGCATCGAGGTTCCCAATCGCGAAATTTCCCGCGTATCGCTTGCGGAAGTCTTGACAAGCCCGGAAATGGAACGCGCAAAAGGCACGCTTTGCATTGCGCTTGGGAAGGATATCTCCGGCAGGTCGGTCATTTGCGATCTGGAAAAAATGCCCCACTTGCTGATAGCCGGGCAAACCGGCAGCGGTAAATCCGTTTGCATCAACACCATCATTAACTCTCTGTTGTTCCGCCAGTCTCCCAAGGACCTTCGCATGATCCTGGTGGATCCCAAGGTTGTGGAACTGCAAGGTTACAACGATATTCCGCATCTTCTGATCCCCGTCGTTACCGATCCGCACAAGGCGGCCGGTGCGCTGGCCTGGGCTGTGCAGGAGATGCTGGACCGTTACCATAAAATGCAGTCGAAGGGCGTTCGCAACATCGCCGCGTATAACGCGCGTGTGATTGGCGACGAACCCGCGCTGCCGCGCATTGTGGTCATTATCGACGAGCTTTCCGATCTGATGCTCGCCTGCAAACGCGAGGTGGAAGACAGCATCATCCGTCTCGCGCAGCTTGCGCGCGCGGCGGGTATCCATGTGATCATCGCCACGCAGCGCCCGACCGTCAACGTGATCACGGGCCTGATCAAGGCAAACTTCCCCTCCCGCATTTCGTTTGCCGTAGCGTCCAGCATCGACAGCCGCACGATATTGGACGCCAACGGCGCCGAGAAGCTCCTGGGCAGCGGCGATATGTTCTATTATCCAACAGGCACCAGCTCGCCAATTCGTGTGCAAGGCTGCTACATCAGCGACCAGGAGATCAAGAACGTCGTCAGTTACGTCGTCAACAACTCGGAATCGAACTATGACGAAAGCATCACCGAGCTGATGCAGGGCGGAGATACCGCAATCCCCGCGGCGCTGAACGGCGGCACGGACGACGGTAACGACGAGAAGCTGGAGGAAGCCGTGGAAATGGTGCTCTCCGACGGGCAGGCAAGTATCAGCATGCTGCAGCGCCGTATGAAGATCGGCTATGCGCGAGCTGGTCGCCTGATTGACGATATGGCTCAGCGCGGCATCATCAGCCAGAGCGCAGGCTCCAAACCGCGCGAGGTACTGATTTCCTACGATCAATACATTGCGCAGAAAGATGCTTACCTCAGTTGACGGAATTCCAGTGAACAGGGTATAATCACGGAATATCAAGCGCATGAGGTGAACGGAATGCTGACGCGGGTACCCAAAGGCACGAAGGATGTTTTACCGGCCGAGACTGCCGTTTTGCAGGCTTTGGAAGCCTTGATTCGACAGAAAACCAAGCTTGCGGGTTACCGGGAAATACGGACGCCCGTTTTTGAGCATACCGAGCTTTTCACGCGCTCCGTTGGGGAATCCAGCGACGTTGTCCGCAAGGAAATGTACACGTTTCTCGATAAGGGCGATCGTTCCATCTCGTTGAAACCGGAAAGCACGGCGGGCGTTGTGCGCGCGTTTTTGGAAAACGGCATGCACAACCTTCCGCTGCCTGTGAAATTATACTATCTGTATTCTCCGCATTTCCGCTACGAAGCGCCGCAATCCGGCCGCCTTCGGGAACACCATCAGTTTGGGGTGGAGTGTTTCGGCGCGCAGGAAGCCTCGGCGGACGCCGAGGTGATCTGGATTGCGATGGATTTACTGCAAAGCCTTGGCGCGACTGGAACCACGCTTCGCATTAACTCCATCGGCTGCCCCGTGTGCAGACCCGCTTACAAGGAAGAGCTGCTTTCCTATCTGCGTGCCAAAAAGGATCTTTTATGCGGCGACTGCAAGGAACGCATGGAGATCAATCCCCTGCGCGTGCTGGACTGCAAGCTGGAAAGCTGCCAGGCCCAATTGAAGGACGCGCCCCGGATGCTCGATCATCTGTGCGATGAGTGCAAGGAACACTTTGCCTCCCTGCGCGATTTTCTGGACGCGGCGGGGTTACCCTATCTGATTGATCTGGGCCTTGTACGCGGCTTGGATTATTACACGAAAACCGTATTTGAAATTACTACGGAAACCGAATCCGGAACCCTTACCGCGTGCGGCGGCGGCCGTTACGACGGTCTTGTGGAGGAAATCGGCGGCCCGCATATCCCGGCTGTCGGCTTTGGCATGGGCATGGAACGCGTAATGATGCTGCTGGATGCAATGAACGAAAAGGACCGCCGGTTGAAAGCGATAGAATCGGCGCCGGATGTGTTCATCGCCCCGCTGGACCGCTCGCTGGCGACGCTTGCGTTCCGGCTTTTGAAAGAATTCCGCGATTTCGGGTTGAAGGCGGATATGAACCATACCTCGCGCGGCCTGCGCGCCCAGTTCAAATTCGCCGATAAATTAGGCGCCGCGTATGTAGCCATTCTTGGTGGCGATGAAGCGGAGAAGGGTGTGGTGAAGCTGCGCGACATGCGCAGCGGCGACGAATGGGAAACGCCGCTGGAGGATGCCGCCTATCTTCTCAAGACCCGGATTCGAAATCATACGCAAGAGGGAGATTCTATATGAATAAACGCACGCATTATTGCGGTGAAGTAACCAAGACGGATGTGAACCGTTCGGTTGTTCTCAAAGGCTGGGTACAGCGCACCCGTAACCTTGGCGGGTTGATTTTCATTCAGCTGCGCGACCGCGCAGGCATTGTGCAGGTGATCGCCGACAGCACCACGGTAAACGCAGAAACCTTCAGCGCCGCGGAAAGCCTGCGGGGCGAGTACGTGGTGGAAATCACGGGCACGGTTCGCATGCGCGCGGCGGAAGCCGTGAACGACGCAATGAAAACCGGAGATATCGAAATCCTTGCCGAGGCCATCACCGTCATTAACGCCAGTAAAACGCCGCCGATCTATATTGAAGACGGCGTAAACGAGCAGGAAAACGTCCGGCTGAAGTATCGGTATCTGGACCTTCGCAGGCCGAGCATGCAGAATATGCTCCGGCTCCGTCACCGCGTCGTCAAAGCGATTCGTGACAGCATCGACGCCCTGGGTTTCATCGAAGTGGAAACTCCGATCCTTACGAAATCGACTCCCGAAGGCGCGCGTGACTATCTGGTTCCTTATCGCCAAAAGCCGGGTTTGTTTTACGCGCTGCCCCAGAGCCCGCAGATCTATAAGCAGCTGCTGATGGTCGGCGGCCTTGACCGGTATTTCCAGATTGCCCGCTGTTTCCGCGATGAAGACGGCCGCGCCGACCGGCAGGCGGAATTCACGCAGTGCGACATCGAGATGAGCTTCGTGGAGCCCAAGGACGTGCAGGATACCATCGAAGCGGTATACAAGCATTTGTTCAAGGAAGTCGTGGGTCTGGAGATCGCTCTTCCGCTCCCCCGCCTTACCTGGCGCGAGGCCATGGCGCGTTATGGGAGCGATAAACCAGACACGCGCTTCGGTATGGAAATAGCAGACGTCGGCGAAATTGTGCGCGGCTGCGGGTTTTCCGTTTTTGAAAACGCGGTTGAAAGCGGACAGACGGTTTGCGCCGTTTGCGCAAAAGGCGGCGGCAGCTTTACGCGCAAACACCTCGATGCGTTTACGGAGTTTGTGAAGACGTATCACGTAAAGGGTTTGGCTTGGGCGGCCGTACAGGAAGACGGATCGCTTCGTTCCAGCTTCGCAAAGGCAATGCAGGGCGACAGTATGCAAAAGCTGCTCGATGCCATGAAGTGCGAGATTGGCGACGCGGTGTTTGTGATCGCGGATCAGAAGCGCACGGCGCTGACCGCCATGGGCCAGCTTCGTCTCAGGCTGGGCCGCGAGTTGAACCTGATCGACCACTCCCGGTATGATCTTTTATGGATCACCGAGTTTCCCCTGTTCTCCTGGGACGAGGAAAACAAGCGCTTCGCCGCGGAACATCATCCCTTCACCTCCGTGATGGACGAGGACATCAGCCTAATGGATTGCGGCGATCTTGGCAACGTCCGTGCCAAGGCTTACGACCTGGTAATGAACGGCGTTGAAATGGGCAGCGGCTCCATCCGCATTCACCAAAGCGAGCTGCAGTCGAAGATGTTTTCCATGATCGGCCTTTCGCAGGAAGAAGCGGAGAACAAATTCGGTTTTTTGCTGGAAGCGTTTAAGTACGGCACGCCGCCGCACGGCGGTTTCGCGTTTGGCATTGACCGGCTGGTAATGATTTTGTGCGGCGCGGACAGCCTGCGGGAGGTTCTTGCGTTCCCCAAAAGCCAGGCCGGCATCGATTTGATGATGGATACGCCAAACACCGTTCAGAACGACCAGCTGGATATGCTGAAACTCCGATTCGAGAAAAATCAGGAGTAGAACTGCTGCGTTGTTTTTCAAGAACGCGTCTTGACAAACGGTTACCTCGCCATTATAATAAAATGGTTAATCTATGATAGTAAGCGTGTTCTGATTACATGCTGATCACTATGATGTTTGCCTAAGGAGTTGTGCAAAATGGTACGTACGTTTCAACCCAAGAAAAGACAGCGCAGTAAGGTGCACGGTTTCCGCGCCCGTATGTCCACAAAGAATGGCCGCCGTGTATTGGCTGCGCGCAGGCGCCGTGGACGCAAGGTACTCAGCGCCTAATGAGGCGGACTTTCGGATGTGATGGTTTACCCGCTCCCATCTTTTGCTTTCGGGTGAAGTGGGTACGGGTTTTTCAATGTCAGGCGAAAGCGGCCCCGTGAAGTGAGGGTTTCAGTTGCAAAAGCAGTATCGGCTTTGCCGGAACAGGCAGTTCAGCTATGTTTATCACCGCGGAATGCGCACTTCCTGTAAAGACTTTACGCTGATCTACGCAAGAAATGCCAATAAGCGAATCGGCTTTTCCGTCAGTAAAAAAGTCGGCGGAGCCGTAACCCGCAATCTGGTTAAACGCCGCCTGCGCGAATGCTTCCGCCCGTTGCTTCCGGAACTGAAAAACGGTTTCTATGTGGTCATTGCTCACCCTTGCTGTACACAGCGCACCTTCGCACAGTTGAGGAACAATTTGGACGTTTTGCTGCATAAGCTATCTGCGTATCAGCAGAAGACATCCGTCGGATCATGAATCAGCTTTTCATTCGTATGATACGGTTCTATCAAAAGCGTATCAGCCCGCACACTCGTTCATCGTGCCGGTTCGTACCTACCTGCTCGGAATACGCCGTAACGGCGTTGCAGCGGTATGGTACTGTCAAAGGATTGCGGCTTGCGGTTTGGCGCATCCTGCGGTGCAACCCCTTCGGCAGGGGCGGTTACGACCCCGTCCCCGAGAACACCGACGCAACAGTTAGGAGGACTTGATACCAAGATGGGTGCAATTAACAGCTTCCTTTTTGACATAATTAACGGCATCAATAGCTTCATTGGTAATTACGGCTGGTCCATCGTCGTTTTTACAATCATTATTAAGGTCATCCTCCTGCCGCTGGATTTGAAAAGCAGGAAGAGCATGCGCCGCATGTCCGATCTACAGCCGCAAATCTCCAAGCTGCAGAAAAAATACGCCAACGACAAAGAAAAGCTCAATCAAAAAACCGCGGAATTGTATAGAAAAGAGCACATCAGCCCGCTTTCCGGCTGTCTGCCGATGCTATTGTCCTTCCCGGTGCTGATCGCAATGTTCGGCGCTATGCGCATGGTTGCCAACACGGAGCTTGCTAAACAGACGATTGATCTGGTAGTTTACGGCTCGCAGACAAACCAGGGCTGGCTTTGGGTGAAGAACCTCTGGATGCCGGACAGCCCCTTTGCAACCATCGTTGCGCAATCCAAGGATTTGCAGCAGATCCCCATTGACATCTGGGTGAAAGTCATCCAGGCGCTTCCTGCGGACGCGCAGCAGTTCATCGGCAATCTGGGCGTAACCGTGAACACGGTCACGACCGATACGTATAAAATCTTCATCGAGCAGCTCTCTGCCAGCGAAGCGTACATGCAGCAGCTCCAGCTGTGGTCAGCCATGCCGGAAATCAACCTTCTGCTTTTCAAACTGCAGATTTTCGCATCCAGCAACGGCTTCTTCATTACCCCGGTCCTCGCCGCCGTAACGCAGTACCTGATGACGATTACGCAGCCGCAGACCCCTACCACCAATGCAAACGGCAAGGGCACCGGCCAGTTCATGAAGTATTTCTTCCCGCTCTTTTCACTGTATATCTGCTCAACGTACAATGCGGGCTTTTCAATCTACTGGGTTACGTCCAACCTGATTGCCTGGCTGCAGGGTATCATTATCAATCAAACCTACGCGAGAAAGCCGCTTAACGATACGGCGATTGTTCAGGAGGATGGCTTAAAATGAGGAGCATCGAATCTTCCGCAAAAACCATTGAAGACGCGATTCGGCAAGGATTGGAAAAACTTGATGTGTCGTTGGGCGACGTCACCATCGACATCCTCCAGGAAGGCTCCAAAGGCTTTCTGGGGTTCATGGGCGGAAAAGAAGCGAAAGTGCGGCTCACCGTGAAAGATGACGACCAGCACGACGATATTCTTTCCACATTTGCATCCTGCCCTGTAGACGAAGAGGAGCCTGTCGCGGCCTCCCCCATTCCTGTCCCCAAGCAAAAACAGCCGCCAAAGCACAGCCAGCCGCAGCAGCAGGCGGAACCCAAGCAAAAAGCCGAGCCGCAGAAGAAAGCGGAGGCCCAGCCGAAAGCGCAGCCGCAGCCCAAAGCCGCTCACCCTCATAAGCCCGAGCCGCAAAAGAAAGCCGATTCCGCCGTTAAGCCGGCCAAGGCCGCTGTGAAAGAGCAAAAAGCGCCTGAGCTTCAATCTCCTTTGAAGATCACGCCGGTTTCCGACCCGGAATCGACCGCCGGCAAGGCGCAGGAGTTTCTTGTGAACGTCACGCGGCTGATGAACCTGGATGTAACGGTGGAAGCCGGTTTTGACGAAGAAGGCAATGTTTACGCCAATATTCAAGGAGATACGCTCGGTATTCTGATCGGCCGCCGCGGTGAAACGCTGGACGCGCTGCAATACCTTACCAGCCTGAATATCAACCACGGCCAGGAAGGCTATACCCGCGTAACGCTGGATACGGAAAATTACCGCGCAAAGCGTGAAGAGGCCTTGAAACGGCTTGCCAACCGGATGGCAAACCGCGCCGTGAAAACAGGCCGCAAGGTTGTAATGGAACCCATGAACCCCTACGAGCGCAGAATTCTTCACAGCGCGCTGCAGCAAAACACTGCCGTGACCACGCACAGCGAAGGCGACGAACCCAACCGTCACGTGGTCATTACCCTGAAATAGCGCACGTGTCATTCCGGGTAAAAGTCTGAAAGCAATCAACTGGCAGCTTTTGCTGCCGGTTGTTTCATACTATTCAAACCACAGGGTTGCCCGCACCCGGGGAACGGAAACGCGTTTCCAATCGTTTTGTTTGCGAAAGACATATGATATAATAATGAGAAGTTGTGTGATGAGCCGGCAAACGATCGTTGTGATCGGGTAATAAACGTACGGAGGAGGAACTCAGCATGGCAGGCCATGTATCTGAAGCTGTTCTCAGAAGGTTGCCAAGATATTACAGATACCTCAAAGAACTTGAGCAGGATAATGTTCTGCAAATTTCCTCGCAGGAGCTTGCCGAGCGCATGAATCTGACCGCTTCCCAAATACGCCAGGATATCAACTGCATCGGCGGCGAAGGCAGACAAGGGTTCGGCTATCTGGTACCGCAGCTGCGCCGCCATATCGGCACGGTGCTTGGTATTCATCATAAACAGAATATGATTATCATCGGGGCGGGCAATATCGGAAGCGCCGTTGCGCTGTCCGATTCGTTTCGCGATAGCAATTTCAATACCATTGGCATTTTTGACGTCGATCCCGCAAAGATCGGCCGGAAGATCGGACAATTGACCGTACAGAACTATCACGATATCGCGACCTTTTTAGCGGAACATCCGGTGCGGATCGCAGTGCTTGCCATCCCCTTTTCCAATGCGCAATCCGTTGTGGACCGGTTGTATGAGCTGGGCATCAATGCGTACTGGAATTTCGTGCCCACCGATTTGAATCTGCCGGGAGATGCGACCATCGTCAGCGTTCACTTGGAGGAAGGTCTGCAGATCCTATCCTACAAAATAAAGGAAAATGGACCAATGTCTTGATTAGCACGTCCCAGCCCAAGAGAGGAGGCTAATCGTTGTATGTCGCAAATACCGCCGAACGCATCCAATCAGTATATGCCGCGTGTCACGCAATCCGCGCCGCCCTACGGATCAAACCTTATGCCGGACAACGCAGAACGTATGGATTGTACGTTTGATGATACCGCAGCCTGGAACGCGCCGCTGGAGCGGCTCCCTGTCGATATGCCTCCGCTGCTTGCACCGTTGATCGGGGATAACCCCTACGCGCAGAAACGCCGAACGCAAGATCCGCAGCTATTGGAAAGCAAGAAAAGGCATACATTTCTCAAGGCCGTCTACATTACGGTGATAACTTTGTGCGTTCTTGCGATCGCAGGAATCGGCATACTAATGATGCCGCAGATCGCCGGATATTTTTGGAAAGATATGGATAACTTCGCCTTCATCAACGGCGAGTTGCTGCGGTATGACAGCGAAACCAACCTCAGTTATAAACGGTACCGCGATTATCTATCGCGCAATGTAATTTATCCCGGCGTATTCATCGACGATATACACGTCGGCGATCTAAGCCCAAGCGATGCGCTGACGCAGCTGGGAGACTCTGAATCCGCATCTCCCGCGTTCTCCCTCACCATCAACATCGGCAACAAAAGCTGGTCTCTGGGCAGCCAGAACATATCCGCCCAGCGGGATCTCAATAAGGCGCTGCTGAAGGCATACGCGTACGGCCGTCAAAATACAACCGAAATCATCGGCACACAGCGCACGCCGTTCCGCCAGCGTGTGGATACGGTTTTGGATCTGCGCGAGCATTACGCGAGCATCCAAAGCAAGCAGACGTTTGATTATGCGTCCATACAAAGCGTGATCGACGAAATCAATGCGTATGTTACCCGCAAACCATTGGACGCGCAAATACAAAGCTTCGATTTCAATACGCGCACCTTTACGTTCTCAGACGATCAGCCGGGGATCGCCATCGATGCCGCGGCCTTGTATCAGCAAGTGACCGGTTTGCTGGAACAGGGCGTAACAAATCAATCCATTACCGTTACGCCTACGTTGACCATGCCCGCCGTAACCAAGCAGGATTTGCAGAATACCTTCAAACTGATCGCCGCGTTTTCCACGAAAACGTCGTCGGATTCAAACCGAAACAACAATATCAGTATTGCCTGCCAATCGATCAACGGTACCGTGCTCCTTCCTGGCGATACGTTCAGCTTCAATGCGACGGTTGGCGAGCGCACCATCGGGCGGGGTTACCGCGAAGCTGGCGCCATCGCAAGCGGACAGTTGATCGACGAGGTTGGCGGCGGAATCTGCCAGGTGAGCTCCACCCTGTTTAACGCAGTGGTGCGCGCCAATCTGGAAATTGTCAGCCGCAGCCCGCACGCCTGGCCGAGTACGTATGTCAATAAAGGCGAGGACGCTACCGTGAACTGGCCAAACCTCGATTTCAAATTCAAGAACAATACGGATACCCCCGTTTTTCTCATTACATACTATAAGGATCGCCAATGCACCGCGGAGATCTGGGGCAAAACGCTGGGTGACAACGTGACGATTGATCTCGCCTCCACAACCGTGAAAACGATCGATCCGCCCGTTGAGATTTTGTATGTTCAAAATCCGCAATTGCCAGTGGGCACAAGCAAGGAAACCGTAAAGCTGCGTACCGGTTATGTTGTGGAGACCTATAAGGTGTGGTATCGGAATGGTACGGAATTCCAGCGGGAGTTCCTGCATAAGTCCACATACAAAGCATATCAACGCACGATCGAGTACAATTAATTCTTCTTGACCCAACCTCTGGCAGCGGGTATCATAGACCTGAGGAAGGTGGAATAAGCGCATGAATTTGCTGATCACGGGCGCCGATGGCTTTATCGGCCGCAATTTACGCGCGGCATTGCAGCAAACCGACCATCGTCTGTATCTTATCGATGTCGATACCGGTGCAGACGAACTCCATAAAGCCGCTGCCGAAGCAGATTTTGTGTTCCATCTTGCCGGTGTGAACCGCCCCAAGAACGACGCGGAGTTTGCTGCCGGAAACACGGAATTTACGGAGATGCTCCTCGGGTTGTTGGAAAACGGCAGGAAACCGCCCGTGCTGATGTCATCCTCCACCCAGGCAACGCAGGACAACGCCTACGGAAAAAGCAAGCTTCAAGCCGAGCAAGCGGTATTACGTTATCAGGAAAAAACGAACTCCCCCGTTTTCATTTACCGGCTCACCAACGTTTTTGGCAAATGGAGCAGGCCGAATTACAACAGCGCCGTTGCGACATTCTGTTACAATATTGCCCGCGGATTGCCGATCACCATTTCTGATCCAGCTTATGTGATTCGCTTGGCATATATCGACGACGTCGTCACATCGTTCATCCAGGCGCTCAACGGCTCCCCCATCCCATCCTCCAACGGCTACTGTGTGGTGGAGCCAGAGCATTCCGTTACGCTCAAACGAATCGTCACCCTGCTGCATAGTTTTCAATCCGTCCGTACGACGCTAAATTTGCCCAATCAGCGCGATCCCTTTGTGCGTAAGCTGTTCGCCACCTATCAAAGCTTTCTCCCGCCGGATCAGCTCGCTTATAATCCCAAAACGCACGGCGATTTGCGCGGCAGTTTTGCGGAGCTTCTCCACATGGGCGGCTACGGGCAGGTGAGCGTTAACGTAACCAAGCCCGGCATCAGCAAAGGCTCGCATTGGCACCATACCAAGCATGAGAAATTTATCGTCGTTGCGGGCAATGGCGTGATCCGCTTCCGCGATTTGTTCGGCGACACGGTTTATACCTATGAGGTTTCCGGCGATCATCTCACGGTGATCGACGTTCCCCCCGGCTATGTACACATTCTGGAGAACACCGGCAGCGGCGATTTGGTAACCCTCATGTGGGCCAGCGAGGTGTTTGACGGATCCCGCCCGGATACCTACCACCAGATGTTCGAAGAATAAGCATACGGAGATGATGATGTGCCCAAACTGAAACTGATGACCATCCTCGGCACAAGGCCGGAGATTATCCGCCTATCCGCCGTTATGCGCTGCGCTGACCGGTATTTTGATCATATCGTCGTTCATACGGGGCAGAATTATGATCCAGAGCTCAATGAGATCTTTTTCCGGGAGCTGAAGCTGCGCAACCCGGATTATTATCTGAATTGCGCAGGCGAGGATCTCGGCGCAACGATGGGCGCGATCATTGCCCAAACTTATCGCGTGCTCGTACAGGAAAAGCCGGACGCCTTATTGATCCTGGGCGATACCAACAGCGCGCTGGCGGCGATTTCCGCCAAACGGCTGAAAGTACCGATTTTTCATATGGAAGCCGGCAACCGCTGCTGGGATTGGAACGTCAGCGAGATGATCAACCGGAAAATCGTCGATCATATCAGCGACGTTAATCTCCCCTACACCGAGCATTCCCGCCGCTATCTTCTCTCGGAAGGCATGGACGGGAAGAGCATTTTTGTTACCGGCTCGCCGATGCGCGAAGTATTGGAAACGGCGATGCCCGATATTCAAAAGAGCGATATCCTGCGGCGTATGAATCTGGAAGACAGCAACTATATACTGGTTTCCGCTCATCGCGAAGAGAATATAGACATCGAAGACAATTTCTTCTCACTGATGACGGCCATCAATACAATGGCTGAACGCTACGGCGTACCCGTTATCTACTCCACGCATCCGCGAACGCAGAAGTTCATTAAAGCGCGGAATTTCCGGTTTCACCCGTTGGTGCGCAACGTAAAACCTCTCGGCTTTTTTGACTATAACCACTTGCAGATGCACAGCCTGGTTGTGCTTTCCGACAGCGGAACGCTCAGCGAGGAAAGCGCAATCCTCAATTTTTGCGGTGTTTTGGTGCGAACGTCCACGGAACGCCCGGAAGTTTTGGATAAAGGTACGGTGGTTATCGGCGGTATTTCCGCAGATAGCATAACCCAGGCGGCGTCGCTGGCCATTGCCATGCAACAAGCAAACGAACCGCGCTCCCTGCCCCTTGATTATGCGGACACGAATGTTTCCGTGAAGGTGGTGAAGATCATCCAGAGCTATACATCGATCGTAAACGAAACCGTTTGGCTGAAGCCGAGCCGTTCGACCGCCCCAGGTGACAATTAGTACAAAAACAAAGGGTTTGTGCGCAATAAGTATATTCAGAAGCGTTTCTTGCGTATATACTGTATCAGAACCACATTCACAGCTTGAGGAGGTAATCCCGTATGAAAAAAAAGTTCTTAAGTTTCATCGTTAGTCTCGTGCTGCTCGTATTCGCAGTCGCACCCGCGTTTGCCGAAGGCATGGAAACCTTAACGACAATCACCATTGAGCCGGGCGCACAGCTTGCGGCAATCACTGAACTTACCCAAATCGCAGAAATCGCCGCGTTGCGGATACAAACCATGCCGGAAGGGTACGGCGCGCTGGCGCTTGTGCTCAACAATACGGACGCGTTCACCGCGCTGTTCCGCGTGGATGAAAACGGCGCGTATGTGCAAAGCCAGGCGTTTGGCGTCACCCCGCTGTATTTCAGCTGGGAGGACTTGAAAACCCTGATGACCCAGCAAATGGAAAACAACCCCGAGATGCTTGCCGGCAGCTCGATGTTCAGCGGCGACATGTTCCAGGCCATGATGGACGGCACCATGACCGAAGAACAGGCAATGAACATGATGGGGGTCGACGATGAACTGCTTACCTTCATCGGAGATATTCAAACTGCGCAGACAATTGAAACCGGCGAGTTTACCCTTGAAGGCAGCGATAGTGCCGACCAGAAGGCCGTAACCGTTCTGACCAAGGAAGATCTCAAACGCGCCGTTGGCTTGTCCATCGTTCGCAAGCAGATTGAAAGCCAGATGGTAGCGAGCTCTCCTTCGATGACGCAAGAAGAGATCAAAACCGTTGTGGATGCCCAGATCGGCCAGCTTCAACAGTCGATTGATGAAGGCAACATGAACGTAACCGTCACAGAATATACCAAGGGCGGCGAGTTCGTTGCAATGCAGGTAGTCTTCGGCGGTACGGTGGATGGCGTTGAAGGCGGCGCATCCTTCACGCTGACAAAGACGACGGTTGATCAAGCGAAGTTCTATCAGATGAACGTACGCGTATACGAAGGCGAAACGGATTATCTCAACGAACAGGGCTCGCTCTACATGAGCGACACCTTCGCATCTGGAAACATCGCGATCAACTCGTTCGATCAGAAACCTGTATTTCTCGCAAACTTCAGCTGCGACCGGTCCACCCCGAATCAAACCACGGGTGAGGTTGCCTTAACCATGTACAACACGGGCGCAACGGGTCAGGAATCCGTATTGCTCTCTTTCAATGCCGAGCACAGCGACGCGGCGAAAGATACGTCGTTCAGCCTGTATACGCATGACGGCAGCATTGAAGACCTGAAAGCCGCGATGGCCGACGCCAGCCTGATCACCATCAACTTCCACACTGTTACGCAGCCGGACAGCGGTTTCTTTACCGCCTTACAGGGCGCTACTCCCGAGGCTTCCACACAGATGCTGCGGATGTCCCAGGAAGAGCTTAACGCCTACATGCAGGCCATGCAGCAGAGCATGATGATGACGGTTCTTACCGTAATCCAGAACCTCCCGCCCGATATCAGCAACGCGCTGATGCAGTCCATGGGCGGCGGTTCGTATTAACCTTTCGAAAACCAACGCGTCAGGTGAATCCATTGTTCAATCGATAACTCTTCCCCGCGAACCGTCGGCTGTAAACCCAGTCCGGCAAGCGCTTCCCGGATTTTATCCGCGGAAACCGGCAATACGGCCTTCAAGGCATTCACCAGCGTTTTCCTTCGCATCGCATAACCGGCTTTCGTCAATCGCCAGAGCATGGCTTCATCAACGCTGAAAGCCGCTTGCAAAGGCCGGAACACAAGCTTCACAAAAGCGCTGTCCACCTTCGGCGGCGGTGTAAACGAAGAAGCGGGAACTTGCGCCAGGATTGCCGGTTCGCAGTAATATCTACAGCGAACGCTCATCAAACCAAAAGCAGGGTCCCCGGGGGTGGCGGTCAGTTTGTCCGCCACCTCTTTTTGCACCATAACGCACATGGTGCGCACAGGCAAACCTGTACCCCAGAACAGATCAAAGATCTGCGATGTGATGTTGTAGGGAATGTTGGCGATAACCCAAAAGTTCTCCCCTAGGGGGATGCTGTGAAGGTCTAATTTTCGAATGTCCTGATGGATCAACTGCAGGTTGGGCAGTTCGGCGGACAAGCGTTGAAGCGCAGGGATTAACGCCTGGTCCACTTCGACGGCGATCACCTTCAAGGCCGTTTCACACAAAACGCGCGTCAGGCTGCCCATGCCCGGGCCGATTTCCAACACCGTATCCCGGTTGGAGAGTCCGGTTTTCTTAACCAGCCTGGCCAATAGATTAACGTCATATAAAAAATGCTGTCCGAGATCGTGCTTATATCCGACGGCGGAAGCATTGGGGTATCCGATGCGGTTATCGCTTATTTTCAACTCACTCCTCAGAATCGTCGATTTGCAGCAAGTCCCTGCCCACCATATCGGCAAGCATCTGAATATTTTCCTGTACCCCCGATGGCCGCACCGCAGCCTCGCCCTCCAGAACCGCTTCAAAACGCAAAGGTCTATTCCCGGCAGCGGTAAGCGCTTGGGAAATCGCGTCGATCTTTTCCTGCCTTCTTAAGCTTGCGTAAGAAAAGTTCTTGCGTTCCTGCGGAACCTGTACGCGAAATACGCCGTCCTGCTCGCCTAAGAAGCGTTCCCGTTTCAGGAGGCCGAACGTTGCGGGTTCGGAAACGGCCAACTGCTTGAGCACCGCTTTCCATATTTCCGTATCCTGAAGCGCCTCGTTATGTTGCGCGGCCGCAGGTTCGGAGTTCGAAACGGACGGCTTGTGGTTTTCGTTCTCATGGGCAATCGGTGTTTGCGCAATTTTACCGGTATCGCTTTCGGCTAAAACCGAACCGCTCTCCGCCGATTTTGACGCAGCGTTGCGCCAAACAGCCACGGCAGAAGCATCCGGCAGCTGCCGCAATTTAAGCTCCAGCTCCGAAACACGTTCATTGAGCGCGGTCATCGTTTCGCCCGCTTGGTCTTCGCAGGCCTGCAGCATGTCAACTTCAAGGCCGATTCGCGGTGAGGAAGCAAATCGCAATTCGCTGTCGGCCGCCATTAAGCCGCCGACCATACGCGTTAAGCGTTCCTGCGAGAATTGGTCCGCCTGCGTCCGGTAGCGCTTCTCATCCTCTTGGGTGATCTGCAGCAGCGCAGCTGCTCCGTGATCCATTACTTTGACAATCAGCAGGGAGCGCAGATGACGGGTCATTTCCCTGAGAAATACCTGCGCTTCGTGCCCGGCACGGATGAGGTGATCGATCTCTTCCATCACACCCCGTGTGGAGCGCTGTGCCAGCACATCTGCGAAGCGAAATAGCGTTTCCTTATCCGCAGCGCCCAGAATATCGCGCACGATTTCCGTTGTGATCGTATCCTCCACCGCGGACGAAACCGCCATATCCAGAATGCTCCAAGCGTCGCGCATCGCGCCTTCGGCCGCGCGCGCAATCATCTGCAAGGCTTCCGGTTCCGCCGTGATCTGAAGCCTGCGCAGCGCTTCCTCCATCCGTCCCTGAATGAGAGGAGCGGGAATGCGGGAAATGTCAAAACGCTGCACACGGCTTAGGATCGTCGCGGGAATGCGCTGCGGCTCCGTGGTTGCGAGGATAAACACAACATGCTCCGGCGGCTCCTCCAGCGTCTTCAAAAGCGCGTTGAAAGCAGCCGTGGAAAGCATATGAACTTCGTCGATGATGTAAACCTTGTACTTGCCGACCTGCGCGGGGTAACGCACTTGTTCCAGCAACTCCCGCACGTTGTCTACGGAGTTGTTGCTGGCGGCGTCGAGTTCAAGCACATCCAGCGTGCTTTCAGAAAGAATAGCCCGGCAAACCTCGCACACGCCGCAGGGCTCGCCCTGATCGGGCTGCTGACAGTTAATCGCCCGGCTCAGTATCTTTGCCAGCGACGTTTTTCCCGTGCCCTTGGAACCGCAAAACAGATACGCGTGCGCTATTCTTCCCGTAACAATCTGCCGTTTCAACGTTTTCACCACGGCGTTCTGCCCCAGTACGTCGGCAAATACGGCGGGTCTCCATTCCCGGTATAAAGTGCGATACGCCATAACGGCCTCCCAAGCGAAGTAAAAAGCGGCAGAAGTCGATACATTCTGCCGCTTTGCGTTGATTAGAAGTTCTCGACCAACTCGATATCCTTATACCGTGGCATGCCGGTTCCGGCAGGTATCAGTTTGCCGATGATAACGTTTTCCTTAAGGCCAAGCAGCGGATCCACCTTGCCCTTGATGGCGGCGTCCGTCAGCACACGCGTGGTTTCCTGGAACGACGCCGCCGACAGGAAGCTTTCGGTTGCAAGCGAAGCCTTGGTGATGCCCAGCAGGATGCGCTTGGCAATCGCGGGGCGGCCGCCTGTTTCAATCGGCACACGGTTGGCTTCCTCAAACCGGAAGATATCCACCAGCGCGCCTGGCAGAAGGCTGGTATCGC